>CAZGPT010000007.1:0-36297 GCA_964527015.1 uncultured Mycobacterium sp. | reverse complement strand
CTCGGAGCGGAAGTATCGCCGGAAAGCATGGCGAGCTGCACAGCCGACGCATAGCGATCGCATAGCATCGGCCCATTGCAGCTTCCATACTGGAAGCTATGACCTCACCGGTGGCCCCGTTCGCGGCTGAGCGCGTCGTGATGCGGCGCGCGGACGGCAGCCCGATCAGGATTCTGGTCGTCGACGACGAGGCTGTGTTGGCCGAGATGGTGTCCATGGCGTTGCGTTATGAGGGCTGGACCATCGGCACCGCGGCGGACGGGTCCTCGGCGGTGGCGACTGCACGTGAGCTGCGACCTGACGCAGTTGTGCTCGATGTGATGCTGCCCGATATGAGCGGGCTCGAGGTGTTGGGCAAGCTTCGGGAGCATGCCCCAGCGCTGCCGGTTCTGCTGCTGACCGCCAAGGATGCCCTCGAGGACCGCATCGCCGGGTTGACCGCCGGCGGCGACGACTACGTCACCAAGCCGTTCTCCATCGAGGAGGTGGTGCTGCGGTTGCGGGCACTGTTGCGGCGCAGCGGGATCGCTGCGCAGGACAATAGTGCTGAGATCGTGGTCGGCGACCTGGTGCTTGACGAGGACAGCCACGAGGTGACCCGGGCCGGCGAGCCGATCACTCTGACGTCCACCGAGTTCGAACTGCTGCGTTTCCTGATGCGCAACCCCAAGCGGGTCCTGTCCAAGTCGCAGATCCTCGACCGCGTCTGGAGCTACGACTTCGGCGGGCGCTCCAATATCGTCGAGCTCTACATCTCCTATCTCCGCAAGAAGATCGACAGCGGGAGGGCGCCGATGATTCACACGCTGCGCGGCGCCGGATATGTCCTCAAACCTGCGGCCTAGCCGATGGTCGCTGCGTGCCCGGCTGGTGGCCGGGCAAGTCGCCCTGCTGGCCACGTTATGTGCAGGAATCGCCGTGGTCACCGAATTTGCGCTCTACCGGTATCTGGTCGGAGAACTCGATAGCCAGCTCCTCCAGATCGCCCAGCGCTCGTCGTTTCTCGATCGCGGGCTGAAGCCGTGGCCACCTGTTGCCGATACTCACCTGCGGCACGGGCGGCCGGGTCCGGAGTTCCTCGATGCCCCCGGTCAGCCGGTCGGGATGATCGCCGCGGTGGTGACCGGCGGGTCGGTGGTCAAGGCCGGGAGCCTGAACCGCCGGGGAGACCGCGACGCCCTCTCGCCCCTGGCGATTCGTGAGTTGCAGAACCTTGGCGCCCAGCCGCGTCCGGTCAGCCGCACCCTCGACGGTCAGGGCCGCTACCGGATGGTCACGGTTCCGGGCAGGCGGCCCGGCACCTCCCTGGTGATCGGACTGAGCACCCGCGAGGTCGAGCAGACCCTGGCGCGGGTGGCGATGATCTTCGCGGCCTCCATCACGCTGGCGCTGACCGCGGCCGTCGTCGTCGGCAGCTACGTGGTGCGCCGCGCTCTGGCTCCGCTGACGCGGGTGGCCACGGCGGCCGGGGAGGTGGCCGAACTCCCGCTCGATCGCGGGGAGGTGGGGCTTCCGGTCCGGGTGGCCGAGGCCGACACCAACCCCGGGACCGAGGTCGGCCGATTGGGCCTCGCGGTCAACCGGATGCTGGACCACATCACTGCCGCGCTGTCGACCCGGCAGGCCAGTGAGAGCAGGGTGCGTCAGTTCGTGGCCGACGCCAGCCACGAGCTCCGGACACCGCTTGCCGCCATTCGGGGCTACACCGAGCTGGCGCAGCGCCGGCGGGCCGAGGTTCCCGCCGACGTAGCCCACGCGATGAGCCGGGTCGAGTCCGAAGCCGCGCGGATGACCCATCTGGTGGCGGATCTGCTGTTGCTGGCCCGGCTGGACTCCGGCCGTCCCCTTGACCGCCAACCGGTCGATCTGTCGAGGCTGTGCGCCGACGTGATCAGCGATGCCCAGGCCGCCGGACCTGACCACCGCTGGAATCTTGATCTGCCGGGTGAACCGGTGGTCGTCATCGGCGACGATGACCGGCTGCATCAGGTGGTGGCCAACCTGTTGTCCAACGCCCGGGTCCACACCCCGGCCGGCACGTCGGTGACGCTGGCGCTCAGCGGCGCGTCCGGCGGGGCGGTGCTGCGCGTGCTGGACGACGGGCCCGGCATTCCCGTCGATCTGCAGTCCGAGGTGTTCGAGCGGTTCGCTCGCGCCGATACCTCGCGCTCACACAAGGATGGCTCCACCGGTCTGGGCCTGGCGATCGTCGCCGCGGTGGTGCGCGCGCACCATGGAACGATCGATCTCCGCAGTACGCCGGGCCGCACGGAGTTCATCGTCCGCCTGCCATATGAGGTCGAGTCGGCCGCGCGCTGACTCGGTCGGTCGACAACTCCGCGGGTCACTGTGGCGTCATCGGGTGCTGCGCGGAAGAATCCGCGGAATGGACCAGAAATCGCCGACACCGGCCGTCGCAGCAGCCAACGCAGGTCACCGCAGTTCGCTCCCGTTTGACGACACCCGTGATTTCGCCGACGCCGACCGCGGCTTCCTCGGTTCGCTACAGCCCTGCGTCATCACGGCCGCCGACGGCAGGGTGGTGTGGGACAACGACGCCTACGGGTTCTTACACGGTGAGGCGCCCCCGTCGGTGCACCCGAGCCTGTGGCGGCAGTCCGAACTGGCCGCGAAACAAGGCCTCTACGAGGTGGTCGAAGGGATTTATCAGGTTCGCGGTTTGGATCTGTCGAACATCACGTTCATCGAGGGCGACTCCGGTGTCATCGTGATCGATCCGTTGGTGTGCACCGAGACGGCTGCGGCGGCCCTGGCCCTTTACCGGACACAACGGGGAGATCGAGCGGTGAGTGCCGTGATCTACACCCACAGCCATGTCGACCACTTCGGCGGGGTGTTGGGAGTCACCACCCAGGCCGAGGTCGACGCGGGCAAGGTCCCGGTGCTGGCCCCGGAGGGCTTCATCGGGCACGCGGTGCAGGAAAACGTCTATGCCGGAACCGCGATGACGCGCCGGGCCGCCTACATGTACGGCTCCGCTCTGGACCGCGGGTCACAGGGTCAGGTTGGCTGTGGGCTGGGACAGGCGCCGTCCACCGGCGAGGTGGGCATCATCGTGCCGACCCTCGATATCACCACGACCGGTGAGACACACACCGTCGACGGGGTCGAGATCGAGTTTCAGATGGCACCCGGTACCGAGGCTCCGGCTGAGATGCACTTCTACTTCCCGCGCTTCCGGGCGCTGTGTATGGCCGAGAACGCCACACATAACCTGCACAATCTGCTGACCCTGCGCGGTGCTCTGGTTCGTGACCCACGCGCCTGGTCGGGCTACCTGACTGAGGCGATCGACACCTTCGCCGATCGCGCCGATGTGGTGTTCGCCTCGCACCACTGGCCGACCTGGGGCCGCGAACGTATCGTTGAATACCTTTCGCTACAACGGGACCTGTACGCCTACCTGCATGATCAGACGCTGCGGCAGTTGAACAGGGGCCGCACCGGAATCGAGATCGCCGAGGACTTCGCCATGCCGCCCGCGCTGGAGAAGGCCTGGCACACCCATGGTTACTACGGCTCGGTGAACCACAACGTCAAGGCCGTCTACCAGCGCTACATGGGCTGGTTCGACGGTAATCCGGCCCGGTTGTGGCAGCATCCGCCGGAGGCGCTGGCCCCGCGATATGTCGCGGCGATGGGCGGGGCCGACCGGGTGGTGGATACCGCCCGAGCGGCCTTCGATTCCGGTGACTTCCGCTGGGCGGCAACATTGTTGGACCATGTCATCTTCACCGGCGAGAGCCATACGGCTGCGCGGGCCTTGTACGCCGACACCCTCGAGCAGCTGGGTTACGGGGCGGAGTGCGCTACCTGGCGAAATTTCTTCCTGTCCGGATCCGCCGAACTGCGGACCGGCAACTTCGGCACCCCGGTCAGTACCTCAGCCCCAACCATGCTCAGCCAACTCACCCCGGAGCAGATGTTCGATGTGTTGGCGATCTCGGTCAACGGTCCCCGCGCCTGGGATCTGGACCTGGCCATGGATGTGACCTTCGCCGACCTCGCCGTCAACTACCGGCTGACGTTGCGCAACGGGGTTCTGATCTACCGCAAGCGACCCGCTGAGCAGGCAACCGCCGCCGCGACGGTCACCCTGGCCGCTAAAATGCGGCTGATGGCCGCCGCGCTAGGCGATTTCAGCTCACCGGGTCTGGACGTCACCGGTGATTCCGGCGCCGTGGAGATGTTCCTCAGTGTCCTCGACCGCCCGGACCCCGACTTCAATATCATCACCCCTTGAATCGTCGGCGCCGACCGTGCACTCCCTGCGACAAATCGGCCGCAGTTTCGCCGTGGGCGCACACTTAGCGCATCGGACATCAGAAACGATGCCGCGCCTCCGATCTCGGCCGGCTGGTCACCGTAGGACGAACATCCCTGCAGGCCAGGGTTAGGGTGCGTGCCATGCTGTTGCTGCTGATCCGGCACGCGCTGCCGCGGCGCACCGAAGCCGGTGAGGGGTCTGATCCGGAGCTCACTGCCGAGGGCCTCGAGCAGGCCCGTCGGCTCCCGGATGCGCTGGCCCGTTTCTCGATCAGCCGGCTGGTTAGCAGCCCACAACGGCGGGCGATCCAGACGGCGGGGCCGGTGGCGGCCGACCGCGGACTCACCGTCGATACCGACGAACGACTGGCCGAGTACGACCGCGGGACGTCGCACTACGTTCCCCTCGAGCAGGTCCGCGGCGAACGCCCCGAGGAATGGGACCGAATGGTCCGGGGCATGCTGCCGGACGCGGTGGACGTCGAGGCCTTCCGCGGCCGGGTCCGGGCTGGGCTGGCCGATATCGTGGCCCTCGCCGGATCGGGTGACACCGTCGCGGTTTTCAGCCATGGTGGGGTGATCAACGTGATTCTGCACGAGATTCTCACGACCCCGAATCCGTTGTCCTTCCCGATCGACTACGCATCGGTGACCCAGCTGCGCTACTCGCGTACCGGCAGGTTTTCCGTTGCCGCAGTCAACTGCACCGAACACGTCTGGGATCTGCTGCCGAACCGACTGCGCTGAGCGGCGCTGCCGACCCGGTTATCAGCGCCTGTCGGGTGAACGTCCTACGGCGGCTATTTCTTCAGCGCGAGATGCAGGTTCTTCTTCGCGGCGCGCCGCAACTGGAACATCCGGGCGGCACTGACTCCGGCAGTCACCAGACCTCCGCCCACCGCCGCGAGCAGAATCGCGACCCCCAACTGGAGATCCCAGTGCCAGCCCAGGAAGGTGAACTCCGTGACGGCGGTGTTCTGCGTGATGAATATCAGCAGCACGATCAGGATCAGGAACCCCAGGATCAGCGAGGACCACAGGGCCGCAGCGCGGGTGAATTTCACATCCGCAGTTTCATCTGCGGGAAGATTTCCTGTTTTCGGCTCGACGACCGCTGACGACGCAGATTCGCCGGGCGGGTTCTTCGACTCGCTGCTCATAAGGCCATTCTCACTCGTCAGAGCCCGGAAGGAAACCACCAAACCCGCAACGGGACCGTAACAGCATGCCGATTGAGGAGCCCATCACTGAGACAGGCGGCGGTTCGAATGGATAAGTTGAGTGGACAAGGTCGGAAAGAGCGGGGCGAAAGGACGAATTGGTGCGACGCTGGTTGGCCACGATCATGCTCGCCCTCGCGCTGCCGGCACTTGGTGCCTGCGGCAGCACGAATCCGATGGGTGGCGGCTCGGTTTCGGGCGATCTCAAATCGGTAGTGGTCGGTTCGGCGGACTTCCCGGAATCGAAGATCATCGCCGAGATCTATGCCCAGGTACTCCAAACCAACGGGTTCACCGTGGAACGCAAGTTCGGTATCGGCAGCCGGGAAACCTACATCCCGGCACTGCGCGACCACTCCATCGACGTGATACCCGACTACACCGGAAACCTGCTGCAGTTTTTCAAGCCGGACAACACCGTCACCGACCCGGACAAAGTCGAACTGGCGTTGTATCAGGCGTTGCCCGGGGACCTCGCGATGCTTGTCCCTTCTTCGGCCACCGACAGCGATACCGTCGCGGTAACCGAGGCGACAGCGCGTAAATGGGATCTCAAAACTATCGGTGACCTGGCGTCGCGTTCGGCGGAGGTTAAGTTCGGCGGGCCATCGGAGTTGCTGAAACGCACCGAGGGGCTGCCGGGTCTAAAAGCCTTGTACGACTTGGATATCAAGCCGGACAATTTCATCGCGATCAACGACGGTGGCGGCCCGGCCACCGTGCGGGCGCTGACGGACGGAACCGTCGACGCGGCCAACATCTTCAGCACCTCACCGGCGATCCCGCAGAACAAGCTGGTGGTGCTTGAGGATCCGAAGAACAACTTCCTGCCGGGTAATGTCGTTCCGTTGGTCAGTTCGCAGAAAATGTCCGACGAGATCAAGACCGTGCTGGATGCAGTGTCGGCGGCGATGACCACCGAAGGCCTGACCGAACTCAACATCTCGGTCGCAGGCAACTCTGGGGTCGATCCGAAGGAAGCAGCCCAAAAATGGCTGCGCGACAACGGTTTCGACACCCCGATCGGCACCAAATAGATGATCACTTTCGACGGCGTCACCAAACGTTATCCGGACGGAACGGTGGCGGTCGATGATCTGACCCTGGAGGTACCCGAGGGCACTCTCACCGCGTTCGTCGGGCCGTCCGGCTGCGGTAAGACGACCTCCATGCGGATGATCAACCGGATGGTCGAGCCGACCTCGGGAACGATCACCGTCGGCGAACAGGATGTCTCGAAGGTCAACCCGGTCAAGCTACGCCTGGGAATCGGGTACGTGATTCAGAGCGGTGGGCTGATGCCCCACCAGCGGGTGATCGACAATGTGGCGACGGTGCCGATGCTCAATGGTGAGTCCCGCCGTGCTGCCCGTCGGGCGGCCTACGATGTCCTGGAACGGGTCGGCTTGGACCCTAAGCTCGGCGCGCGTTATCCCGCCCAGCTTTCCGGGGGTCAGCAGCAGCGGGTGGGGGTGGCTCGCGCCCTGGCCGCGGATCCGCCGATCCTGTTGATGGACGAGCCGTTTTCGGCCGTGGATCCGGTGGTGCGCGACGAATTGCAGGCCGAGATGCTGCGCCTGCAAAACGACCTACACAAGACCATCGTGTTCGTGACCCACGACATCGACGAGGCCGTCAAACTCGGTGACGCGGTCGCCGTCTTCGGTGTGGGCGGAAAGCTGCAGCAGTACGACACCCCGGCGCGGCTGTTGTCCAATCCCGCCAACGAGTTCGTGGCCGGTTTCATCGGTACCGACCGCGGCTATCGACTGCTGCAGTTCTTCACCGCGTCCAATCTGGAGCTGAAACCGGTCGCGACGGTTACCGAGCACGAGATAGACACACTTGTCCTGGGAACCGATGAGTGGCGGTTGGTCACCAACCCCGACGGCTCGCCATTCGGCTGGATCGACGCCGATGGCGTCGAATGTCACCGGGACGGAGACACGCTGTACGACAGCGTGACAGCCGGCGGCTCGCTGTTCCGTCCTGGCGGCACCCTGCGCACCGCGCTCGATTCCGCGCTGTCCTCCCCATCGGGGATCGCGGTCGCAGTCGACGACTCTGGTGCGGTGATCGGCGGCACCATGGCCGATGACGTGATCGACTCACTCGAGGGGCAGCGGCAGGAACTGGAACCGGAGCGTGAGCACGGACACCCGCCGGAACCCGCGATGGTCGCCGAGTCGGAGCCCGCGCCGGAGACGGACTGAAATCCCTTGCACTATCTGTTCACCCACCTCGACAGCGCCTGGTCGCTGACGTTGATCCACCTGCGCCTCTCGTTGGTCCCGGTACTACTGGGTTTGTTGATCGCCGTTCCGGTGGGCGCACTGGTGTGGCGGCATGTCATGTTGCGCCGACTGACGACCCTGGCGGCCAGCATCATCTTCACGATTCCCTCGCTGGCGCTGTTCGTGGTGCTGCCGCTGATCATCCCGACCCGGATTCTCGATGAGGCCAACGTGATTATCGCGCTGACCCTCTACACCACCGCACTGCTGGTGCGGGCCGTGCCGGAGGCGTTGGACGCCGTCCCGGCCCACGTCCGCGACGCCGCCGCGGCGGTGGGCTACACCCGGATCGGCCAGCTCCTCAAAGTTGAACTGCCGCTGTCGATCCCGGTTCTCACCGCTGGCCTGCGGGTGGTCGCGGTCACCAATATCTCGATGGTGGCCGTCGGCTCCGTCATCGGAATCGGAGGCCTGGGAACGTGGTTCACCGAGGGCTACCAATCCGATAAGAGCGATCAGATCGTGGCCGGCATCGTCGCGATCTTCGTGCTCGCGGTCATCATCGACGTCCTCATCCTGCTGGCCGGGCGGCTCATCACACCGTGGGCCCGGAAGACCAAGGCGGCGGCATGAACTTCCTGCAGCAGGCATTGGACTACATCTTCACCGCGGGGAACTGGACCGGGAAGGCCGGACTGGGTGCCCGGATCATCGAGCACCTGCAGTACACCGGAGTGGCGGTGGCGGTCTCGGTGCTGATCGCCGTTCCGATCGGGCTGGCCATCGGTCACACCGGCCGGGGATCCTTCCTGGTGGTTACAGCGGTCAACGCGTTGCGTGCGCTGCCGACGCTGGGGGTGTTGCTGCTCGCGGTGCTGCTGTGGGGCCTGGGCCTGCTGCCGCCGACCGTGGCCCTGACCCTGCTGGCGGTACCACCGCTGTTGGCCGGCACCTACTCGGGAATCGCCAATGTCGACCCGAAGATCACCGACGCCGCACGGGCGATGGGCATGTCCGGCCGGCAGGTGCTGACCCGGGTCGAATTGCCCAACGCCCTGCCGCTCATCCTCGGAGGTCTGCGCACCGCCACCTTGCAGGTGGTCGCTACCGCGACGGTGGCCGCCTACGCCAGCCTGGGTGGGCTGGGCCGCTATCTCATCGACGGGATCAAGATCCGGCAGTTCTATCTGGCGCTGGTGGGGGCGCTGATGGTGACGGCGTTGGCCTTGCTGCTGGACGGCCTGCTGGCGATGGTGGTCTGGGCGTCGCTGCCGGGAACGGGAAGGTTGCGGCGCCGGTTGCCGCAGCCTCTGCTCGACGACGAGGTGCGTCTGGACGCCGGTCAATCGGGGCGGACTCCCGACTACAACCCAGGTGGGCCGTCCCCTACGGTAGAAGGGTGGTAACTGCATCCGAGGGTTCGAGCCAGCGACACTGGCCGGCGATTCTGACCTGGCGTTCCCCCGATGTGTCGCGGATCGAGTCGGCCCGGGTGCAGGTTTCGGGCAACCGGATCAAGGCGCACGGCCGGATCGTCTCGGCCGCCACCGAGGTCGATCCCGCGTTCAGTGCCTCCTACGACCTGGTGACCGACGATCGCGGCGCCACCAGGCGGCTGTCGCTCACCGTCACCCTCGCGGAGCGGGATCGGCAGATGTCGATCGCCCGTGATGAGGAGAACATGTGGTTGGTGACCGACCACCAGGGCGAGTCGCGTGGCGCCTATGGAGGCGCCGTGGACGTCGACGTCGTCTTCAGCCCGTTCTTCAACGCCCTGCCGATCCGCCGGACCGGGCTGCACCGCACGGCGGAATCGGTGAGCATTCCGGTGGTCTACGTCTACCTGCCGCAGTTGACCGTCAGCCCTGCCACGATCACCTACACCAGCTGCGGCGTGGCCGGTGGCGAGGGGATCAAACTGCACTCTCCGGTCGCCGAAACCACCATCACCGTCGACGACGACGGATTCATCATCGACTATCCGGGCCTGGCAGAGCGGATCTGATCACCGCACCTGAGCGTCCGGCCGCGGCAAGGTCCGCGCGCCAGTTGCCGTCGCCCAGCACCACCGTCACGAAGTTGGGGCGCGGGAAGCTCTCGAAACGGACCCGGGCGGAGTGTCCGGCGTCCACCAATCCGGCGACCGAGCCCTTGCCGGCCAACGACTCCCGGGCGTCCCGCAGCAAGTCCATGGCCCGGTCGAGTGCCGGCAGTAGCTGATCGGCATTCGCCTCGCACATCGCACGGACCAGATCCGGGGCGGTGCCGGCCACCCGGGTGCCGTCCCGGAACGATCCGGCTGCCAGCGCGAAGGCCAGCGGCACCTCCCCGGCGGTGACGGCGAGGGCCTCGGCCAGCAGATGCGGCAGATGGGAGATGCTGGCGGCGGCATGATCGTGCTCATCGGACACGGCCGGCACCACCACGGCCCCGCAGTCCAGCGCCAGATGCATCACATCGGACCAGACGGCCGGGTCGACGTGCTCGTCCACGCTGATCACCCAGGGCGAGCCGGTGAACAGGTCGGCATTCCCGGCCGGCCAGCCGGATTGTGCGGTCCCGGCCATCGGGTGGCCGCCCACGTAGCGGTCGAGCAGCCCGGCCGCGCGCACCTCCTCGAGAACGGGACCTTTGACGCTGATGACATCGGTCAGCGGACAATCGGCGGCCAACCGCCCGATGGAGCTGAGCAACTGGCTCACTGCGGGCATCGGGACCGCCAACACGATCAGGGCTCGGCGCTCGGCGGCCCAGGTCAACGCCTCGGTGAGGTCGGTGCCGACGGCGAACCCGTCCGCCTGGGCCGCCCGGGCTCCCCCGGCGGAACGGTTGTAACCGAACGCCTCCCGTCCGGAGGCGACGGCCGCGCGCAACACCGAGCCGCCGATCAGCCCGAGCCCGAGGACGCACACCGGTGTCATGGTCACGCTTTCCAGGTTGACATACCGGCCGGCCGGCGCCGTTACCAGCTAGTCAGCGGCCCTGATCAGGGACTAGCGTATGCCGCCATGGAGGTACAGCGAGCGCCCGCTCCCGGGTCCGACGAGACCCCTTTCGGGTTCGCGTTGGCCGTCGTGCGCGACGGTACGGCCTGGCGCTGCGCGTCGATGAACCCGGAGGCGTTGGTCAGTCTCGCCGCCGCGGAGACGGAGTTGCGGGAGCTGCGCAGTGCCGGGGCGGTGTTCGGGTTGCTCGACGTCGATGACGAGTTTTTCCTCATCGTCCGGCCCGCCCCGTCGGGGACTCGGCTGCTGCTGTCCGACGCGACCGCCGCTCTGGACTACGCCATCGCCGCCGAGGTGCTGGAAAAACTGGATGCCGATATCGACCTGGATGATCTCGAGGATTGCGACCCGTTCGACGAGGGCGACCTGGGCGTTCTAGCCGATCTCGGGCTGTCCGAGGCGGTGCTGGGAGTGATCCTGTCCGAAACCGACCTCTACGCCGACGAACAGATCGGCCGGATCGCCCGCGAGATGGGTTTCGCCGAGGAGCTCTCGGCGGTGCTCGACCGCCTCGATCGGTGAGTGCGCTCACGGATGAATCCTTGATCCGTGCGGCCATCGCCGCCGCGGCCGAAGCCGACTCCGACGACGTCCCGATCGGCGCGGTGGTCTTCGCCGCCGACGGGGCCGAACTGGCCAGGGCCGCCAATGCGCGTGAAGCCCGCGGAGATCCGACTGCGCACGCCGAAATCCTGGCCCTGCGGGCCGCTGCGGCGAGACTCGGCGACGGTTGGCGACTTGAGGGCGCCACGATCGCGGTGACGGTCGAGCCCTGCACCATGTGCGCGGGTGCGTTGGTGATGGCCCGGGTCGCGCGCCTCGTTTTCGGCGCATGGGAGCCCAAGACCGGTGCAGCGGGCTCGCTCTGGGACGTCGTGCGGGACCGACGTCTGACCCACCGGCCCGAGGTTCGCGGAGGTGTGCTGGCCGGCGAGTGTGCAGACCTGCTGGAGGCCTTCTTTCGCCGTCAGCGCGATTTGGGCTAGCGCGGCGCTGACCGTAAGCTGCAACGCGGTGGCGTGTCCGAGCGGCCTAAGGAGCACGCCTCGAAAGCGTGTGACGGGTAACCCCCGTCCGAGGGTTCAAATCCCTCCGCCACCGCCACGATTACCCGGCCGTTCGAGCAGCCCAGGGCTCCATGAAGCGGGGCTCTCCCGGCGCCCGTTGCCCATCGCCTGCCCACTTTTTGCCTGATCTCTCGACTGAACTGAAGAGAATGTCGTCAAGTTGAATTGAGCCTTGCAGTCAAATCCAGACGGGGCCGTGACGGGGGTGCCGACCCTAGGTGCCACCACCAACGGCTGCGGCGGCCCAATCGGGAGCTACTGGGTGGCACTCAGCCGGAACAGAGGTGTCCGGCGTCCGCGGGGGGCGGTCTTGGCGAGGTAGTCGCCGTACCCGGCGTAGACCTGCTCAGCAAGCGCGTACAGGCGGGCGTGTTCTTCGGGATCGGTTACCTCGCTGGCGAGGAAGTCCTCGCCGCCGAAGCGGCATTCGGGGTTTGCCTTCAGGTTGTAATACCACGCCGGGTGCTTATGGCCGCCGAAATTCGAGGCGATGAGGATCGGATCGGCGCCGTCATGAAAGTAGGTGAGCTGCGCCTCCCGCGGCTGACCCGACTTGGCACCGATTGTCACCAGCGGCGCGTTGACAACGACGCCCATCGAGGTCGTGAAATGTCCACCCGTTGCGCGGTAGAGCAGAGGGTCGAGTCGGGTCGAGACATGGCGGGCGAACCACTGCCCCGCGGGTGAGCGCCCGAAGCTCTCAGCGACCCGGTAGCCACGCCCGCGCCTCCGGCGGGGATCGACGTACCGCAGCGGCATGTCCGAACCGTACACCGCCGCCAACATAGACGGGCCTGAGTGGTCGACCAGGCTGAGCGGGCCGTTGCAGCGGTTATCCAGCAGCGCATTCCTGCTTCGCTTGTGCATCTGCCCCGGGTATCGTCACAGCTGTGGTTAACTCTTTCCACAGTAAAAACTCAGGTTTTGGGGCGGAAGTGCGAGGCTGATGTCGGTAGTCAAGCGTGGTTCACGGGCCGGGGTCGCCGCGGTGGCACTGGGGTTGTCCCTCGCTGTGCCGCCGACCGCGGCGGCCGACGGGGCCGAGTCGGCCGATGACGGCCCGGCGGCGGTCTCGGCCGCGGGGTCCGACCGGCCCGCGGCACCCGACCGGGCCCGCGCAACCCGGTCGGCAACCACCGGAACTATCGGAACCACCGGGGGCGCGGGCGACATCACCCGTCGCGGCCGGTTGAGTCCGGGCATCCCCGAAGCGGCGGCGGCCACCGGTGCCGTCCCGATAGTGGTCGGGGCCATCGGATCAAGCTCGGCGACTCGGGTCCCCGGACGGCGGCCACAAGTCGTCCCGACCATCCCGCAGGCTCAGAACCCCAACCCCAACCCCGGTGCACCGGCCGGGACCGCGACCGGCGGCAGCACCGGCACTGACCCGTCCGGCAACGCCGAGTCGGCCGTGACACCGGGTCCGTCCACGCAGGCGGCCGCCGAGACCGATCCCGCCCCCGCGTCGAGTGTGGCCACCGTCGCCGGACCGGTCTCGCCGGAAGCCGGGTCGGCCCCCGTGGTCACCCTCCCGGCCAAGGCCCCGACAGGGCCGGTTGCGGCGATCAGCGCCGCGGTCGGTGTGTTCTTCGACTCGGCCTCGAACTGGCTGACCGGCCTGCCCGCCAGCCCGATCACCGAGTTCCTCGAAGGCGCGCTGCTGCTGGTCCGTCGCACGCTGACCACAGTGTTCCCGGAGTTGGGCGCCGGTCAGAGCACCGGTGAGACCCTCGCCCCCGACACCGGGATGACGGAGGCGGAATTGAACGCCTACCTGCTGGAGTTGGCCCAGCAGCAGTACGGCGACCTGTTCGGACAGACCGTCCCGGTGTACGGCTACGGCTACGGCTACGGCCCATGGCCGGTTTACTTCAAGTCGGAGACCGACGGCGGCGTCGGCGGCGGCGTCTCGGACACCAACACCCAGGTCGACGGTGTCGACGAGGCCGATTTCGTCGAGACCGACGGTCAGTACGTCTACGTGGCCCATAACGGCCGGCTGACGATCGTGCGGACCGATCTGACCGTGGCCTCGGAGTCGGCACTGTCCGGCGACGTTCTCGGTTCGTACCTGTCCGGGGATCGGCTCACGGTGATCACCCAGACCGGCTCCGGCTGGTACGGCCCGACGATGCGGATCGCCGCCGACTACTGGGGCCCGTGGCAATGGAACCCGCAGACCACCATGACCGTCTACGACGTCTCGGACCGGACCGCGCCGGCGGTGGTCAGCGAGACCGTCTTCGACGGCGGCTACCAGAGTTCGCGCGCCGTCGACGGTGTGGTCTACCTGGTCCTGCAGCGGTCCCTGAACCTGCCCGCACCGCAGTACATCGAAACCCCGGTGACGAAGACCAGCGACGCCGATGACCTCGATGGCCAGCTCGACGCGCTGCTGAAGCGGCCCTGGGGTGGCTCCGACATCACCGCCTACCGAACCTATGAGACCTGGGATGCCTACGTCGCCCGGGTCGGCTCGCAGATCGGGAATCTCGCGCTGCCGCACGCCTACGCCGTCGACGCGGACGGCAATCAGGTCGATCTGGGGCTGGTCGCCGCGGCGGGCGACATCGTACGTCCGAACAGCGACGGACAGCCGATGCTCCTGACCGCGGTCTCGGTGGACTCCGCGCGGGACGGCGCAGGCTTCGCCGACAGCGTCGGCGCGCTGGTGTCCGCCGGCGGCGGTGCCGTGTACATGACTGCCGACGCTCTGTACGTGGCCTCCAACGAGAACCACTACAACGATTCGGGCTGGTCCACCGACACCCGCATCGACCGCTTCGCCGTCTCCGGAACCGAGATCGGCTGGCGGGCCAACGGTGTCGTCTCCGGCACGTTGATCAACCAGTTCGCCATGGACGAGCAGGACGGCTACCTGCGGGTGGCCACTCACACCGCGAGCTCGCAGCTGGTCGACGGGGTGTGGGACAGCCGAAACGACAGCGGTATCTACATTCTCGATACCGCCGGGGACACCCTCGACGAGGTCGGTCAAGTGACCGGTCTGGCGCCGGGTGAACGGCTCTACGCCGTCCGGTTCATCGGCGATACCGGCTATCTGGTGACGTTCCTGCAGACCGATCCGTTGTTCGCGGTGGACCTGAGCGATCCGGCCGAACCGGTGTTGCTCGGCGAACTCATCGTGCCGGGTTTCTCCAACTACCTTCAGCCGGTCGGTGACGGACTGCTGCTGGGCATCGGCCAGGAGCGGGACACCGCAACCGGGAACACCCACCTGCACGCCTCGCTGTTCGACGTCAGCGACGGGACCAACCTGAACCAGATCGAACGCGAATTCCTCGACCCGGGCTACCAGTGGTCGTGGTCCAGTGCCCAGTTCGATCACCATGCCGTGCTGTACTCGGCGGCGGACGGGCTACTGGTGCTCCCGGTGGCCGGCAGTGGCCGCGACGCGCAGGGGGTCTACCGCTACGACCAGTTCCTCAAGGTGTTGCGGGTCACCCCGGACGGCCTGGAGGTGGTCGGTGAGATCCACACCGACGAACCCGTCCTGCGCACGGTGCGCATCGGCGACGTTCTCTACGCGGTGGGCGACACCACGGTGACCGCCTACCGAGTGGGCGACCTCACCGAGATCGGCAGCAGCGACCGAGCCGCTTCGGTGCTCTGACACCGCGGACGCTCAAGCGGGCGTTTGATCTACCGACGGTTCGGGTCGGCCCGGTCCGCCGCGGCCGGCTTTCTGTCGCAACAAGCTCCGCGGGTCGCTGCCTGGCCTACAGTTTCAATCAGCTTGAAAAGGTTTGAGTGGTTTGAGTGGGACCCAGTGGAGGCAAGACGCGTGGAACTGATCTCGCCGGTCGATTCGATGTTCCTGCTCGCGGAGTCGCGCGAGCATCCGATGCACGTCGGCGGTCTGCAGCTGTTCGAGCCGCCCGAGGGCGCGGGTCCGGACTTCCTCCGAGACATCTATCAGGGCTTGATCGCCAGCGAGGACGTCACACCCACCTTCCGCAAGCACCCCGCCGAGTTGCTCGGCGGAATCGCCAACCTCACCTGGGCGTTCGACCGGGACATCGACCTCGAGTACCACGTGCGGCGCTCGGCACTGCCGTCCCCGGGCCGGGTGCGTGAGCTGCTGGAGCTCACCTCGCGGATGCATGGGACACTGCTCGATCGGCACCGTCCGCTGTGGGAGAGTCATCTGGTCGAGGGTCTCGACGACGGTCGGGTCGCGATCTACACCAAGATCCACCACGCCCTCATCGACGGTGTCAGCGCCATGCGGATCATGCGCCGGGCGTTGGCCACCGACCCGGACGATACGACCGCCCGGATCATGTGGGGCACCAATGGGCGACCGTCCGGCAGTCGCAAGGCGCGGCCGTCACGGTTTGGCGAGGTGGTGAAAATTGCCGAATCCATTGCCGGACTGGGTCCCTCGGCTCTATTCCTGGCGCAGAAGGGGTTATTCGAACAGCAGTTGACCCTCCCCTTCGGGGCGCCGCGGACCATCCTCAACGTGCCGATCGGAGGGGCCCGGCGGTGTGCGGCGCAGTCCTGGCCGATCGCGCGTTTCGCGGCGATCAAACAGGCCGCCGGGGTGACACTCAACGATGTCGTGTTAGCCGTCTGCGGTGGCGCACTGCGGGCCTATCTGCTGGAGCAGAACGCATTGCCGGACCGGCCGCTCATCGCGATGGTGCCGGTGAGCCTGCGTGACGACGACTCCAGCGGCGGTAATCAGGTCGGGGCGCTCCTGGCCAGCCTGGCCACCGATCTCGATGATCCCGCCAAGCGACTGGCCGAGGTCAGTACCTCGATGCACGACAACAAAGAGGTGTTCCGGCAGCTACCCAAACTGCAACAGATCGCGCTGTCCGCATTCAACGTCTCGCCGCTGCTGCTGTCGATGTTGGCTCCGTCCATCGGTTCGGCCGCACCGCCGTTCAATCTGGTGATCTCCAATGTCCCGGGCTCCCGAGATCCGCTGTACTGGAACGGCGCCCGGCTCGATGGGAACTACCCGCTGTCGATCGCGCTGGACGGCCAGGCGCTCAACATCACCCTGTCCAACAATGCCGACAACCTGGACTTCGGCCTGGTTGGATGCCGGCGCAGCGTCCCCAGCCTGCAGCGCATGCTCGGCCACCTCGACGACTCGTTGGGTGAGCTTGAGCGGGCGGTGGGCACCGCCGGGAAGAAAGCGCCGTCGCGTCGCCGTAAGAAAGCCGGTACCACTCCGGCGAAACGCTCCTGAGAGCCGGTGGCTTCGGACCAATTGGTTAGATGACTGGCGTGGGGTACTTCACCGTCGAGTCCGAGTTGGCCAACGGCCGGGGCCGCAGCGGGGTGATCCACACCCCGCACGGGGACATTCGCACTCCGGCCTTCATCGCGGTGGGAACCAAGGCCTCCGTGAAGGCGGTGCTGCCGGAAGCCATGGCCGAGTTGGGCGCCCAGGCGGTGCTGGCCAACGCCTACCATCTCTATCTGCAGCCGGGCCCGGACATCGTGGCGGAGGCCGGTGGGCTAGGGGCATTCATGAACTGGCCGGGCCCGACCTTCACCGACAGCGGCGGATTCCAGATCATGTCGCTCGGCGCAGGCTTCCGCAAGGTTCTCATGGAGGACCCGGAGCGCACCCAGTCCGACGATCTCATCGCTCACGGCAAACAGCGCCTGGCCCACGTCGATGATGAGGGTGTCACCTTCGTCTCGCACCTGGACGGGTCGACACACCGATTCACCCCAGAGGTCTCCATCGGGATTCAGCATCAGCTAGGGGCGGACATCATCTTCGCGTTCGACGAACTGACCACCCTGGTCAACACCCGCGCCTACCAGGAGGAGTCGCTGGCACGCACAACCGCCTGGGCGCAGCGTTGCCTGGATGAGCACCGTCGGTTGGCCGCGGCAGCGGCTCCCGCCGATGCCGAGCAGGCCCTGTTCGGTGTGGTTCAGGGCGCCCACTACGAAGATCTACGCCGCCAGGCCTGCCGTGGCCTGGAGTCCATCGTCGACGCCGACGGAATCGGGTTCGACGGGTACGGGATCGGCGGCGCGCTGGAGAAGCAGAACCTGGCCACCATCATCGGCTGGTGTACCGACGAACTGCCCGACTCCAAACCGCGGCACCTGCTCGGCATCAGCGAACCGGATGATCTGTTCGCCGCGATCGCCGCCGGGGCGGACACGTTCGACTGCGTTTCGCCGTCCCGGGTGGCCCGCAACGCGGCGGTGTACTCGCGGGCCGGCCGTTACAACATCACCGGGGCCCGGTACCGACGTGACTTCACCCCGATCGACGCCGAGTGCGACTGCTACACCTGCGCGCACTACACCCGGGCATACATTCACCACCTGTTCAAGGCCAAGGAGATCCTGTCCGCCACACTGTGCACCATCCACAACGAACGCTTCATCATCAGACTCGTCGACCGGATCCGCGATGCCATCATCGCTGGTGACTTCGATGAGTTAAAGGATGACTTCCTGGGGCGCTACTACCGGTCCTGACCCAGGGCGGGGGAGGGCGCGGGGGAAAACGAAAAAATGAAGGATCGAAAGCCGCAGCCTCTGTGGTCCTTCGGGAAAATCCGCCCGTGAGCGGGATCCGCGCCCTCCGCGGAATTGAACCGCACCTCCCCAGATCAGCGCAAGTTCCGCAGGTGCACCAGCGACACCAGACCCAGTTCGCGATAAAGCACCCGCGGTGCCAGCAGTCGGAACCCGCGAACACCGGGCCGCGCGGTCGCAACCTGAACGATTTTCCGTGCAATCCGGTAGTCAAGATCCTTGAGGACACCGCGATCAGTCGTACTGTCGAGCAGGGATGACAAACCCTGAACCGCAAAAGGGTTGGTGATATCCAACATCACGTTCACCGCCGCGACCAGGTGCCGGGCCCGTTCGGTAGCCGGCAGCTGCGCCAGGGCTGGTGCGGCCCCGTCGATCCGCGTCGTCACCCGCGCGATGAACCGGCGCAACCGGTGCGGGCCGACCGCCACGGTACCGGCATGGCTGACGGACAGGCCCAGGCAATCAATCCGATTGCCACCCCGATACGCGGGGTCCGCCGATGAGGGCATCCCGTTGGCGCTCAACGCTGTCCGGCGCTCCTTGTCGGCCTTGCGGCTGACACCCAAATCGCCGATCACCCCCGTGATCCGGTCGTCTGCCGCGCGAATCGCGGCAAGGTCCGGATGGGCGAGGATGAAATCATCGTTGTAGCGGGCGTAGAAGATGCCGTCGATACCGAGCACCGCGGTGTCCATCGGTAAAACGGCGAGATTCGCCAGCATCGGGACCAGCGGAGTCCCCATGACGAGCCCGTTGCGGCGGGTGAACTGCGCGCCGTCGGCATCTCGGACCACCGGGCGGGCCAGGGCGGTGATGAGATTCCAATTGTCACCGGAGATCTCCCCGCTGGGGCTGCCCAGGTCAGCCACATCACGAAGGATGGGCCACAGTGGCGCGTCCGGGCCGACCGGCAGGGTGTCCCCATACTTGTCGAAGTCCGATTGCAGCACGTAGACGGGCGGACCTTTCGGGCCCACCCGCCGGCGATGGGCCCGGACGAACCCAGCGAGGTCTCGCATCGCCGTCGCGTTCGTCAGGCCGGGCAGATACGAGTAGACCCCGGGCAGGCCGTAGGCGCGCGCGTTGCGGGATAGCAATTGGTAGAGCGCCGCACCCACGACATGGTCGGTGAACGTCGGCATGTGTGCGGCGCGACGTTTGCCCCTGGTCTCGAGGAACCACAATTGGACAGGATCGGGGCGGTAGCGGCCGTGTTCGACGGTGTGGGCGATGGCGCGGGCCAGGCTCCGGCGTTTGGCCACGGTGTCGAAATAGGTGAGCCCGTCCGCCGCCGCGGCGAACGCCTGTCCCTGCTGTCGGCGCTTGGTGAAGATCCGCAGAATGCTGTCTTCGTAGATGCGGGGTTCGGCCAGACATCTGTCGATATCCACCGGCCCGACACCGTCCGGCTCAGGCATCGATCGCAACCCTCGGCCGGCCGGCGAGATCGTGATTCCATGTTTTGAGGATCTCGAGCCATTCCCGAAATCGGGCCGGTTCGGGATCTGCCGGCAGCACGCAGAGCAGACGCAGCGTTGCGCCGGTGAACACCGTCGTCAGCCAGCGGTCCGACACCCGCACCACGTCGGTACCGTCGTCGAAACCGGCGATCGCCTCCGGCAGGGCGGTGGCGAGCACCGTCGGGTCCAGGGTCCGCATATCCTCCCCGCCTTCGCGGCTCCGGACATCGAATACGACACCGTCGGAGAACAGTGCGCGGAACTCCCGGCGCAGGCCGGCTACCGAAGCCGGGGGCTGCAGCCCGATCCGCGCCGGGACGATCCATTGCCGGGCCACGAGCCGGTCAAGAGCGGTCGGACCGTCGGTTGCCGGGCCGGGTAGGGCGTTTCCCCGGCCGGCGGCGCAGCCCGTCATATCCTGTAACGCCAGATAGAGCCCGAGCGGGCCGTCTGCGTCGCAGCGGCGCGAAAAGTAGATCAACGTCGTCGACGACGGGAACGCGAAATAGCCCGAACCGTCGAGATGTCGGCGCATCAGGGTCACGACGGCCGACTTCTGGGCGGGCAGGGTGGACTTGGCAACGGTGATGCGGCCGACGGCCGCGGGCCCGGGGTCCGCGGCGAGCAATGCGGTCCAGTCGCGTAGCGGAACCAGGGCCGGCAGCTGCGCCTCCCGGCGGTCCCGGAAATGCTGCAGATTCATCAGGACGATGAACTGAACGATCATCGCCGCCGTGATCTCGATCAGGTCGCCGACGGGATTGGGGTCGATCCACACCAGGGTAAGCAGGGCGACCAGCAGCACCAGGGTGGCGATGTGAGTACCGAATCGGCCCTCGGCGAATAATCGGATCTGGTAGCAGCCGATCAAAGTGCGGAAGGCGAAGAGCGGGATGATCGCGAGCAGAAAGGTGATCGGAACATCCTGCAGGACAACGATTCCGAGTAGGGCTGCCAGCGACCAGAAAAACAGTGCGATGACCGGCGCCACCCAGAGCAGGGTGTGGAAGAAGTATCGCTGAAGTTCCCGCAGCGCAGGCACGCTGCGCAGCCGCACGAGGTCGAAATAGAAGATACCGGCGCTGTCGTAGGCGCCCCGGAACAGCGGTATCGCCAGATAGAAAAACTGGAACGCGTCGATGTGCTGCCAGCTGGTGAGGCCGGCGGTGAGGTCGAAGGCCCGCGTGTTGGTTCCGTAGAAACCGACGAGCGCCAGAACGAGGATGGCGTCAAGGCGCAGGCTGAGCCCGGACAACGTTGTTTCGAAGCCGAGGCGGGGCGGGATCGTCGGCAGGTGACGCCAGAAGCGCCGGCCGGATGAAGCAGCGCCGTACTTCGGCCGCAAACCCATCAGCCGATAGACCTCGAGGCAGTAGTGCACGGTGATCCAGATACCGATGGCGTTGGCCACCACGATCGAGCTGATGATCGCCGCGGTGGGGTAGAGGTAGAAGCCGAGGCCGAGGATCGCCAGTTGCGTCACGATCGGTACGAACATCGACCAGATCGGCTTGTACACGCGACGCGTCGCATAGATACCGGAGTGCAGGACCCGGACCGGGAAGTCGATGGCCAGTTCGATGACGATCAGCATCGCGTAGAGCCGGGCCACCGGATCGCCGCCGGGTGGGCTCAGCGCGAGCACGATGGCACCGCCGGCCACGGTCGCGACGATGGCGATGCACACCGAGAGGACGAGCCAGCGGCCGATCTCCAACTCGGAGGCGTCGCGTTGCCCGGACCGTGCGAAGACCCTGAGCCGCTCCCGCATGACCTCGAGCAGACCCCACCAGCCGCCGGCGACTATCAGACTGCCGGCGCGCAGCACCATGACGGTGAAGGCCGCCACCCCGCCCAGGGTCGACAGCAGAATGAAGAACTCGGCCACGTGGACGGCGAACCGCACCGTCGCGATCAGGAACGGGTACCGGAGGCGGTAGCCGAAGTAGCTGAGGATCCGACCGGTCAACAGGCACGCATACATCGAAACCGGCCGCCTCCCGCTGAGCGCGGTGCGCTGAAACCAGCGGTCGATCTCATTCACGGGGCGAGTGTTTCCATCCGGGTGCTGAAGGGGGTGTCGACTAGGGTGTTTGAATAAGGTGGCCATGAAACGAGGCGACACCGCAGTATTCTCCCTTTCCGCCGTACTGGCGGCGATTGTGGCCGTCGGCGTCGCCTACAGTCTGCTCGTTCTGGATCGACGCCCTTCCGGTCCCACCGCCGCAGCCGGGGACAGCACTTCGAGCCTGCTGGTCCTCACCTGGGGTCCGAGTCTGTGCAAGGTCGCGCCGTCCAACCCGGGGTGCAGGTCCGGCCATGTCGAACAGCTGGGAGAGAGCTTCGTTCTGCATGGTCTCTGGCCGCAGCCGTCGACCGAGCAGTTCTGCGACGTGCCGAGCCGGGTCGCCGCACGAGACCGCGCCCCGGTGTCGCTGCCCCCGGATCTGCAGACCAGTCTCGCGGCGATGATGTCGGACCCGGTGATCACAACCCATGAGTGGTACGCCCACGGCACCTGCTCCGGCGTCGCACCGCCGGAATACTTCGGCTACGCGACCACCCTCACCGAACAGGCCGGCAAGGTGCTGGAACCGCTGTTCGACGACGCGTCGGGGCGTGTTCTGTCCGCCCGTTCGATACGGCAGACATTTGATGCCCAGTTCGGTGGCGGCGCGGGTAAGCGCGTCGGCTTGGCATGCCGCGACGCCGGGGGCAGCGGAGGCGCTGGGGGCAGGGGATCCGAGAGGGGATCCGACGGAGGATCCGTCGTCTACGAGGTGCGGCTGTCATTACCGCCGGTGGTGGAGTTACCGACCACACCGGGCGGGGTGTCATTGCGGGAGGTGCTGGCCAAGGGGCCGGCGATCCCGGCCGGGTGCGGACAGGGGCGCGTTCCCTGACGGGGGCGGGTGGGCACACTGAACGGATGAACGCTGCCCAGACGCTGCTGTTACAACTGCTCGATCCGCAGACTCGGCCCGACCCGTACCCGGTGTTGCGGCAGCTGCGAGAGAACGCCCCGATGCAACTGCCCGAGTCCAGCGTGTCGGTGTTCGCTGGATTCTCCGACTGCGAAACGGTGCTGCGGCATCCGTCCTCGTGTAGCGACCGGCTCAAGTCGACCGCCGCCCAGCAGGCCGTTGCCGCCGGTGAAGCGGCCCGGCCGTTCGGGACGCCGGGTTTCCTGTTCCTCGACCCACCCGATCACACCCGGCTGCGCAGGTTGGTCAGCAAGGCTTTCTCGCCCAAGGTGGTCAAGGCGCTGGAACCTGAGATCGTCGCGCTCGTCGACGGGTTGCTGGACAAAGTTGCCGCTGCCGGGCATTTCGAGGCGATCGCCGACCTGGCCTATCCGCTGCCGGTGGCGGTGATCTGCCGGCTGCTGGGCGTCCCGATCGAGGATGAGCCAAAGTTCAGCTGGGCGTCCTCGCTGTTGGCCCAGGGTCTGGATCCGTTCATCGCGTTCAGCGGGCGGCCGCAGGGATTCGAGGAGCGCCTGCAGGCCGGTCTGTGGCTGCGTGACTACCTGCGCGGGCTGGTCCGGCAGCGGCGCGCGCATCCCGGCGACGACCTGATGTCCGGTCTGGTCGCGGTGGAGGAGGCCGGCGACCAGCTCACCGAGGAGGAGATCGTGGCGACCTGCAATCTGCTGCTGGTTGCCGGACACGAGACCACGGTGAACCTGATCGCGAACGCGATCCTGGCGATGCTGCGGCACCGGCAGTACTGGACCGCGCTCAGCGGCGATGCCGGGCACGTCTCGGCGATCGTCGAAGAGACGTTGCGCTACGACCCGCCGGTACAGCTGGTCGGGCGGATCGCCGGCGAGGATATGAACATTGCGGATATGTCGATTCCCAAGGGCGACACCATGATGCTGCTGCTGGCGGCCGCTCACCGAGACCCGGCGGTGATTGAACGGCCCGACGAGTTCGACCCGACCCGCTCGCCGGTGCGACACCTTGCCTTCGGTCTGGGTCCGCATTTCTGCCTGGGCGCACCGCTGGCACGGATGGAGGCCGCGGTCGCACTTTCAGCGGTGACGCGACGCTTCCCGGCCGCCCAACTCGAGGCCGAGCCGGTGTACAAGCCGCACGTGACCCTGCGAGGGATGGTCGCACTGGACGTCGCGGTGTAGTTTTCGCGCATGAAGATTCTTTTGGTCGGTGCCGGTGGTGTGGGATCGGCGTTCTGCGCCATTGCCAAACGGCGAAACTTCTTCGATCAGATCGTCGTCGCCGACTACGATCAGGCCAGTGCCCGGCGGGCCGTCGATGCGGTCGACGATCCGCGGTTCAGTGCGACCCGGGTCGATGCGTCCTCCGCGGACGCGGTAGCGGCACTGGTCCGCGAGTACGACATCACCCATGTCGTCAACGCGGTGGATCCGCGCTTCGTGATGCCGATCTTCGGTGGATCCCTCGCCGGTGGTGCGGACTACCTCGATATGGCGATGAGCCTGTCCCAGCGTCACCCGGAGAAACCCTACGAGTTGACCGGGGTCAAACTCGGTGACGAGCAATTCGCCGCCGAGTCGCAGTGGCGGGATGCCGGCCGACTGGCGCTGGTGGGACTCGGAGTCGAACCTGGACTGGCCAACGTTTTCGCGCGCTACGCATCGGACAATCTGTTCAGCGAGATCGACGAACTCGGTGTCCGCGACGGCGCCAACCTCAGCGTTGACGGTTACGATTTCGCGCCGTCGTTCTCCATCTGGACCACCATCGAGGAGTGCCTCAACCCGCCGGTGATTTGGGAGAAGGACCGCGGCTGGTTCGTCACCGAACCATTCAGCGAGCCCGAGGTTTTCGACTTCCCGGAGGGAATAGGACCGGTCGAATGCGTCAACGTCGAGCATGAAGAAGTGCTGCTGATGCCGCGCTGGATCGACTGCAAACGGGTGACGTTCAAATACGGCCTGGGAGACGAGTTCATCGAGGTCCTCAAGGTGCTGCACAAGCTCGGACTCGACCGCACCGAGAAGGTGAAGGTCGGCAGCGACAAGGGCGCCGTCGAGGTCAGCCCGCGCGATGTCGTGGCCGCTTGTCTGCCCAATCCCGCCACCCTCGGCCCGCAGATGAAGGGCAAAACCTGTGCCGGGCTGTGGGTGACCGGAACCGGTAGGGACGGCACACCCCGTTCGACCTACCTCTATCACGTGGTGGACAACGAATGGTCGATGTCCGAATACGGCCATCAGTGTGTGGTCTGGCAGACCGCGATCAACCCCGTTGTGGCATTGGAGTTGCTGGCCGCCGGCACCTGGAGCGGCACCGGGGTGCTCGGCCCGGAGTGCTTTCCGGCCGAACCGTTCCTGGAATTGCTGACGAACTACGGCTCGCCCTGGGGACAGCTGGAACTGCCCCGGTAGACCCACGGCTCCCGCGGTAGCCGCACCGGGTCGAAGTCTTGCAGCAACTCGGTCGCATCGCCGGCCGGCCACCCCAGGGACCCGGCGATGAGCGCCCATGTCTGCCCGACACCCAGGTCGGCGAGGGTGACCGCACCGTCACGTTTGGCCAGCCGCTTGCCGTCGGCATTGAGTGCCAGCGGTACGTGGGCGTAGACCGGCTGCCGGAAGTGGAGGAGTCCGGCGAGATAGGACTGTCGGGGCGAGGACGTAAGCAGATCGTCCCCGCGCACCACCTGATCAACCCCGGAGTGCGCATCGTCGACGACGACGGCCAGGTTGTAGGCCGGTATCCCGTCCCCACGGCGTAGCACGAAGTCGTCCACCACCCCGGTGTAGCGACCGTGTAACAGGTCGGTGACGGTGTATTCGACGGTGTCCGCACGCAGTCGCAGTGCCGGCGGGCGGCCGGAGTCGCGGCGCGCCGAGCGCTGCGCACCGGTCAGCCTCCGGCAGGTGCCCGGATAGGCCCCTTCCGGTGCGTGCGGTGCCCGCGGCGCGTTGAGAATATCCTTTCTGCTGCAGAAACATTCGTAGACCAGATCGCGGCTGACAAGCCCTTCGATAACTTCGTCGTAGCGGTCTCGGTGCGCGGACTGCCATTCCGGTGGCTCATCCCAGGTGAGACCGATCGCCGCCAGATCGGCCAGTTGCCGCCGGGCCGTCTCGGCGTGCGTTCGGTCGTCGAGATCCTCGACGCGGATCAGGAACCGTCGCCGGCTCGAGCGGGCGAACAGCCACGCCAGCAGCGCGGTGCGCAGGTTGCCGATGTGCAGGTCTGCCGACGGGCTGGGAGCGAACCGGCCGGCACCGGGGGTGGTGTGCATCGCCCCAGAATGTATGACGGCGGGGCATGTACGACGATGGGACCTGTGGACCTTCCCGTCGCCCCGCCGGTGCAGCCCATGCTGGCCAGAGCGCAGGCGACGGTTCCGGCCGATCCCGGAGTGTGGTGCTACGAACCCAAGTGGGATGGTTTTCGCGCGCTGGTGTTCCGGGACGGTGACGAGGTGCTGATCCAGTCCCGTTCCGGCAAGGATCTGGGCCGGTACTTCCCGGAGTTGATCGTCGCCCTACGCGAACAGTTGGTGTCGCGCTGCGTGCTGGACGGCGAAGTGGTGGTGCCCCGGCGGATCGACGGGCGCACCCGGCTGGACTGGGAGTCGCTGTCCCAGCGGATCCATCCGGCGCAGAGCCGGGTGCGGGCGCTCGCCGAGCAGACACCCGCCCAGTTCATCGGATTCGACGCGCTGGGCGCCGGGGATCGCGCGCTGATGACCGAGACGTTCCGGGTGCGGCGCGCCGCACTGCTGGACTCCGTCGGCGCAGGACTGTGGTGTCATGTCACCCGCATCACCGAGGACCCGCAGCTGGGCGCGCAGTGGCTCACGACTTTCGAGGGGGCCGGACTCGACGGCGTCATCGCCAAACGACTCGCCGTCGCCTACCTGCCGGGTAAACGCGAGATGGTCAAGGTCAAGCATTCCCGAGATGCCGACTGCGTGGCCATCGGCTACCGCATACACAAGAGTGGCCGGGGCGTGGGTTCGGTGCTGTTGGGTCTGTACCGGGACGACGGACAGCTCCAGATGGTAGGCGGGGCAGCATCATTCACCGCTGCCGACCGGGTCAGGCTGCTGGTCGAACTGGAGCCGCTGCGGGACGGCGACGCCCGGGACGGTGAGCCCAGCCGCTGGAGTTCAGCGGCGGATAAGAGCTGGATTCCCATCCGCCCGGTGAAAGTCGCCGAGGTGGCCTATGACCAGATGGAAGGCCGCCGATTCCGGCACACCGTGCGATTCGTCCGTTGGCGGCCCGATCGCGACCCGGCCGGCTGCAGCTTCGACCAGCTCGACACACCCGTGGACTATGACCTCGACGATGTGCTGGAGGGGCCGTGACCGGGGCGACTGAGGAGATCGACGTCGGCGGTGTCGCTGTGCGAGTCACCAATCGCGACAAAGTCTTCTTCCCGCGTCTCGGCGACGCCGGCACCAAGGGCGCGCTGATCGACTATTACCGGTCCGTCGCGTCCGGCCCGCTGCTGACTGCGCTACGCGACCGGCCGACTCATCTGCAGCGGTTCCCGGACGGTATCGACGGCAAGCAGATCTACCAGAAACGCGTTCCGGCAAAACATCCCGAATACATCGAGACCTGCCGGGTCACCTTCCCCTCCGGTCGCACCGCCGACACCCTGAGGGTGATGCGGTCCGCGGCGATCGTGTGGGCCGCCCAGATGGGAGCGATCACCCTGCACCCCTGGCAGGTTCGCTGTCCTGACACCGACCATCCGGACGAACTGCGGATCGATCTCGATCCGCAGCCTGGTACCGGATTCGCCGAAGCGCGAACGGTCGCCATCGACATCCTCAAGCCCGTACTCGATGACGTGGGCCTGATCGGCTATCCGAAGACCTCCGGAGGCCGCGGTATCCATGTGTTCGTGCGGATCACCCCGGATTGGGACTTCGTCGAGGTGCGCCGTGCGGGTATCGCACTGGCCCGGGCGGTTCAGCGTCGCGCACCCGAGTTGGTGACCACCTCCTGGTGGAAGGAGGAACGCGGGCAGCGGATATTCATCGACTACAACCAGAACGCCCGCGACCGCACCTTTGCCGCGGCCTATTCGGTGCGGCCCACCCCGATCGCCACAGTGTCGACACCGCTGACGTGGACGGAACTGGCGAAGGCGCAAACCCCCGACGACTACACGATGGCGACGGTGCCCGAGCTGCTGGCGCGCCGGGGGGGATCCGATGGCGCAGCTGGACTCCCGGGCGCACTCGATCGCGCCCCTGCTGTTGCTGGCCGAGGCCGACACCGAGCGGGGTCTCGGCGACCTGCCCTATCCGCCGAATTATCCGAAGATGCCGGGGGAGCCGAAACGGGTGCAGCCGAGCCGTGATCGGGACTTGAAGGGGGGAGACGAGGCGGACATCTGAACCAAGGCGCCATGGTTGGCCGGGTATTCGCTTGATACCGGCACCCGGATATCGACGCACCGTGTGCGCGCACCGGATCAGTGCGACCAAGTCCCGGAGCGTCAACTCCTGGGGCGTGCTGTGGAATGCTCACCAGATGACCGAGCCGCAGTTCGGGGGCGTCGAAGACGGTAGATCCCCCCAGTACCCCCCGCCGGGTCAGTACCCCCCGCCGGGTCAGTACCCCCAGTTCCCCCCGCAGGGGCAGTACCCCCCGTACCCGCCGCCGGGCTCCTACCCGGACCCCGCGGCACCGTACGGTCGGCATCCGCTGACCGGCGAACCGCTGTCCGCCAAGTCCAAGGTCGTCGCCGGCCTGCTGCAACTGCTCGGGCTTCTCGGGATCGTTGGAGTGGGCCGCATGTACCTCGGCTACACGGGGCTGGGCGTCGCGCAGTTGCTCGTCGGCCTGGTCACCTGCGGTATCGGCGCGATCATCTGGGGCATCGTCGACGCGATCCTGATTCTCACCGACAAGGTGCGCGACCCAGCAGGCCGTCCCCTGCGTGACGGAACCTGACTTCCGGAGTTGCCGCTCAAGCCGACCGGAATTCTGCGGCCTGGTGCGGTGTCGACCGGCCGGTCTGCAGTGCGCACCCCCAAACGCGGGTCGGCTGATGTCGGTGCCCCCCAGCCGTGGCGGTGACGCCACGAGCAGAGCCTCACGTCGTGAGGTCTGACGCAATCGATGCCGAGTCCACGCGATAGTCCGCGCGGCAGGGCAAGGATGACTCCCGTGGCCCCGACATCGGAATCCGAACCGGTCCAGTTGCGCGCCGGTCACCTCGGCCTCATGCAGTTGGTCGGACAGTCCTTCTCCATCGGGCCGCTTATCGACATCGCCCTGTTCCTCAGCATCGTGGCGGCGTTGGCGGGCGCGATCGGCCCATTGGCCGTCACACTGGCCGCCCTGGGGATGCTGGCTTTCTCCCTAGTGGTGGCCTTCTATGCGGCGGAAACCGGCGGAGCCGGGGCCATGGGCGATTACATGGCGCGGGCGTGGGGTGAGCTCGCCGGTATCGGGGCCCTCGGAATCTACGTGCTGTCGCTTCTCTTCTCCGGGGCTGCCGGGTTCGGAATTGTTGTCGGAGAACTGATTGCGCGGTTTTCGGTCCTCTATTTCGGTTTGGACTTTCCATGGTGGGCCGGAGCGGTACTGGTCTGCGGGGCTGCCTGGTGGCTCAATGTGCGCGGCGCTTCGCTGGCCACGAAGGTGCAGTTGGTCATTGTGGCCGTTTCGGTGATTCCCTTTCTGCTCACCGCCGCAGCGGCGGTGATTGATGCCGGATCGGCCAATACCTGGTCGGTGTTCTCCTGGAACAACCCCTACCGGGGCGACCTCTTCGGGGCGCTACTTTTCTGCATCCTGCTTTTCGGTGGATTCGAAACGGTGAGTTCCCTGGCGGAGGAAGCCCGTGCCCCGCGACGCGCCATTCCCATCGCCCTGGTCGGCACTGTGGCCGGCGTCGCCAGCCTGCTGGTCTTCTGTTCCTACGCCGGAACGATCTACTACGGGCCCGAGCATGTCGGCAAGACCTGGGGAGATGCCCTGGACGGCTTCGCCCGGATGGGCGGCGAACTACTGGGGCCGTGGGCGGCCTTCTGGATCCGGCTGGCGTTATTGGTGGACTTCTCGGCCACCTGTATCGGCTTCACCGTCGCCGCCCTGCGCGGTATCTATTCGCTGGCACGGGCCGGGTACCTACCGGGTTGGCTAGCCTCCACCAACAGCCGCGGCGCTCCAAGTCATGCCGCAGCTTTCGTACTCGGCTGTGCGCTGTCGGTCATCGCGATCGGCCTGTTCATTCCGCCGGGTGATCGTTTCCGGACACTGTTTATCGCGGCAACCGCACAGGGACTTCTGCTCGTTCTGGTCTATACCGGCCTCGCCGTCGGAGCGGTGCGGCTGATGATGATCTCGAAAACCAAACAGCCGTGGTGGCGGTGGATTGTTTTCCCGCTCGCCACGGTTGTGCCCGGCCTTGCCCTATACGGCAGTTTCGTTCCATTTCCGGCGTATCCCGAGCGGGTCGGCCTCAATGCCGGGATTGCCGCACTGATGGCAGTCGTCGGATGGCTGTGGCTCATTCGCTCCCGCCGGACTTCGCGGCGCGCATCGGAATAGTGGCGTCAACAGCCGTTGGCGGGTCAGAGCCCAGCCGGTTTCTCAGGAAGCTGTGATAGACACTCAGGAAGTCTTAAGGTGCGTTTTCGCCGAGTCCCCAGGGGGTCAATGTCGATGTCCCGAGCAGCGCGCAGGCAGAGCAGTCACCGCCGAATTCAGCCCTACACCTGGCTGGGAGCCGGTGCGGTCACCCTGGGAATGGGTGCGGCCATGGTGGGCGGTGCGGCGGCGGCCTTCGCCGACACCGGTAACGATGCCGGTGCCGAATCCAGGGGCGCCACGACCGAATCGCGCGGAGCGGCCGCCGGCAGCGTCGCAAGCAAATCCACGGCGAGTCTGGCGGAGTCCTCGAGCACCCGTAAGAAGGCCGTCAGGGCCAACCGCGGCCCCGCGGCCGCCAGTGCCGGGACACCCTCAGCGACCTCCTCGCCGGCTTCCTCGGCAGCTTCGGTCAACGGTCGCCTGGGCCGTGTCGCCACCACTCCGGAGATCCCTGAGGTGGCTCCCGCAGCGGCAGTGCTACCGCAGGCGACGACCCCCGCGCCCGCCGCGGTCGAGCCGATGGCCGCGCAGCCGGCTGCTCCGATCGCCGCCGCCGCCACCGCTCCCGTCGAGACGTCACCTGACACACCGAAACGCCTCGCCCGCACCGCCCGCACGGCCGCTGTGGTGCCGGCCCCGCCCGCAGTGCAAGCCACGCCCGCGATAGCGGAACGACCGGCCGTGACCGCGCCCGCGGCCGCGGTTCCCGGACCCGCAGCCGATCCCGCCCCGGAGATGACATCCTGGCTGCCGGGTGGGAGTAACCCGGGTGCCCAGATCGTGCCCGGAGCCCACGTCGAGTTGGCACTGCAGGAAATCGCCGACGCCCAGGGCATCATCACTCAGCAGACCTGGGGATCGGGCAACGTCTTCGCCGGAGTCGCAGCGATCCTGCCGCAGGTGCTACTGGCCGGTGCGGCGCTGTCATTGCAGGCGTGGGCGGCGACCAACGCGGGTGTTCAGGATTTGGTGGCCGGGACCGCGGGCATTCCGCTGATTCACCAGATCGCCCAGGTCACCCTGCTGACCAACATGCTGCTCCCGACCGTCGCCGAGGCCTCAATGGGCGGCGCGGAGCTCTTCCTACCGCTGGTCAGTCTGTTCGGAGCCGACGTGGGTGCCGCTCAGGCGCAGGTCGCGTCCGCCCAGGACAACGGCAAGGTTTACGCGGTGGTGCCGGTGCGGATGGTGGCCACCACCCAACCCGTGGTCGGGGTGTCGGTCAATGGCGGGTCGAACGCCACGCTGCTCGTCGACTCCGGGGCCTCGGGTTTGGTGACCACTCGCGATCGGGTCGGTTCCGGTGACCTCGGCGCACCCATCGGGGCCGGCTCGAGTTGTTTCAGCGGTGGGCTCTGCTACGACTACACGACGTACAGCACCACGGTCGACCTGGGTTCCGGCGCGGTGACCACCGCGCCGGTCAACATCGTTGATGCCGATGATGAGCAAGAGTTCAAGGACTTCTTCGCTTGGGGTGCCGACGGCATCCTGGGCACCGGCGCCAATACCGCCGGGCCGGGCCCGGCGGCGATCCCGACCGCGTTGATGCCGGGCGAGCTCAGCAACGGGGTGTTGCTCTACCAGAACGCGTTCTTCGGTTTGGGCGGGGTGATGGTCCTCGGACCCAATCCGCTGCCTACCCGGGTGTCGGTACCGGGCGCTCCGGACGCTTTCGTCGCGGTGAGCGTCAATGGTGGGGCACCCACCTCGGCCGGCGCCATCATCGACTCCGGCGGGGTGTACGGGACGTTGAACACCGCCAACGACACCACCGGCACGCCGGTAGGTTCCAACCTGCCGGCCGGCACCGTCATCGACGTGTACACCGCCGACGGTGCGACGCTGCTGTACTCCTACACGACGCAGAGCGGTCAGCGGGGAACCCCGGTCATCGCCGCCGGATTGTTCAACACTGGGAACGCCCCGTTCGCGCAGAGCCCGATCTACCTCGACTATGGGTTCGACGAGCCATACGGCATCGGGTCGACGGACTTCTCCATCTGGTGATATGTCACCTCGGGTCCGATGTCATGATCAGCCCGGACGATTTCCCTAAAGCACCATAATAGGAACCTGAATCGCGTTACTGTTTCCCTCAGATTTCAACCTCGGAGGGTTTTCATGGGCGCATCGCGATTTATCGGTCGGGTCGGCGGTCTGGCGGTGGCGCTGGGCGTCGGCGCCGCGGCGTTCGCCGGGTCAGGGGCGGCGTGGGCCGACACGACGGACTCGGGGTCGGACTCCCGGGGCGCGCCGCGTGCCGCCAGTTCCAACGACGCATCGGGTCCGGCGCGTGGGCGCACGGCCGCCACGAAGACGCCCACCGCAGTGGATTCGGTGACTACGGCCCGTACCTCCCGGCAGCAGCGCAACGCCCGCACGGCGCCTTCCGAGCCGAAGGAATCGGCCTCGCTGTCGATCCCGACCGTATCGGCGGCGTCGAATGGACCGGCACTCGCCGAGGCGGTTAAGGCCGAGCCGGCACCCACGGTGGTGGTACCGACCGTCGTCAACCCGGTCGCGACGGCCGCCGCGGCCGCCGCCACCAAGTCGAACAGTCCGGCGCCCGCCGCGGCCCAGACGGTGGCTGCAGTGGTGGTTCCAGAGCCCGTGGCTGAACCCGAACCCGCCCCCGTCGACGAGGTGTCGGCATTCCTATCCGAGGCCGATAACGGCCCGGCTGACGGCGCTGGCTCCAATCCGCTGCTGCCGGTCGGCTCGCCGCTGGAGTGGGCGCTGCTGGCCTTCGCCCGCCGTCAGCCGCTCAGCGCGGCGGCCACCGCCAACCAGATCCCATCGGTCAGCGCCTCGCAGGAGGTGTCCAGCAACGGCCTGGTCGTCGATCCGACGGTCGAGTTCACCGACGGCTTCTTCCAGGGTGTGCTGAATGCCACCAGCGATCGGGGGGCGGCGTTGACCTACACGTTCCTGGATGGCAGTAACGGCGGCAAGCTCGACCTCGGCACGGTGCCGGTGACCCCGACGACGACCGACCCGCAGAGCTACACCATTCTCCCGTACGCCACCTGGCTGGATCCGGGCGGCGTGAAGGGCGTCGAGGATTTCCGGGTGCGGGTCAGCGAGGTCACCGACTTCGATCAGTTCCTGATCAACATTCCGCTGATCGGCCTGGTGGCCGCGCCGGTCATCGACCTGCTGCAGCGGTTGCCGCTGATCAGCGATCTGCTGGCACCTATCATCGGCGCCTCGGTGGTGGCCACCGTCAGCGTCGACGTGGCCACCGAGGCGCCGGGTGACACCCCGCTGGCCTTCACCTACGACGTGACCTCCTTCGACGGCACCCAGATCAGCACCAACTTCTTCCCCGCCACGGGTATCGCGGCCGGCGAGACCGCACCCACGCTGCTCAACGGTCCGGGACTGGGCGCGCCGGGAACGACCGACCCCTACAACATCGACGGCACCTTCGGCTCGGTCCCCGGAGTCGACCTCCTGCGTGACGGCGGCTACAACGTGATCACCTGGGATCCCCGCGGCGAGGCTGCCTCCGGCGGGATACTGCAGCTGGACAACCCGTTCTTCGAGGGCCGGGACGCCTCCGCGATCGTCAGCTGGGCGGCCGAGAACCCGCTGGTCGAACTCGACGGCGTCGACGATCCCGCAGTCGGCATGGTGGGCGGCTCCTATGGCGGTGGAATTCAGATGGTCACCGCCAGCACCGACCCGCGCATCGACGCCATCGTTCCGAACGGCAACTGGTACTCGCTGATGGATGCGCTGTACCCGCGGGAGACATTCAAGACCGCGTGGTCCGGGATTCTTCTTCTCGACCTGATCACATCGGGAGCGCGGATCAACAACCAGATCTACTCGGGTGTCTTCACCGGCCTGTTCGGGTTCCTCACCGAAACCGCGCAGGCGGTCCTGATCAGCAGCGGCCCGACGTCGCTGCTCAACCAACTGCAGGCCCCGACGCTGCTCTATCAGGGCACCGTCGACGCGCTGTTCCCGCTGGATCAATCGGTACTCAACGCGGAGACCATCAGCGCCAATCCGTTCGACACCGCGCTGAAGCTCGCCTGGTTCTGCGGCGGCCACGGCTCCTGCACCACCGGGGTGAACCCGACCCAGCAGGACCAGCTTTACGCCGACACCTTCGCCTGGCTGGATCAGTACGTGAAGGGCGAGGGCACCGCGGCCGATGATATTCCGGTCTTCCAGTGGTGGGATCAGGACGCGGTTCGCTACACCTCGGATCTGCTGCCGTTCCAGGATGGTTTCAACCAGCCCGTCGGGTACAACGCCACCAGCGCCGGCGGCACGCTGGGTCTCATCCCGTTCCTGGGGGGTTCGGGTCCGGGATCGGCACCGTTGCCGCTCAACTTCATCTTCCCCACCGAAGCCGATAACGCGATCAACGTGGCGTTGACTCCGGATGTGGGTGACCAGATCGTGGGCGCGCCCGAGATCAGCTTCACCTACTCCGGCCTGGGCACCAGTGACGCGGTCTACGCGCAGTTCATCGATAACGCGACCGGTCAGGTGGTCGGCAACAATGTCACGGCGATCCCGGTCACCCTGGACGGCCGGGAACGGGCGACGTCGGTGTCGCTCAACGACATCGCGTACACGGTGGGCGCCGGTGACTCGCTGACCCTGCAGATCGTCAGCTGGTCCTCGATCTTCGCGAATGCGGCCTTCGGCGTGATGAACATTTCCGATATCGAGGTTGATATGCCGCTGCGGGCGGTGCCCCCGGCGTTGGTCTGACCGAACAGGACCGGTCCCGGGGCGGTAAGCACCGGGACCGATCTTCTTGGCATCCCGCTCGATAGCGGACCGGGGCCGGGGTGAGTTCAGCGGCGCAGTCGGTGGCGAATCTTGCCCATCGGGCGCTTGTTGCGCAGGCCCGAGGTGGGGGTGGCCGGAGCATCGGGGGTCTCGGCAGTGTCCGGAGTCACCGGATGCTCGGCGGCGTCCGGCGCGGTCTCGGGTTCCGCGGTATTGGGTTCAGCGGTGTCGGATGGCTGCGGCTCTGAGTCCGGGGCCGTTTCCGGTGCCGTTTCCAGGGCCGTTTCCAGGGCCGATCCAACCGCCGTCTGCTCCGCCTCGGTGTTCTCGTCCTCGGCGGCCGCGTCTTCGACGTCCTCGACCTGGGTGCTCTCGCCCTCGGCGGACTCGACCGCGGTCGCCTCCGCCCCATCGGTGGCCTCGGCCTCATCCGTGGCTTTGGCGTCATCGGTCGGCTCTGCCTCATCGGTCGGCTCTGCGTCATCCTCTGCCGCGACGGGAGTCTCGTCGGCATCCCCGGCCACGGTGCCGGCACCCTTTTCCCGCCGCTTCCGGCTGCGCCGCTTCTCCTTTTTATCCGCTCGCGGTTCCTTCGCGGCCTTCGGGGGTTTGGGTGGGGCCGGGGGTTTCTCGGCGATGAAGGACAGGTAGAACGCGGCGACCGCGAGGATGACCATCGCGGCTGCCGCGCCGTAGACGCCGAACAGCCAGGGGCCCGCGGCGTCGAGGCTGAGCCAGACTTCGGCGATCGCCGCCAGCAGGATCAGGGTCCCGGCGGCGACGTGCAGTACCGCCGACCAGGCGAGCATTCGCAGTGCCAATTCGGGAGTTCGGGCGCTGGGCCACAGCGAGCGTTGCAGGACCACCCACACCGGTACGGCGGCGGCGCCAATCGGAAGGCCGGCCGCGATCCGCCCGACCGCTGCCGAGGTGGCGGGGATATCACCGGTGAGCACCCACCAACGCGGCAGGATGAAGACGACGTACAGAGCGAGCCCGACCAGTAGTAGAGCCAGGTGCAGTGCTATCGCGGCGCGCCGGCCCATGACACTCCTTGATTCGTGGGTCCGGGGTGCGACCGGACCTTCGGTCGCACCCCGGACAGGTGCGGAGGATAGGGGATTTGAACCCCTGAGGGCTATTAACCCAACCCGCGTTC
>CAZGPT010000006.1:28170-41281 GCA_964527015.1 uncultured Mycobacterium sp. | reverse complement strand
CATCGCCGTGCAGCATCATCGGCACGACGGTGAACTCCCGCGGCTGGCCGTCGGCGCCGCCGCGGTCACCGTCATCGTCAATCAAGTCCTGTTTGGCCCGAACCAGGCCTTCGAGCACGGGGTCGACGGCTTCCAAGTGCGATGGATTGGCCACCAGCGACACCCCGATGTCGTTGTCGCCAAACATCTGGATGTAGTTGCCGCTGGCGCCGAGGTGGTACTTCACGTCTCCGGACCCGTGCGCCTGCGACGGGTTCAAGTTGCCCTCGAACTCGCTAAAAATCTGTGAGTACGGCTTCCCGACGATATTGGCCAGCACATTGAGCCGGCCTCGGTGCGGCATGCCGATGACCACCTCGTCCAGGCCGTGTTCGGCGCACTGGTCGATCGCCGCGTCCATCATCGGTATTACCGCCTCGGCACCTTCCAGGGAAAAACGTTTCTGTCCAACGTATTTCGTCTGCAGAAAGGTCTCGAATGCCTCAGCGGCGTTGAGCTTGTTCAGGATGTACTTCTGATGTGCGACGGGAGGTTTGTCGTGACGGACCTCCACGCGCTCCTCGATCCAGTGTTGCTGTTCGGGTTCCAGGATGTGGGTGTACTCCACCCCGACGTGGCGGCAGTAGGCGTCGCGCAGCACCGAGAGCACATCGCGTAGCTTCCGGTACTGCTTACCGGCGAAGCCGTCGACCTTGAACTCGCGGTCCAGATCCCACAGCGTCAGGCCATGGGTCAGCACATCGAGATCGGGGTGCATCCGGAACCGGCTCTTGTCCAGTCGCAGTGGGTCGATATCGGCCATCAGGTGACCGCGGTTGCGGTAGGCCGCGATCAGTTCGATGACGCGTGCGTTCTTATCGACGATCGAGTCCGGGTTGTCGGTGCGCCAGCGTACCGGCTCGTAGGGTATGCCCAGGTCGAAGAAAATCTCGTCCCAGAAGTCGTCATCGAGCAGCAGATGGTGGATGGTGCGCAGGAAGTCTCCGGACTCGGCGCCCTGGATGATCCGATGGTCATAGGTTGAGGTCAGCGTGATGAGCTTGCCCACCCCGAGCTCAGCGATACGTTCCCCGCTGGCGCCCTGGAACTCGGCGGGGTACTCCATGGCGCCGACGCCGATGATGGCGCCCTGCCCGGTCATCAAACGCGGTACGGAGTGGACGGTGCCGATGGTGCCGGGGTTGGTCAGCGAGATCGTCACCCCGGCGAAATCCTCGGCGGTCAGCTTGCCGTCCCGGGCGCGGCGGACGATGTCTTCGTAGGCGGCGACGAATTCGGCGAATTCCATGGCTTCGCAGCCCTTGATGGCAGCGACCACCAGGGACCGCTTGCCGTCCTTGCCAGGAAGGTCGATCGCCAGGCCGAGATTGGTGCCCGCCGGCGTGACGACGTTGGGCTTGCCGTCGATCTCGGCGAAGTGCCGGTTCATGTTCGGGAACTTCTTGATCGCCGTGACGATCGCGTACCCGAGCAGGTGGGTGAAGGAGATCTTGCCACCGCGGGTGCGGTTGAGATGGTTGTTGATGACCACCCGGTTGTCGATCATCAGTGTCGCAGGAATGGCCCGCACGCTCGTGGCGGTCGGAATCTGCAGTGAAGCGTTCATATTCCTGACGACCGCGGCGGAGGCGCCGCGCAACACCTGGCTCTCCGGGCCGGCGCCCTCGACCGGAGTCGCCGGGGCCTTAGCGGCCGGAGCCGCCGGGGCCTTAGCGGCCGGAGCCGCCGGGGCCTTAGCGACGGGAGCGGCCGGGGCCTTGGCGACGGGAGCGGCCGGGGGCTTGGCGACGGGAGCCGCCGGGGCTTTGGCGGCCGGGACGGCAGGACTAACGGCGGGCGTTGCCGGCGCAGACTCCGGCGTGCTGACCGGTGCGCCGGTCGGCTTGCTCGCCGACTGACGGTGGTCGGCGGTGGCGGCCTGGGCGGTGGTGGGATCGGGCCGGTAGTCGACCAGAAACTCGTGCCAACTGGGGTCCACGGAGGCAGGGTCGTCGCGGAACTTCCGGTACATCTCCTCGACCAGCCATTCATTCTGGCCGAAAGGTGAACTCGTAGTGCTCACGGAGCTATTCGCCTCGATTCTGTGCCCTCGGTGTGCCCGGCAGTGAAAGGCTATCTCGTCGGGGGTGATCCCGAAGCGGGTCAGGCCCTCAGGTCAGAAGCCCGAATGGGACCATCCTCACCGGGTGGCACTACTGTGCGCTTTCAATGGCGGTCGGGCCGTCATCGACAGCGGGCAGCAGGTGCAAGGTTACCGGCCACCGGTCCGGTGCCGGGCCGAACGCCTGCCGGGCGTTCGTGACGATCTTCTTGCCCATCAGCCGGTTGCCGCCACCGCCCACGGCGGCGCCGATACCAACCGGCAGCAGCTTGCCGAAGGCCATCGCGGTCCGCTTGACCGTGTATTTCTTCACAAAGTAATGCATCAGCTTGGTGTTCAGCTGCGAGACCAGCGGCAGCGGCAGCAACTCGGCCTCGGACAACCAGGCGCCGCTGGTGCGGCCGGGCCCGAGCAGGTCCCGCACGGCCCCCTTGCTGGCGTCCTCGCCCACCAGGACGCTGAGCACTAGCGTGCGGCGCCGCTCGCGCTGCTCGACGGGGATGCCGTGCACATCGGCGACGGCCAGTACGAGCGCGGCCGTCGCTTCCAGAAACACCACGGTCTCGCCGGCCACGGCGGACATCGCGGCCAGGGTCCCGACGCCGGGAAAGGCCGCCGCCGAGCCGACCGCGACGCCGGAGGCCATGACCGCGGCGAGGAAGTGTTTCTCCAGCTTGGTCACGATCTGCGCCGGGCTGGCCTCCGGATTCGCGCGGCGCATCCGCGCCACGTACGCGTGGACGGCGGGGGCCTGCAGACGGGTGCTGGATTCGAGGACGTGGGACAGCACTTTTGCTGAAACGCCGGCGTCTTCGGGCCGGGCCGGCAACTGCTCCGCCTCCCGGGACTTCTTGCGGCGAAGCCTCATGGTGTTTCTCCCTCTTGGCCGGGGCCCGTGGTCCCGGCCGCGGCCGGGCGTAACGCCAGGCTAACGAATATCGGCTGCGCCGAGTGCCCGGGCTGCGACTTTGTCGGGCGGCCACGATCTCCGCGTCGCGGCATGGGCTACCGCAACGCCGAGCCGCCGCGGCGGCTCGGCGGCTCGGCGGCTCGCAGTAAAGACCGACGCGTCAACTGAACGTAGTCCGCACGACCCCACCGGTACCGGCGGGGTGGGTCCTGGCAGCATCGGTGCGATGAACGCGGGGGAGCAGCAGGCGAACCCGTGGCACACACTGTGGGCGATGCTCGTCGGCTTCTTCGTGATCCTCGTCGACTCGACCATCGTCGCGGTGGCCAACCCCAGCATCATGGCGGCGCTGGACATCACCGACTACGACATCATCATCTGGGTCACCAGCGCCTATCTACTGGCCTACGCGGTGCCGTTGCTGCTGGCCGGCCGTCTCGGTGACCGGTTCGGGCCGAAGAACCTCTACATCGCGGGTCTCGTCGTCTTCACCGGTGCCTCCCTGTGGTGCGGGTTGTCCGGGACGGTCGGCATGTTGATCGCGGCGCGGGTGGTGCAGGGCTTCGGCGCGGCGCTGCTGACCCCGCAGACGTTGTCCACGATCACCCGGATCTTTCCACCGGATCGCCGCGGCGTGGCGCTGAGTGTGTGGGGTGCCACCGCCGGGGTCGCGACACTGGCGGGACCACTGGCCGGCGGAGTGCTTGTCGATCACCTCGGCTGGGAGTGGATCTTCTTCGTCAACGTGCCGATCGGTGTGATCGGCGTGGTGCTGGCCGTCCGGCTGATCCCGCCGTTGGAAACCCACACCCATCGTTTCGACATCATCGGTCTGCTGCTGTCCGGTATCGGTCTGTTCCTCATCGTGTTCGGACTACAGGAGGGCCAAACCCACGATTGGCGGGCCTGGGTATGGGCGATGATCGCCGGCGGGATGGCCTTGATGGCGGCGTTCGTCTACTGGCAAGCGGTCAATCCGCGCGAACCGCTGATCCCGCTGGAGATCTTCGCCGACCGCAACTTCAGCCTGGCCAATATCGGAATCGCGGTCATCGGCTTCGCGGTGACGGCGCAGATCCTGCCGTTGATGTTCTACGCACAGACCGTATGCGGGCTCACCCCCACCCGGGCGGCGTTGCTGACCGCTCCGATGGCCGTTGCCACCGGGGTTCTGGCCCCATTCGTCGGCAGGCTCGTGGACCGTGCCCACCCCAGACCGATCATCGGGTTCGGGTTCGGGTTGCTGGCCATCGCGCTGCTGTGGCTGTCGGTGGAGATGACTCCGAGCACCCCGATCTGGCGGCTGCTGCTACCGATTACCGCTATGGGTACCGGGATGGCGTTCATCTTTTCGCCGCTGGGAGCCACTGCGACCCGCAATCTTCCCAGCCGGCTGGCCGGGGCGGGATCGGGTGTCTACAACACCAATCGCCAGATCGGATCGGTACTGGGCAGTGCGAGCATGGCCGCGCTGATGTCCTCCCGCATCGCCGCCGACATGCCCGGTGCCGACCCGCGAGAGGATTCGGACGTACTGAATCTGCCGACTGCTCTGCACGAGCCCTTCGCCAGCGCTATGTCGGAGTCGGTTCTGCTGCCGGCGGCAGTCGCGCTCTTCGGGGTGCTGGCCGCGATGTTCCTGGCGGGTGGCGTGCGGCCTGGTCCGGGGTCACCGCAGGTTCCGGCAGCCGCCGCCGATGCCGAGAGCTGAGGTCCCAAGCCCCAAGTTCCGAGCCCCGGATCAGTCGAACAGGACGGCCGGATTGAGATAACCGGTGGGGTCCAGGGCGGATTTGAGGGTTCGCATGGCGGCGATATCGCTCGGCTGCCGTGACATCGCGAGATAACCTCGCTTACGGCTGCCGACGCCGTGCTCGGAACTGACATTTCCGCCATGGGTCGCGATGAGTTCCATCATGGCGGTGTAGATCCGGGACTCCTGACCGGTGTCGCAGCCCAGCACGTTCAGGTGCAGATTGCCCTCACCGATATGCCCGAACAGGACCGGTACGGCCTCGTGGGCGGTGCGCGCGACCAGCGCGGTGGAATCGGCGGCGAATGCCGATATAGCCGAAAGCGGAAGTGCCACATCGAATTTCAGGGGTGGTCCGAAAATTCCGACCACCTCGGCCATTGATTCGCGCAGCCGCCACATCCGCTGCCGGCCCAGGGTGTCGACGCCCACCGCCGGCTGACCGCACACCGGCAGACCCCCGAGGGCATCGGCCAGTAGTTCCGTGGGATCGGCCTCGGAGGCCAGCTCGATCAGGAGCAGCCAGCTGCCCGGCACCGGCACCGGCAATTCGAGATGCTGGGCGGCCAGTCCGGCGGCGCGGCCGTCGATGAGTTCCAGTGCGGCGATGGTCTCCAGATCGCGAAGAGCGCGACCAGCCGAGACCAGTGCATCGAGGTCGTCGAACCCACACACGGCGGTGATCCGTTTCGCGGGAACCGGATACAGGCGCAGATCCAGGGCGGTGATCACTCCGAGTGTCCCCTCGGCGCCGATGAACAGGGCCGGCAGGTCGTATCCGGTGTTATCCGCGCGGACCGCGGAATGCCGGCGTACCTGCGACCCGTCCGGCAGCACGATCTCCAGTCCGAGAACCTGCTGTGCCATCGCGCCGTAGCGGACGGTGCGTAGTCCGCCAGCATTGGTGGCGGCCATTCCGCCGATAGTGGCCGATTCCCGGGCGGCCAGGTCGATACCGACCACCAGTCCGGCACCCGCCGCGGCGTGTTGCACTCTCGACAGCGGCACCCCGGCCCCCACCCGGATCCGGCGTTCGACCGTATCCACCTCACCTAGCTCGGTAAGCCGCTCGGTGGAGAGCAGGACGTCGCCGTGCTCGGGTACGGTCCCGGCCACCAGCGAGGTGCGCCCGCCCTGCACCGTCACCGCCTGGCGGTGGTCGCGGCATGCGGTCAATACCGCGCTCACCTCGGTGGCGTCGGCGGGGCGGACCAGCAGTTGGGCGTGTCCGCGGTACCGGCCGGTCCAGTCGACGCTGCGGCCGGCCAGGACATCGGCGTCGGTACTGACGTGGAGGTCGCCCACCACGGCCCGCAACCGCTGAGCCAGTGCGGTCGGCGCGGTGTCGTTCACGGCATCGCGGACAGAAACAGGAATGTCGCGAACAGCACCAGGTGGACCAGGCCCTGTAGCGCCAGCGCCCGGCCCTGCGCGAGGGTCAATACCGAGACGATCACCGAGAGGGTCAGCAGCACGATCTGGGTGGGCTCCAGGCCCAGCGTCAGGGGACCGGACAACCAGATGGCCGCGACCGCGAGGGTTGGGATGGTCAGGCCGATCGAGGCCATCGCCGAGCCGTAGGCCAGGTTGAGGCTGGTCTGCACCCGGTCGCGTCTGGCGTTATTGAGCGCCGCGATGCTTTCCGGCGCGAGCACCAGCAGGGCGATCACCACGCCGATCACCGGATAGGGCAGACCCAGCCCGGTGACGACGGTCTCGATGGTGGGCGACAGCAATTTGGCCAGGCCCACCACCGAGACCAGCGCGATCAGCAAGAGCGCAAGGCTCAGTCGGGCCTCGCGCCGGGACGGTGGTTGGGCGTGGCCTTCGGCGTCGGCCGCCAGCACACCGGTGACATGGCCGTTCTCGTCGCTTGAAACCGGCACGAAGAAGTCGCGGTGTCGGATGGTCTGGGTGAACACGAAGCCGCCGTACAACGTCAGCGAGGCGACCGCGGCGAACGTGAGTTGCGCGGGGGAGTAGTCCAGTCCAGCCTGACTGACGGTGAATCCGGGCAATACCAGACACACCCCGGCCAAGGTGACGACGGTGGCCAGTGCCGACCCCGAACCCGAGGCGTTGAACGAGACCAGGCGGTGCCGGAGTGCGCCGGCAAGCAGGCTCAGGCCGACGATGCCGTTGAGGGTGATCATGACGGCCGCGAACACGGTGTCGCGCGCATAGGTGGCCGCACCCGGGCCGCCACCGACCATCAGCATGACGATCAGGCCGACTTCGATCACGGTGACCGCCACCGCCAGCACCAGCGAGCCGAATGGCTCCCCAACCCGGTGCGCCACCACTTCGGCATGGTGCACCGCGGCGAGCACCGCTGCGACGAGGAAGATGCCGATAACGCTCAGTGCCACCGCGTTGTCGTGACGGGACCAGGTGACGCCGAGGACCAGCAATGCCAGCAGTGGCGCGAGCAACGTCCATTGGAGTGGTCCGCGGCGGGCGGTGGTTTCCATTGCCCCGACCCTAATGCCCGCGTCTTCAGCCGGTATTGCCGATCAGTTCGACGCCGCCGCCGTTCCAGCGGAACTTGACCAAACTCTGCAGCCCCATTCCGCCGGCGAAGGTCAGCGCGACGGTGTCGCCGGTGCTCTGAGTGGCGTCGATCCCGTTGAACCCGTAGGTGTCGGGCACCCCGGTCGGGATGTACTTGCCGAGATGGAACAACACCGCGCGGGTGGTGGGGTTGGGGGCGTTGGTATTGGCTCTGATGATGACCGCCGACAGTGGCGCGCACTCGTTGTAGTTACCCGCCAGCGGCGCGGGATTCCAGCCCTGCCTGCTGCGCGGGTCCCGGGGCAGCTGGGCGACGGCCTCGGCGATCGCCGGCGCGGCCAGGTTCACCGCGCACGGATCGGGGGCCGGTGGTGACGGCGTGGTCGGCGTCGTCGAGGGAGTGGTGTCCGGCGCGGTCGCGGTGGCCGTCGCTGGCACCGTCGATGGCAGGGGGGTCTTGGATACCGTCGAGTCGCCGGAGCCGCAGGCCGCCAGCGCTGCGGCCACCGCAAGTCCCGCCGCCGCAAACCTCAACCGATCCCACGACATGTCGGCACGGTACCGTCAGCAACCCCGACGAACCGGGAACAACGCGCACAGGCACTACACTCACAGGGCGATGACTACCCCTGAGCCGCCGGCAAATACCTTCGCCGAACTGCAGATTCATCCAGCCGTACTGGAGGCCGTGGCCGATGTGGGCTACGAGTCCCCGTCGGCGATCCAGGCCGCCACCATCCCAGCGCTGATGGCCGGCTCGGATGTCGTCGGTCTGGCCCAGACCGGCACCGGCAAGACGGCTGCGTTCGCCATCCCGATCCTGTCCCGGATCGACACCGCCAGCAATCAGACCCAGGCTCTGGTGCTGGCGCCGACACGGGAGTTGGCGCTGCAGGTCGCCGAGGCGTTCAGTCGCTATGCCGCTCACCTGCCGAAGATCACGGTGCTGCCGATTTACGGCGGACAGTCCTACACCGTTCAGTTGGCCGGCCTGCGCCGCGGCGCCCAGGTCGTGGTCGGCACACCCGGCCGGGTGATCGACCACCTGGAGCGCGGCACGCTGGATCTTTCGCACCTGGATTACCTGGTGCTCGACGAGGCCGACGAAATGCTGCAGATGGGCTTCGCCGAGGACGTCGAACGCATTCTGGCCGACACCCCGGAGTACAAGCAGGTGGCGCTGTTCTCTGCCACCATGCCGCCGGCGATCCGCAAGATCACCAGCAAGTATCTGCATGACCCGGTGGAAGTGGCGGTCAAGTCGAAAACGGCCACGGCGGAGAACATCACCCAGCGCTACATCCAGGTCGCCGGGCCGCGCAAGATGGATGCCTTGACCAGAGTGCTCGAGGTCGAGCCGTTCGAGGCGATGATCGTGTTCGTCCGCACCAAACAGGCCACCGAGGAGGTGGCCGAGAAACTGCGTGCCCGCGGGTTTTCGGCCGCCGCGATCAACGGCGATATCGCCCAGGCGCAGCGGGAGCGGACCATCGCCGCCCTGAAGGAGGGCGGCTCCCGGGGGATTGACATCCTCGTCGCCACCGATGTGGCCGCGAGGGGACTCGATGTCGAACGTATTTCGCATGTGCTGAACTTCGACATCCCGCACGACCCGGAGTCCTATGTTCACCGCATCGGCCGCACCGGCCGGGCCGGTCGATCCGGCACCGCACTGCTGTTCGTCTCGCCCAGGGAGCGGCACCTGCTGAAGTCGATCGAGAGGGTCACCCGGCAGAAAGTCGTCGAAACCCAACTGCCCAGCGTCGAGGATGTCAACGCCCAGCGCGTCGCGAAGTTCCGCGACTCGATCACCGATGCCATCGGCGGGCCCGGTTTCGACATGTTCCGCCGGTTGATCGAGGACTACGAACGCGACAACGACGTGCCGATGGGCGATATCGCCGCGGCACTGGCCCTGCTGTCCCGGGACGGTGTCGAGTTCCTGATGACCGAGCCGCCGCCGGAACGCCGGCGTGCCGACCGTCCGGAGCGTGAACGCCCGGCCCGTAAGGTCCGCGACGACCTCGCCACCTACCGGATCTCGGTGGGCAAGAGGCACAAGGTGGGGCCGGGTTCGATCGTCGGCGCGATCGCCAACGAGGGTGGGCTGCACCGTAGTGACTTCGGCCATATCACCATAAAAAATGACTTCTCCCTGGTCGAGCTGCCCGCAAAGCTTCCTGCAGGGACGCTGAAAGCGCTTGGCAGCACTCGCATCTCGGGTGTTCTGATCGAGTTGCGACCGGATCGCGGTGGGCATTCGTATCGCAATACCGGCGGGAAGCCGCGCCGCCGAGAGCAATGACCGCTCGAGGCGTTGGAGGTTACGTCGACCAGGGTGGGCTGGAAGCCGTATCCCGCGTCGACCGGGTTCCCGCGCTAACCGGTGTCCGGGCGGTGGCCGCGATCCTGGTGGTGCTCACCCATGCGGCTTATACGACCGGCAAGTACACCCACGGGTTCGTCGGGCTGGTCTATTCACGCATGGAGATCGGCGTTCCGATCTTCTTCGTGCTCTCCGGATACCTGCTGTTCGGCCCCTGGGTACGGGCCGCGGCGGCCGGATCGGCGGACCCGTCGTTGAGCCGCTACGCCTGGCACCGGTTTCGTCGCATCATGCCGGCGTATGCGGTGACGGTGCTGGCGGCGTACCTGGTCTATCACTTCCGCGACGGTGGTCCCAACCCCGGCCACAGTTGGTGGGGCCTGGCGCGCAACCTGACGCTCACCCAGATCTACACCGACAATTACATGTTCGCCCTCCTGCACCAGGGCCTCACCCAGATGTGGAGCCTGGCGGTCGAGGTCGCGTTCTACGTTGTGCTGCCGATGATCGCCTATCTGCTGCTGACCCTCTTATGCCGACGCCGGTGGCGGCCGGGTCTGTTGCTGGCCGGACTCGCCGGGCTGGCGCTGCTCAGCCCGGCCTGGATGGTGCTGGTGCACACGACCGATTTCCTACCCGACGGCGCGCGGCTGTGGCTGCCGGGCTACCTGAGCTGGTTCATCGGCGGCATGATGCTCACCGTGCTGGCCGCGATGGGCGTGCGGGCCTACGGGTTTGTGGCGGTTCCACTGGCGTTGATCTGCTTCCTGATCGCCTCGACACCGATCGCTGGGGAGCCCACGACCTCGCCCGCCGGCCTGACAGAGGCGCTGGTGAAGATGGTTTTCTACGCGGTGATCGCCACGCTCGTGGTCGCACCGCTGGCGTTGGGCGGCTCTGATGCGGCGGGGCGTGCCCCGGGTGGCTGGTACGCGCGGCTGTTGGGTAGCAGGCCGATGGTCTGGCTCGGTGAGATCTCCTATGAGATCTTCCTGGTGCACCTCATCCTGATGGAGATCGCGATGGTCGAGGTGCTGCACTGGCGGGTCTACACCGGCTCGGTTGCCGGTCTGTTCGCCGTCACGATGATGCTGACCATTCCGGTGGCGTGGGTGCTGCACCGATTCACCCGGGTGCGTTCCTAGTGGCGATCAGCGGTACGACGAACTCCTCGAGCAGTGCCCGCTCGTCATCGGCATCGTGGCCGGGCACGGTGAGAAACGAGGTGAGTACCCGGATCAGCCAGCGGGCCCGGCGGGCAGCGGCGGCACCGTCGTCGCCGTCCAGCGAGAGTAGGAAGCCGGCCGTCATCGCCTGAACAACATCAGAGTCCTCGGCCGCCTCGGCGCCGATCGGCGTTTGGGCGAACCAGGCCGACAACGCTGGATTCTCGCGGACCAGGGCCAGGGCCTGTGTCAGCGCGGTGATCAGCCGGTCACGTGGATCAGAGACTGGGGCGAGCAGATCGGCGAGCCGGTGGTTCAGTGCGCCGGCCTCCCGGTGAACGTAGGCGGTATGCAACGCCGTGCGGTTCTCGAAATACCGGTACAACGTCGCACGGGAGCAGCCCGCCGCCCGGGCGATATCGTTCATACCCACCGCCGTCACGCCACGGTCGGCGAACAAGCCGCCAGCGGCGTCGAGGATACGATCACACGCGGCGTCGATCCGCCGGGAAGCGAGCCAGTCCGGCATGCCGGCTATCCGAACCGCACCGGCACCGATAATGGACGGCGCACGTAATTACCACCTGCCCAGATGATTCCGTCCTCATCGACCTCGAATTCCGGGCAGCACAAGAGCAGCTCGGTCAGTGCGACCCGGGACTGCATGCGGGCCGCGGCAGCGCCCAGGCAATGGTGTGCACCGTGGCTGAAGGTCAGGATGTTGCGGGGCCGGCGCGTCACGTCCAACTCGTCGGCATCGGGGCCGTATTGCCGCTGGTCGCGGTTGGCCGAGGCATACAGCAGCAACACCTTGCGCCCCGCGGGAATGGTGCGATTTTCAATGGTCACCTCCCGGGTGACGGTCCGCGCCAGCCCCTGGACCGGCGAGGTAAGCCGGAGGAACTCTTCGACGGCATCGCCGATGAGCGTCGGATTCTCGACAAGCCGGCCGCGCTGATCGGGATGCTGATGCAGCAGTTGTACTGCGCCGCCGAGTAATCCGGTGGTGGTGTCGTTACCGCCGGCGACCATGGTGAAGGCGAAAGCGAGGATGGACAGCATTCCGGTGACGTCACCGTCGGCGCCGAGCCCGGCGGCAACCAGGTGCGAGACCGTGTCGTCGCCGGGGTCGGTGCGCCGAAGGGCGATCAGCGCGGTGAAATAGGCCATCATTTCCAGGACGGCGTCACTCGCCCCGGCTACCCCGCCCGCTGCGGTGGAGGCGGCAACGATGGCCTCGGTCCAGGCGTCGAACTTGGCGCGGTCCACCTCGGGTACGCCGAGATAATGGGCGACCACCAACGACGGCAGCGGTTTGAACAGTTCGGCGACGATATCTCCGCCACCGTTGTCGCGCAGCCGCCCGAGTCGCTCGGTGACGAACTCGTGCACCATGGGCTCGACGGCCTCGACTTGTCGCGGGGTGAACCCGCGGGCGACCAGCTTTCGGAACTCGGTGTGGGCCGGCGGGTCGAGCATGACCATCGGTGGGTTATCCGCCAGCCCGATCAACTCGAGCTCGTTGTAGTTGACGGTCAGACCGCCGGCGGAGGAGAACGTCTCGTGGTCGCGGGCGGCCGCCCAGATGTCGGCGTGCCGGGACAGGACCCAGTAGTCGTCGGACGGCACCCGGTAGTCGTCGGACTGGCCGGTGCACGACGCCGAGTCGGGAACCACGTGATGGACCGGGTCGAGGTCACGCAGCTCCGCGTAGGCGGGCCATGGGTCGGCCCACCCGGACCCGCCCCTCAACTCAAAACGCGGCTTCTGAGACATGAAGTCCATCATGTCTTATCGGTACGACGCTGAAAGCCACTTGTCAATCAGCGCTCGCCCGGCTAGATGAGTGCCGAGGTGAGTAACGCAAATCGCGTTGCGTGCGATCGAAGGTCCGAAGGGGCCAAAAGCGCCTAGCCTGATCTCCATACGGTCTCGAGGCAGTTTCGGGCCGCGCTAGATCAAGAAGCGGTGACTGGCCGCGGAGATGACGAAGGGGAGTACCCGATGACTAAGACACTCAAGTGTCCACGCCCGCTGGGCATGTTGATCGCGGCAATCGCGGCGGCTGGTGCGGCTGCCGCATTCGCGCCTTCGGCTGCGGTTGACGCCGCGGTTCCAGGTGCCGGATTCCTTGCACCGCGGGAAGATCCCTGTGTGGTCGGTGACCCGTTATGCGACGACGACAACAGGCTCGACGACGCCACCGAAAGTGCGCCGCAGACGCCTGACGACGGCGGCTCGTCCACCGGACCGGGTGGCGGCACCGGTCCGGGTGGCGGCACCGGTCCGGGTGGCGGCACCGGTCCGGGTGGCGGTGGTCCCGGTGGGGGCGGCGGTCCGGGTG
>CAZGPT010000006.1:0-28070 GCA_964527015.1 uncultured Mycobacterium sp. | reverse complement strand
CGGTCCGGGTGGCGGTGGTCCCGGTGGGGGCGGCGGTCCGGGTGGCGGTGGCGGCGGTGCGGGTGGTGGTGGCCGGGACTGACACCGGTCTGCGCCGTCGGCTGTAGCGCCCAGTTACAGCAAGGCGCCGGGGTTCAAGATGCCGTCGGGATCCAACGCGGTCTTGATGCGACGGTTCAGGGCCATGGCCTCCGGTCCGAGTTGCCCGGCAAGCCATGGCTTCTTCAACCTGCCTACGCCGTGCTCGCCGGTGATGGTGCCGCCGAGGCCCACGGCGAGGTCCATGATGTCGCCGAACGCCTTTTCCGCACGGGCCGTCATCGCCTCGTCCATGGGATCGTAGACGATCAGCGGGTGGGTGTTCCCGTCGCCGGCGTGCGCGATCACCGAGATGGTCAGGTCGGCCTCGGTAGCGATCTTCGCGACGCCGGCGACCAGATCGGCAAGTGCCGGCAGTGGCACTCCGACATCCTCGAGTAGCAGTGAACCTTTAGCCTCCACGGCCGGGATCGCATAGCGTCGGGCTGCGACGAACGCCTCGCCCTCCACCGGGTCGGCGGTCGAGAAGCATTCCGTCGCACCGGCTTCGGTGAAAACGCCGGCCATGAACTCGGCATCTTGCGCGCCGGCTTCGCCGCGGTCGTCGGAGGCGGCCACCATCATCGCCGCGGCGCGGCGGTCCAGGCCCATTTTGAGCTTATCCTCGACGGCGTTGATCGCGACAGCGTCCATGAACTCCAGCATCGACGGCCGAATCACGCCGGTGATGGTGACCACTGATGCGGCCGCGGCGGCCACCGAATCGAAGGTCGCGACCACCGTGGCCGACGTGCGCTGGGGCGGCAGCAGTCGCAGGGTCACCTCGGTCACCACCCCCAGCGTGCCCTCGCTACCGACAAAGAGCTTGGTAAGGCTGAGCCCGGCAACATCTTTCAGGCGTGGACCGCCCAGTCGCACCGCGGTGCCGTCGGCCAGTACCACCTGCAGGCCCAGCACGTAATCCGTTGTGACGCCGTATTTCACGCAGCACAACCCGCCGGCGTTGGTGGCGACGTTGCCTCCGATACTGCAGATCTCGTAGGAGGACGGGTCCGGCGGATACCACAAACCATGCTCGGCGACGGCCGCCTTGACCTCTGAGTTCAACAGGCCGGGCTGAGCAACGGCAGTGCGGGTGATCGGGTCGACGGTGATCTTGCGCATCTTCTCGGTGGACAGCACGATGCCACCGTCGAGCGCCGTGGCACCGCCGGAGAGTCCACTGCCGGCACCGCGCGGCACCACCGGGATGCGGTGGGCGCTGGCCCAGCGCAATACGGCCTGGACCTCCTCGGTGGTGGACGGCCGGACCACCGCCATCGGGGTCCCGGCGCCCGGGTCCGCCGCGCGGTCATAACGATAGGAGGCAAGGATGTCGGGATCGGTGATGACGACGCCGTCGGGCAGTGCGGCGACAAGGACGGCGAGCGCGGGGTTCACGGGGTCAATCGTAGGCCCGGCGTCGAACCCGGCGGCCGACCCGAGGGCACCCCGAACGGGCGGCGCAACCGAGTATGGCGGTGGCCGAACAGCACGGCTGCACTCGCTCACCCGTCGGCCGGCTCCTGGTCCAGCTCCCGCAGCGCCGGCACCCACAAACAGGTGATGGCGATGAACAGCACTGGCAGCGCCAGCGCCAGGAATGCCGTCGTGAGCCCGAAGGCGTCCACCAGCGGTCCGGCAATGATGAAGCCGACCGGGCCCGCGGCGTAGGCCATCGATGTCATCACTCCGACCACCCGGCCGCGCATCTGGCTGGGCGTGCGGGTCTGCATCACCGAGTTGTAGATCGGGCCGATGGGTCCGTACACCAGCCCGATGACGACCGACAGCACCAGGATCACCGGCAGCGGCGGCAGGAAGGCGATGATGGTCGCACCGGTCCCGAAGGTGGCGACCGCGGTTAAAACCGTGGTGCGCTTGCGGGCGAATCGGGACAACACGGTCCAACTCAGCGCCCCGATGAGTCCACCGATCGACAGTGCCATCAGCACCCAGCCGAGTTGGGCCGGTTCGTTGCGATCGCTGAAGTACTTGGGAAACAGCACACTCTCCATCGGCAGGTACAGCCCGGTGACGGCGAGTTCGATCAGGCCCAGGGTGCGCAGCACCCGGTTTCGCCAGACGAAGCGCAACCCCTCCAGAGCGCCGGACACCACCCCGCCGGGCCGGTCCTCGGGCTTGGGCCGATCGGCGCCGTGCAGCCGCAGCACCGCCATCGCCAGGATCGACAGGAGGAAGGCGGCGGCGGTCACCCACATGGTGTTGACACCACCGAAGGTGGCGATCAGCAGACCGCCGATACCGGGTCCGGTGATGTAGGCCAGGTTGAACGCCGCCTCGTAGACGCTGTTCGCGCGGTCCAGGGTCCAGTCCGCCCGCCGCGCAGCCTCCGGCAGCATCGACAGCCGCGCGGTCATACCGGCGGGATCGAAGAAGGCGCCGAGCGCGGCCAGACCCGCCAGCACCACGGTGCTGAGCACCCCGGCGCCCAGTGTCAGCACCAGGACCGGGATCGCGGCCACCGACAGCGCCGACATCGCATCGGCGAGCATGGCAACCCGGCGCCTGCCGAGGAAGTCCACCGCCGTGCCGGCCACCAGGGTGGCGAACAACAACGGAAGGGTGCCCGCCGCGGCCACGATGGACGCCTCGGTGGCGCTGCCGGTGCGCTGCAGCACCAACCATGGAAAGGCGACCAGCGAGATGCCGTTGCCCGCGGCGGCCAGGAACGCCGAGGACAGGATCAACAGACCCGGCACCCGCGAGGTTCCCACCGGCGCCAGCTTAGATTCAGGTGATGACACCCCGGCCGCACCCGCGCACCGGTGCGCCGTTCTCATCACCCGTCGCACCCGGTTCGGGCTGGCCGGGTGATCCCGCCACCGCCGCCACACCGGTCGCCCGGGATGGTGTCGAGGTGGTGGACCTGGCCGCCGCGGCGGCCGATCTCCCCGCTCTGGACGCCGCTGTCAGCGTCTGCCGGGCCTGTCCCCGGTTGGTGGGCTGGCGTGAGGAGGTGGCCGCGGTCAAACGACGCGCGTTCACCGGCGAACCGTACTGGGGCAGACCGGTGGTCGGGTGGGGTTCGGCGCGGCCGGCGATCCTGATTCTGGGTCTCGCACCGGCCGCGCACGGCGCCAATCGCACCGGTCGGGTATTCACCGGTGACCGGTCCGGCGATCAGCTGTTCGCCGCCCTTTACCGGGCCGGTCTGGTGAACTCCCCGATCAGCATCGATGCCGCTGATGGGTTGCAGGCCAACGGTATCCGGATCACGGCGGCTGTGCGTTGCGCCCCGCCCGGTAATGCCCCGTCTCCGGCGGAACGTTCGACCTGCGCGTCTTGGCTGGACGCGGAATGGCGGCTTATCAGCGGTTCTGTTCGGGTAATCGTTGTACTGGGCGGGTTCGCCTGGCAGGCCGCTTTGCGGATGCTCGGCGGTGAATACCCCGGCGGCCGGCCGAAATTCGGTCACGGCGTGACAGCGCGGATGGCGTCGGGTCTGCAGCTGCTCGGCTGCTACCACCCCAGCCAGCAGAACATGTTCACCGGCAGGCTGACTCCGGCGATGCTGGACGCGGTGCTGAGTGAGGCAAGCCGGCGATCCGGACTCACGGACTGAGCCGGATCACCGGAATCGGTCGGGCCGTCCGGGCCTGATAGGCGTCATAGCGGTCGGCGTTGTCGGCGTCGTAGGCGTTGACCATCCTCCACAGCCGCGGATAGTCCGGGTCGTCCGGCAGCACAACAGTCGCAGTAACCGGGAGTCGGCGCGGGCCGACGGATGCCTTGGTAAACCGGGTCGTGGACCCGGACGAACAGGCCGAGAGCCCGGTCGGCGAGTTCGCTCACGGTGTGCCCGCCATCGCCTCGCGCAGGATCGCGCCGGTGTTCTCCCGGTCCGGGTCGCGGCGCAGCAGCATTCCTTTGACGAAGGAAACCTTGTCGCCGTCGCGGCGCGGAATCACATGCAGATGGATGTGGAACACCGACTGCATCGCCGACCTGCCATCGTTGATCGCCACGTTGTTGCCGGTAGCCGCCAGCCTGGAGGCCCGAGTCGCCTGGGCAACGCGCTGGCCCAAGGCCAACAACCCGGCCAGGGTTTCCGCAGGGGTGTCAGTGAGGTCGACACTGTGAGCTTTGGGGATCACCAGGGTGTGGCCTCGAGTGAACGGCCGAATGTCCAGGAAACCCAGGTAATCATCGTCCTCGTACACCCGAACGGCGGGAGCGGACCCGGCGACGATCTCGCAGAACACACATGCCATCGCATCACCGTAACGGTTGCTCAACGACCCAGGGGCTACGCTTCGGCGAGTGGACGCCACCGACATCGCCTTCGCCGGAGCCGCCGAACAGGCCCGCATGCTGGCCGCGGGCACCATCTCCGCACCCAGCCTGCTTGAGTTGTATCTCGAGCGTATTTTCCGGGTGGACCGCGAGGTCCGTTCCTACCGGGTAGTGCTCGCCACGAGTGCCCGGCGCGAGGCTGCGGCCGCCCAGGAGCGACTTGACGCGGGCGAGCGACTTCCGCTGCTGGGGGTACCGGTCGCGATCAAGGACGATGTGGACGTCGCCGGCGAGTTCACCTGTTTCGGCAGCAGTGCCTACGACCGGGCGGCTACCGCCGATGGCGATGTGGTCCGCCGGCTGCGTGAGGCCGGGGCGGTGATTCTGGGTAAGACCGCGGTGCCGGAGATGATGCTGTGGCCGTTCACCGAGACGGTCTCCTTCGGCGCCACCCACAACCCCTGGGATCTGGCCTATACGCCCGGCGGCAGCAGCGGCGGCAGTGGGGCCGCGGTGGCCGCCGGGCTGGCGCCCATCGCCTTGGGTTCCGACGGTGCCGGTTCCATCCGGATCCCGGCCGCGTGGTGCGGGCTCTATGGTCTGAAACCGCAGCGTGACCGGGTATCGCTGAGTCCGCATGACGACGCCTGGTGTGGACTGAGTGTCAACGGCCCGCTGAGTCGCACGGTGGAGGACGCCGCGTTGTTCCTGGACACCACCAACACCGCCAAGGCGCCGCGGGGCGGATTCGTCAAGGCGGCCGCGCGGCGACCCGGGCGACTGCGAATCGCCATGAGCACCAAACTCCCCCCGATGATGGTGGCCCGGATCGGCCGGCCGCAGCAGCGGGCGCTCGACGGGCTGGAGGCGCTGTTGCGTGATCTCGGGCATGAGGTTTTTTGGCGCGACCCGGATTATCCGGCCTGGGCGATGTACGGACATGTGCTGCCGCGGATGTGGCGCGGGGTGTACGACGATATCCGGGAACTGCCGCACCCCGAGCGGCTGGAGCCGCGCACCCGCGGTGTCGCCCGGCTCGGCAGCCTGATCTCGGACCGTCGGATCGCTGCGATTCGCGCGGCGGAGCCGGTGCTGGCAGCGCGGGTGCAATCGATTTTCGACGACGTCGATGTTCTCGTCACCCCGGGCACCGCGACGGGGCCATCCCGGATCGGCCGTTATCAGCGGCGTGGTGGCGTGGCCACGCTGACCCGGGTGGCTTCCCGGGTGCCGTTCAATGTCATTTTCAACGCCACCGGACAGCCCGCCGCGGCCGTGCCATGGGCGCTCGACGGCGACAGCCTGCCGGTGTCGGTACAGCTGGTCGGCCGGCCGTCCGACGAGGCGACCCTGCTGGCCCTGAGCAGCCAGATCGAATCCGCGCGCCCCTGGGCGGACCGCCGACCTCCGGTCTCATGACCGACGCCGAATCCGCCGGGCTGCTCGACGGTGTGGCGCCGGCGGGGCGCGCTGAGCGTGCCGAACTGCTGGAGTGGCTTCTCGATGAGGGGTTCACCCCCGCCGATATTCGAGCGTCCTTCTCACCGATGCTCTTGCCCGCCAGGCGGATTCTGGGCGATGACGGCTCGCGGATCTCGGCCCGGGAGATCAGCGAGCAGACCGGCCTGGAGCTCGATCAGTTGATCCGATTCCAGCGGGCGGCGGGCCAGCAGCAGGTGGACGATCCTGAAGCCGCATTCTTCCTGCGGTCCGACAGCGATACCGCCGCGCACATCAAACGTTTCCTCGATCTGGGATTGGACCCTGACCTGATGCTGGCGGTGGTGCGGGTGCTGGCACAGGGTCTGGCCAACGCCGCCGACGTCATGAACGTCGCGGCGCTGGCCGCGGTGCTGCGTCCGGGCGTCAGCGAGCTCGACATCGCCAGGGGCACCCGGGCGCTGGCGGGCGCCGCGGCGCCGCTGCTGGGCCCGATGATCGAGGATCTGCTTCGGTTGCAGCTGCGGCGGACGCTGGAAACCGAGGCGGTGAACGCCGGTGAGCGTGCCGCCGGAGCGCCGGTGCCGGAGGCCCGGCTGATCGGCGCGTCGTTCGCCGATCTGGTCGGGTTCACCGCGTTGGGGGAGGAGGTGCCGCCCGAGCAACTCGAGCAGCTGGCCAACCGGCTCGCCGAGCTTGCCCACGACGTCGCGCAGCCGCCGGTACGCCTGATCAAGACCATCGGCGACGCGGTGATGTTCGTGTGTCCGGATTTGGCCGCGCTGCTCGAGGCGGTGCTCGACTTGGTCGAGGCGGCCGAATCCGACGAGGCGCTACCCGGGCTGCGGGTCGGGGTGGCGTACGGGCCGGCGGTCAGCCGGGCCGGTGACTGGTTCGGCAGGCCGGTCAACCTCGCGAGCCGGATCACCTCGGTCGCCCGGCCGGGGGCCGTCCTGGTTTCGGGATCGGCACGCGGGCAGATTGACGAGGATCCCCGCTTCAACTGGTCGGTCGCGGGGTCGAAACGTTTGAAGGGGATCCGGAATCCGGTCGAGGTGTTCCGTGTGCGGCGGGTCGCACCGTCCCCGGCGCAAGCCTGAGTCGCCGCCCGTTCTAGCGTCGGCGCAGAACGGCCACGCCGCCTCCGACCAATGCCGCGACCAGTAGAACCATGGCCCAGCCGGGGCTGACCAGCCACCACACCAGACCGGCTGCGATCAGGACCGGCGACACCGCGAACAGGGCCATGGTCGGGTGTTGCCGGACCACGTCCCGGGCCGCGCGGGCACGCCGCGGATCGAGTTCATTTCTTGCCATCGGCCCATTATCGGGTCTTAGGGGGTTCTGGTGGGCCGCTTCGGTGGGAGTTCCGCGGTATCAGGGGTCGAGACGGCGAGTCGAGACGACGATGGGTCGCGGCGCTTACCAGCGCGCCGGTGAGCGCCCCGAACAGATCCGCGGTCCAGTCGTAAATGTCGGCCCCGGTGCGCCCCGGGGTGAGGGCCTGCAACATCTCGTCGGCGATACCGACGCCGGCAACCACAACGATCGCCATCGCGACCGACCCGGCCGCCGGGGACCGCGGACGCGACAGGCGCAGCGCGCTGGCCGCCAGCCAGCCGCCGACGGTATAGGCGATGACATGGTTGACCTTGTCCCCGAGCAGAAACGCCGCATCGGGCATTTGCTGCGGAGTGCGTGCGGAAAGCCAAAGGATTCCAGCCGCCCAGCAGACCAGTGCCAGCCACAGGAGTCTGGCCAGCGAGCGACGCGGCATCGGATCACCAAACACGGCCGCCGCGCTGATGTCCAGCCGACCGGCTTCGCTCCCGAGGGTCGCCGCGAGTGTCAGGCTTGGACCATCGCCCAGTACGCGCCCCGCCTGGCCATGAGGTCAGCGGGTGTTCCCTGTTCGATGATCCGGCCACCGTCCAGTACGACGATCAGATCGGCATCGCGGATGGTGGACAACCGGTGCGCGATGATGAAACTGGTTCTTTCCTTGCGTAGTTCGGCCATCGCCTGCTGAACCAGCAACTCGGTACGGGTATCCACCGAACTGGTCGCCTCGTCCAGGATCAACAGTCTCGGCCCAGCGAGAATCGCCCGGGCGATGGTGATCAGTTGCTTCTCGCCGGCGCTCATGCTCATTCCGTCATCGCTGACCCGGGTCTGGTAGCCATCCGGAAGTGAGCGGACGAATCGGTCCACGTGCGCGGCGCGGGCCGCGGCGGCGACGTCGTCTTCAGTTGCTCCGGGCCTGCCGTAGGCGATGTTCTCGGCGATGGTGCCGCCGAACAGCCAGGTGTCCTGCAGCACCATTGCGAACCGCGACCGTAGCGAGTGCCGGCTGACCGTCGCGATGTCCACCCCGTCTACCAGGATCTGGCCCGCATCGGCATCGTAGAACCGCATCAACAGGTTCACCAGGGTGGTTTTCCCGGCCCCGGTGGGGCCGACTATCGCCACCGTGTTTCCGGGTTCGACCGTCAGCGTGAGCTCTTTGATCACCGGTGTGTCGCGGGCGTAGCCGAAGCTGACGTTGCGGAACTCGATCCGGCCGTCGCCGGGCACCAACTCCGCTGTGGTCGAGGGGGATTCCTCCGATTCATCGAGGAATTCGAACACCCGCTCGGCGCTGGCCACCCCGGACTGCAGCATGTTGTACATCCCGGCGATCTGGGTGAGTGGTTGGTTGAACTGTCGCACGTACTGGATGAATGCCTGGACTCCGCCGAGGGTGATCTGACCGGTGGCCACCTGAATGCCACCGACGACCGCGACGGCCACATAGCTGAGGTTGCCGATGATCATGGTGGCCGGTGACACCAGTCCGGAGAAGAACTGCGCGCCGATACCCGCTCGGTAGACGTCGTCGTTGAGTTCGCGGAACCGCTGCCGGGCCGCGGCCCGGTGCCCGTAGGTCTTGACGACGGTGAAACCGCTGTAGGTTTCCTCGATGTGGGCGTTGAGGCGACCGGTGTTGGCCCACTGGGCGATGAACATCTTTCGGGAACGGCGGGTGATGGCGCGGATCGCGAGCAGTGACAGCGGAACCGTCGCCACCGTGATCAGGGCCAGCAGTGGCGAAACGACGATCATCATCGCCAGCACCGCAAAAACGGTGAGTACCGCGGTGAACAATTGACTGATCGTCATCGACACCGAGGCCGCGATATTGTCGACGTCATTGGTCACCCGGCTCAGGAGTTCGCCTCGCAGCCGGGCATCGAAATAGGACAGCGGGAGTCGGTGAATCTTGGCCTCCACGTCGGCCCGCAGGGCGGTGATCGTGCGCTGAAGGATGATGTTGAGCAGGCGTGCCTGCCCCCAGATCAGGAGGGCGGCAAGCAGATACATCATTAAGGCCAGCGCCAGCGTGCGACCGACGGCGGAAAAGTCGATGCCCAACCCGGGCGTCACGTTCATACCAGACACCATGTCGGCGAAGGTATTGTCACCTCGCGCCCGGGCGTCGGCGACGGCCTGTGCCTTGGTGATACCGGCGGGCAGTTGCCGGCCGATGACACCGTTGAACAACAGGTCGGTGGCGTGGCCCAGCACGCGGGGACCGATCACCGACAGTGCGATTCCAGCAGTCGACATCGTCAACACCGCCGCGGCCGGCCCGCGGTGCGGGCGCAGGCGCCCCAACAGCCGCAACGCCGAGCCGGTGAAGTTCCGCGAGCGGGCCCGCGCGGGGTCTGACATTGCGCGCGGCCCACCGCGCATCGGCGGGGCGGTCACGGCAGGGTCCCGGCCAGTGCCTGTGAGTCGGCGAACTCCGCATACGCCGGACAACTCTCCAGCAATGTGCGGTGGGTGCCGGTGCCGACCACCTCGCCCCCGTCGAGAACGATCACCTGGTGGGCCTGGATCGCCGTCGAGACACGTTGCGCCACAATGAGAACGGTGGAATTCGACGAGATGCGCCGCAGCGTCGCCCGCACCCGGGCATCGGTATGGACGTCGAGTGCCGAGAACGCGTCGTCGAACAGATAGATCCTCGGCTGCCGGATGACCGCGCGCGCGATCGCCAGGCGTTGACGCTGCCCGCCGGAGAAGTTGGCACCGCCCTGCGATACCGGCATGTCCAGGCCGGCGGGATGGGCGCGGACGAAGTCGTCGGCCGCGGCCACTTCCAGCGCCGCCCACATCTGTGTCTCGGAAGCGTCGGCTCTGCCGATGCGCAGATTGTCGGCCACCGTGCCGGAGAAGAGATACCCGCGCTGGGGCACCAGACCCACCGCCGACCAGAGATCCTCGGGGTCGTAGTCACGGACATCGACGTCGTCTACCAGGACCGTCCCCGCGGTCACGTCATACAGACGGCAGATCAGTGCCACCAGCGTGGATTTCCCCGAACCGGTCCCGCCCACTATCGCGGTGATGGTCCCGGGCGAAGCGGTGAACGACACATTGTCGAGCACCGGGCGTTCCGCGCCCGGGTACCGGAATGTGGCGCCATCGAGACGCAGTTCCCCGCGGATTGCCGGGCTGGGGTCCCGGGGCACGGCGGGACCGGTGATCGTGCTCGGGGTCTGCAGCACCTCGGTGATCCGCTCGGCGCACACCGAGGCCCGGGGCAGCATCACCAGGAGCATGGTGGCCATCAGCACGGCCATCAGAATCTGCATGAAGTAGGACAGGAACGCGATGAGCGAACCCACCTGCATCTGTCCGGCATCGATGCGCAGACCGCCGAACCAGATCAGCGCGACACTGGAAATATTGATCGTCAGGGTCGTCACCGGCAGCATCAGGGCCTGCCAGCGCCCGGCGGTCAGGGCGGCATCGGAGACGGCGCGGTTGGCGACGGCGAAGCGGTCCCGTTCGAAGCGCTCTCTGGTGAAAGCCCGAACCACCCGGATACCGGCCAATTGTTCCCGCAGCACCCGGTTGATGCCGTCGATCAGGCGCTGCATCCCGCGAAACACCGGCAGCATCCGGGACACGATCAGATAGTTGGCGACCGCGAGGACCGGCACGCTGATCAGCAGTAACCAGGACAGGCCGGCATCCTGCCGGATCGCCATCGCGACGCCGCCGATGCACATGATCGGTGCGGTCACTCCGGCGGTTGCGGTCATCTGGACGAGCACCTGAATCTGCTGGACGTCGTTGGTCGTGCGGGTCAGCAGTGACGGTGCGGAGAACCGGGCGGTCTCGCGCTCGGAGAAACCGGTCACCTGGTCGAACACCGCCGATCGCAGATCCCGGCCGAGTCCCATGCCGGTGCGCGATCCGAAGTACACCGCTCCGACCGCGCAGGCGCCCTGCAGTCCGGTCACGGCCAGCATCATCAGGCCCAGCCGGCCGATCAGGGCGGTGTCCCCGACGGCCACGCCCTCGTCGATGATCGCGGCGTTGATAGTCGGCAGGGACAGCGCCGCCAGCGTGCTGAAGATCTGGAACACCATGACCGCTACGACCGGCCACCGGTACGGCCGGACGTACCGCCGCAGCAGCGCCAGGAGCATTTCGCTACTGTCCCACACCGCGATGAGGCGACAAACCGGCTGCTCAACCGGTGTGTCGGGGGTTCACTCGACGGCGGCCGCTACAGTGCATGCTGTGGGAAACAGGCATACCGAGAGATTCGTGGCCGGTGTAGCCGCCCTCGCGGCGGTCGGTGTGCTCGGGGCGTGCTCGGACAGCGGTCCCGAGCAACCGCAGTCCCAGCAGCAGGAGCAGAACCTGCCGCCCGGAATGGACGGTGAGCACGGGCCGATGTTTCCCGAGTGCGGCGGTATCAGCGATCAGGTCATGGCCGAGCAGACCCGGGTCACGGGGCTGGTCAAGACCGCGGTGAACTCGGCGGGCTGCCAGTGGTTGGCGGGCGGCGGGATCCTCGGTCCGCATTTCTCCTTCAGCTGGTTCCGCGGCAGCCCGATCGGACGCGAACGCAAGACCGAGGAACTGTCGCGTGACAGCGTGGAGGACATCACCATCGAGGGCCATAGCGGGTTCATCGCGGTCGGAAGTTCCCCCATGCTGGGCGACCATCTGTGTGAGATCGGGATCCAGTTCAACGACGATTTCATCGAGTGGTCGGTCAGCTTCGCCGAGCAGTCGTTCCCGCCAGCCTGCGATGTGGCCAAGGAACTGACCCGGCAGTCGATTGTGAACGCCAAATGATCCGGCTGAGGGGTGGCCGTGGCGCAGCTGCGGCCGTGAAGGCGGCGACAGCAGTGTCCGTTCTCGCCGTCCTGACCGGATGCGCCCAGACCGTGGACGGGCTCGCGTTGCGGGCCGGCACCGGCACGACCGCGCGCAACGACAACTCGGCGAAGCAGTACCCCAATCTGCTCAAGGAGTGTGACGTGCTCACCTCCGATGTGTTGGCCAAGACGGTCGGGGCGGACCCCCTGGATATTCAGAGCACTTTCGTCGGCGCGATTTGCCGCTGGCAGGCGGCGAACCCGGCCAGCCTGATCGATATCACCCGGTTCTGGTTCGAGCAGGGCAGCCTCGAGAACGAGCGCAAGGTCGCCGAGTCCCTCAACTATGAGGTCGAGAGCCGTGCCATCGCCGGGGTGCCGTCGATCGTCATGCGCACCAGCGGCCTCGACGGTGGCTGTGGAGTGGCCAGCGATGCCGCGGGTGTGGTGGGCTGGTGGATCAACCCCCAGGCACCGGGCATCGACGCCTGTGGTCAGGCGATCAAGCTGATGGAACTGACGCTGGCCACGAACTCCTAGAGCGGTCCCGCGCCAGGTGAAATCGCGTTGGTCGCGACGTGTTGAATTTGACTGTGCGGTCGCAGAGTCGGTTACCGACCGCCGCGATCATCACACTCGTCGTTCCGGTTCTCACCGCCGGTCTGGTGCTGCTGGCCGGGGATCGGACCACCGCAACCGCGGCCGGTGTTATCAGTGGTCCCTAAGGCCGACCACTGCAGGAGTCGGCCCACCTCGGACCCGCTCGCGATGCCAGCATCAGCCTTAGGCCGACCAGTGTCGCGCGGGTTCCCAGAAGCAGTTCGTGCTGCAACTGCGCCCTGACGACGACCTGAATGTCGTATTCACTGGCCACCAGCGTCCCCGCTCAGACCCACCACCCCACGCCGATCGTGGCGCCTACCCCGACCGCCGACGCCAGAACGGTCCCAGACAGGTTGCGGAACACGCCGGACTGCCACACGTACAGGGCGAATAAGAGCGGTATGCCGAGGCAGACGACAATCACCAGAGGCGCCAACCACTTCAGCATCGAAAACACCAGCAGCGCAGCGAGCACGAGGAGCAGCCCGTGCCGACACGGTCGCCGCATCGACTCTGCGAGGTGAGGAAACAGCGAGCTTGTGACCAGAGGGAGGCTGAGGGGCTCTCGAGGTGATGCAGCAAAGCTGCTGGGGCGCAGAAAGGAACGCCAACGCGATTTCGCCCCGGCGAACCCGGCACCGCAGTGCGCGCAGAAAGCCCCGGCCGGGCCGTCCGAATCACAAATCGGGCAGTGTTGGTCCTGCTGGGCATACATGACGGGGCTGACGCTAACTAACGCTAACTAACGCTAACTAACGCTAACTAACGCTAACTGAATGGTGGAGTCCTAAATGGTGGAGTCCCCGCCGCGCGCCCGCCGTCGCTTCACCGGCAAAGCCCGTACGTGGAACGACGTCAATTCCGCCCCGCCGAGTCCGTCAGGGACTTCGCCGCGCGTCTGGCTCCGTCGGGCCCTGCGGTCGAGCTGGCGATCGGTTTGTCCACAACCCCGGTTTCGTCCCCAGCCAGCAGCGCTTGGACCATTTTTTAGCACATGTGTTCGATACCCTGGTCGCATGGATACCTCCGGCGAACCGCTCACCGCGGCGGCGGTGCGGGCCCGGGTTCGTGCGGAGCTTGCTGTCATCGATGCCGCGCAGGACCGGCTGCGGTCGACGTGTACTGATCTGGTGGGTAACGCCTTTCGCATCGAGGTCGCTGAGCGGCTGGAGAAACAGCAGCGCACCGGCCGCGGTTTTTCCTACCGGTTGTTCGGTGAGATAGCCGCTCCGGTCGACGGGGCCGACGACCCCCGGCTGCCGGCCGGGGTCAAGGTCCGCGATGTGCTGTGCGCGCGACTGCACCTGACCCGCGGCGAGATCACCCGCCGCTTCCGGATCGCCGCGCGAATTCGGCCGCGGCGGTCACTGACCGGGCCGTCGCTGCAGCCGGAGCTACCTGAGCTGGCCGCGGCGGTGCAGGCCGGCGACGTGGGTGAGGACCACATCGCGGCGGTATGCCGCGCCCTCGACGTGCTGCCCGCCGCGGTATCGCGCACCGACCGCGACGCCGCCGAGCGGACCTTGGTGGGCCACGCCAGGAAACAGGACGCCAAGTTCGTCGACGCGATCGGGGCGACGATCGCCGACTGCCTCAATCCCGACGGCAACTTCACCGACGAGGATCGCGCTAAACGCCGCGGCCTGGTGCTGGGCCGGCAGGGGCCGGACGGCATGAGCCGGCTCTGCGGCTGGCTCGACCCGGAGGCCCGCGCGTACGTGGAGGCCGTCACCGCGGCGATCCGGCCCGGTCGGCATCTGCCCGCCGGTGACCCACGTTCGGGTCCGGCGGAGCGCGACACCCGCTCACCGGAACAACGCTGCCACGACGGTGTCAAACTCGGCCTCGCCGCGGCGATGGCCTCCGGCGCCCTCGGAACCCATCGGGGTCTGCCGGTGACGGTCATCGTCACCACCACCGTGGCCGAACTCGACCAGGCCGTCCGTGCCGCCGCCGATCCCGGCGTGCCGATGCCCGCCCCGGCCCGCACCGGCGGCACCGGCCGGCTGCCGATGCGCGACCTGATCCGGATGGCCGCCGGCTCGATCCACTATCTGGCGGTGTTCGAGGATCATTCCGACCGTCCCCTCTACCTGGGGCGCAGCCGGCGTCTCGCCACGGCCAATCACCGGATCATCTGTCACGCCCGCGACCGCGGATGCACCAAACCGAACTGCTTCGAACCGGGCTACCACTGCGAAGTCCACCACGCACGTGGCTGGAACGCCGGCGGGGCCACTGACGCCGACAACCTCTACTTCGGCTGTCCACCCGACCACGCCGCCGTCACCGACGGGTTCTACACCACATCGGTGACCGACAACGGCCGCATCGCTTGGGACGACGGCACCGGACCGCCACAGATCAATCGGGTCCACCACCCGAAGGAACTACTCGACGATGACGAGGAATCCGGGTGAACCCCCGGTCAGGTGGCGCCCCACGAACGGGCTTACTCACTGGGAAGTCAGGTGGCGAACCGCTGCCCGCCCGATCACCGCGGTATATGGAACGACGTCAGTTCCGCCCCACCGACTTCCAGGCCGGCCCAGGGTCCCGGCACCCGCAGCACGGCGATACCCGATGTCGGAAACTTCATGGCGATGCCGTCCAAGGCGGTCCGGTCACTGTTCGGTCGGTCGGCCAAGCCCAGCGCCACTTGGCTGACGGTCGGCTCGTGGCCTACTACGAGCAGCGTTGCGATGTCGTCGGCGACCCCGTTGATCTCATCGAGCATCGAGCCCGGGCCGGCGCCGTAAAGCTCGTCCAGGTAGCTCGCAGGTCCTTCAACCCCGGTTCGCGCCAAGGTCTGGCGGGTGCGTACCGCCGACGAGCACAGCACTGCGTCGATTGGCGGAAGGTGCTGCCGCAGCCAGTCGCCGGCCAGTGCGGCCTCCCGCACACCGCGCGGTGCCAGCGGGCGGTCATGGTCGCCCACGCCGTCCGGATAATCCGATTTCGCGTGCCGCATCAGCACCAGGTTTCTCATTCGCCCCAGGTTAAGGCACATGCCGGGCGAGGTCCCCAGAGTTGTCGGACGCCCGCCATAAACTCGCGGCGAACACCGAATCGAACAGCTGAAAGGAACGTCAAGGGTATGAAGTTCCTGCACACCGCGGACTGGCAACTCGGTATGACGCGGCATTTTCTGGAGCCTGAGGCGCAGGCGCGCTACTCGGCCGCCCGCCGCGACGCCGTCGCCGAACTGGGCGCGCTGGCCCGGCAGACCGGTGCCGAATTCGTGGTCGTGGCCGGCGACGTGTTCGACGCCAACCAGTTGGCGCCCCGGGTCATCAGTCAGTCCTTGGACGCAATGCGCGCCATCGGAGTGCCGGTGTTCCTACTTCCTGGCAACCACGACCCGTTGGACGCCTCGTCGGTGTACTCAAGTCCGCTGTTCGCCAGGGAGTGCCCGGATAACGTCACGGTGCTCGACCGGGCCGGGGTCTGGGAGGCTCGCCCGGGCGTCGAGATCCTCGCCGCGCCGTGGCGCTCGAAGCGGCCCGTCACCGACTTGACCGCCGACGTGTTGGCCGGGACCGTCCCCGACGGGACGGCGCGAATCCTGTTGGCGCACGGAGCGGTCGACGTCCTTGACCCCGATCAGGCCAACCCGGCGCGGATCCGGCTGGCCGGACTGGCCGACGCCATCGGACGTTCGACCGTGCACTACGTCGCGTTGGGGGACAAGCACTCCCGCACCCCGGTGGGCGACAGCGGCCGGATCTGGTATTCGGGTTCGCCGGAGGTCACCAACTACGACCACCGTGAGCCGGATTCCGGGCATGTCCTGGTGGTTGACATCGATCTCGACGAGCCTGCCCACCCCGTCTCGGTCGAGTCCCGCAGGATCGGGACCTGGAGCTTCCTGACGCTGCACCGCGAGATCAATAACAGCCGCGATATCGCCGACCTCGACCTCAACCTCGACCAGCTGCCCGACAAAGACCGCACCGTGGTCCAGCTGGCACTGGTCGGCACGCTTACCGTCACCGATCGCGCAGCGCTGGGCGCCTGTCTGGACACCTACGCCCGGCGGTTCGCCGCGCTCTCCAGCTGGGAGCGTCACACCAACCTCGTCGTCATGCCCGAGGACGGCGAATTCGAGGACCTCGGCATCGGCGGGTTCGCCGCAGATGCGGTCGCCGAGTTGGTGGACACCGCCCGGTCCGGCGGCCCGGACGCCGATACCGCCAGCGGCGCGTTGGCGCTGTTACTGCGGTTGCGTGCCGGGAGCGCGGCGTGATCCTGCACCGTTTGCGGCTGACGAATTTCCGCGGTGTCGCCAACCGCGAGATCACCTTGCCCGACCATGGCGTAGTGGTCGTATCCGGGCCGAACGAGATCGGCAAGTCGTCGATGCTCGAGGCACTCGACCTGCTGCTGAACTTCAAGGACCGCTCGGGTCACGCCCGAGTCAAGCAGGTGCGGCCGCTCAACGCGGACGTCGGCGCCGAGGTCGAGGCCGAGATCAGCACCGGGCCTTACCGTTTCGTCTACCGCAAGCGTTTCCACAAGAAACACCAGACCCATCTGGAGATGATGGAGCCTAGCCGGGGCAACATCGTTGCCGACGAGGCCCATGACCAGGTACGCGCGATGCTCGACGAGACGGTCGACCTTAAATTGTGGGAGGCCCAGCGGGTGATGCAGTCTGCCGCCACCGCGGCGGTGGATCTGTCCGGGTGCGACGCGCTGTCGCGTGCGCTGGACGTCGCCGCCGGCGAGGCGGCGGCCGCGCCGGGGGCCGAGCCGCTGCTGATCGAGCGTATCGATACCGAGTACGCGCGATACTTCACCGGCACCGGCCGGCCCGCGGGGGCGTGGAAGGCGGCGATCGCGCGACTGGCGGAGGCCGAAGGTGAGGTGGCCGCCCGCCGGGACGCCGTCGATGCGGTCGATGAGCAGGTGCGCCGACACGAGGAGCTCACCGCGACGCTGCGGGGGCTCGTGGACGCGCTCGGCCCGGCGAACCGGCGGCTCGCCGCCGTCGAGGCAGCGCATGCGGCGGTGGATGCTCTCACCAAGCAGGTCGAGGCCGCCACCCTGCGCGCCACCACGGCCCGCGCCACACACTCCAGCTCCGCGGCAGCCCACTCCCAGCGGCAGCAGCTGATCGCTGATGCCGAGCGGCGCGCCGCCACGGTGGCCGAGTTGGACTCCGATCTTGCCACCGCCGCGGACCGGCAGGCCCGCCAGCGTGCGACCGCGGACACCGCAGCCGCCGAGGCGCAGCGGACCGACGCCGCGCACGATTCGGCACTTCAGCGGGTGGATATTGCCGTCGCAGCTGTCCAGGCCTGCGCCGCCCGGTCCGAGATTGGCCGCCTCGCAGCCCGCGTGCACCGGGTCGAGGAGGTCCGCGGCGAGCTGGACCGCGTCGTCGAGGAACTGACCGCAATCACCCTGACCGATGACGTGCTCGCCGATATCGAGGACGGCACGGCACTGGTCGAGCGGCTGGAGGCTCAGTTGCGCGCCGACGCCGCCGTGGTCGCCTTCACCGCGACGGCAGACCTCGCGCTCAGAGTCGACGGCGAAGGCATGTCCCTGGCGGCCGGCCAGACCTGGACCCCGCCGCCGTCGGCGCCGGTCACCGTCGAGCTGCCCGGACTGCTGGCGGTACGCATCGACCCCGGCGCAACGGCAGCGCAGCTGCGAGATCAGCTCGTGGTGGCTCGCGCGGTTCGCGACGAGGCGCTGGTCCAGGGCGGGGTGGCCGATATCGGTACGGCTCGGGAACTCGCGCGGCTCCGGCGCGCGCTCTCCGATAGCCGCACGACACTCACCGCCACCCTGGACGGACTGTTATCCGGGGAGGGTGCAGAGCAGTTAGCCACCCGCCTGCAGGATCTCCGCGAAGCGCACTCGGGTGGACTCGACGCCGGGGTCGACGCCGAGAGCGCCGAGGCGGAACTCGACGCCGCCCGCCAAGCGGCCGAAGCGACCGGAGCCCATGCCGCCGCCCTCCAACAGACCGCAGCATCGGCGGGTGCGGCCGTTGCCGAAACCGGCGGGCGGTTAACGCTTCTGGAGGCACAGCGCGCCACCGCCGCGGACGAGCTGACGGCCGTGGGTGAGCAGTTGTGTGCATTGAGGGCGGCGACCACCGATGAGTCGGTCGCCGCACGGGCTACCGCCGATGCCGTGGCGCTGCGGCACGCCGACGCCGCATTGTCGGAGATCACCGCGGCATATCGTGCTGCCGACCCCGAGGCGGTTGCCGCCGAACTCGACGGCGCCCTCGCGGCCGCCCGACAGCTGCGCTGCGCGCATGAAGAAACCGAGACGGCGTTGCGGGACATCACCATCGAGCTCGGCGTCATCGGCGGCGAGGGCCGCCGTGGCCTTCTCGATGAGGCACAGACCGCACTGGACCACGCCCGCGCCGAGTTCGACACGATCCAGCAGCGGGCCAACGCGGTGGATCTGTTGCGCCACACAATGCTCCGGCATCGGGACAACACCCGGCGGCGCTATGTGCAGCCCTATCGCACGGAGCTGGAACGGCTGGGCTGCATGGTGTTCGGTGCTGACTTCGAGGTGGAGATCGACTCCGCCCTCTCCATCGTCAAGCGCACCCTGCACGGTTGCACGGTTCCGTACGACTCGCTGTCCGGGGGCGCCCGCGAGCAGTTGGGCATTTTGGCCAGACTGGCCGGTTCGGCGTTGGTCGCTGAGGAGGACACCGTGCCGGTGGTGATCGACGATGCCCTGGGCTTCAGCGATTCCGACCGGTTGGCCAAGATGAGCGTTGTCTTCGACAGCGTCGGCCACCACGGCCAGGTGATCGTGCTGACCTGCCAGCGGGATCGCTACACCGGCATCAGCGGTGCGAAGGTCATCGAACTGACGGCGTGAATCAGTCTGCGGCCAGTGCCAGGACTTCGTCGAACCCCTCGACAAGGCAGTCGTAGAACTCCTCGAAGTCGGGAATGGCGCCGGTGTCGACGTCGATGCCCAACGCACAGGTGTCGATGTAGGTCAGCAGGGTGACGTTGACGGCGGAGCCGATCGTCGGGCCGAAGGCGTACTGCATCCGCACCCTGGCCCCGCCGAGGTACACCGGCACGGGAACCCCGGGTACGTCGCTGGCCAGGAAGTCGACCTTGCGTAGCACCGAGCCGATGTAGGCCCGCGGCATCAGGTTCATGGCACCGGCGATGATCTGGATATACGGCGCCGAGCGCTCGTTACGCACCTTGGTGGTGCGTTCGTGGGTCTCGCTGATGCGCTCGGCCGGATCTGCCACACCGACCGGCACATCGAAGCGCGCCAGCGTGATGTGGTTACCGCCCTCCCCGTCATCCTCGGTTCGGATGCTGATCGGCATGGTGAGGTGCAGGTCGCCCACGGTGACCCCGTGCTTCTCGTGGTAGCGGCGTAACCCGCCGGAGATCCCGGCCACGAACCCGTCGTTGAGCGCGCCGCCGCTTCTGTGGGCCGCCTCCTTCAATCTCGCAAGCGGCACCTCGTGCACCGCCAGCCGGCGAACCAGGGTGCGTTCGGTCATCAACGGTGAACCGGTTTCAGCGACAGGACGCATGGTGCGGTACACCGAAGCCGTCAGCTCGCCGGCGGAGGCCACGGTCTGCATCGGATGACGTATGACGTCGAACAGTGTCTGGGGTGCTGCCTTCGCCACACCGGTAACCGCTTGGCGCACCAGACCGAGGTCGTAGCGCAGGGCGTCGGCGTAGCCGCTCAGCAGGCCGCGTTCGTTTACCTCCGGATGTCCTGACTGAGCCTGCACCGAGTCAAGGGAGCGCGGCTCCTCGGTCAGGTCGAACAGGTGCATCGCGATCTGCACCCCGCCCACCCCGTCGGTGAGGCCGTGGTGGAACTTGCACAGCACCGCTGCACCGCCACCGTCGAGACCCTCGATCAGCGTCGCGGTCCACAGCGGCCGGGCCCGGTCGAAGTCCGCCATGGCCGCCACCCGCGCCATCTCCAATACGCCCTCGAGATTGCCCGGTTGGGGGGCGCAGACCCGGCGCATATGAAAAGAGAGATCAAAGTCGGGGGCGTCCTCCCAGCGTGGCGGCGCGGGAGGCGGGGACTCCACCACCCGCCGGCGCCAGATGGGAAGGGCGCGCGACAGCACCTCGAAACGGTCCCGCACGACGTTCCAGTCCGGTGTGCGGTCCAGCATGATCACCGTGACCACGGTCGACCGCAGCCGCGGATCGGATTCCATCGCCCAGGTGAACGCATCTGTCTGACTCATGAACTCGGTCATCGTGCTACCACGCTACGGCCGCGCTGTGGCCCGCGTCACCACCGGATTTCAACTGGTGACTTTCTTCCCTCCGGCTATTGGCACAATCGGGGCATGACACTGGGCCCGAAACGGCGCCGCGCGCACAACAAGCTGGCCGCGCGGCCCGGTGTGCGGTCGGTGCGCCGTCCGGTCACCCCGGCCGGAACCGAAACCTTCGATCTCTTCTACATCCGCACCGGCACACCCGGCAGCCACCCGTTGGTGATCGTTCCCGGCGGCCCCGGGATGGCCTCGATCGGTCACTATCAGGGGCTGCGCCGGCGGGCCGGCGAGGCCGGCCTGGACGTGATCATGGTCGAGCACCGCGGGGTGGGCATGTCGCGCCATGATGACACCGGAGTTGATCTGCCGGCCGCCGCGCTGACCATCGAGCAGGCGGTCGACGATATCGCCGCGGTCCTCGACGCCGAAGAAGTCCGGACCGCCGTTGTCTACGGCACCTCCTACGGCAGCTATCTGGCCGCCGGGATGGGTGTGCGCCATCCCGCGCGGGTGCGGGCGATGATCCTCGACTCACCGCTACTCAACCGCGACGATATCGAGATCGTCCGGCGTGAGCTGCGTGACCTGCTCTGGCACGGCCACCATCCGGCGACCGCCGAACTGGCCGCAAAGGTCCGTCGGCTGGCCGACGACGGCGCCATGACGCCGGCCGACGCCCAGCTCGCGGCGACGCTCTACGGCTTCGGTGGTGTCGAGTTGCTGCACCGCCTGCTGGATCTGCTGCTGGACGATCGGCCGCTGCTGTGGACGACGATGAGTCGCATCGAGCAGGCGGCAACCCGCAAGATGCCGTACCGGAACGAGGCCGATCTGGTCGGGCCGATCGGGTTCCGGGAGCTCAACTTCCACGGGATTCCGGACGGCCTGCCGCTGGACCCCGCCGTCGCGATGCGTGAGTCTGCTCCCGGCGAGCCGCCTCCCTTTGAGGGTGAACCCTTCGACCTGGCCACCGCGATGCCCGACTTCTGCTGGCCTACCGTGGTCATCTCCGGCGGCCGTGACCTGACCACACCGCCGGCCGTCGCCGACCGTGTCGCGGAACTGCTGCCCGATGCCGCGCTGGTGGTACTGCCGACGGCCGGTCACAGCATCCTGGATACCCGGGAACAGGCCGCGCTGCGCATCGCCGCCGGCGTCTGCGCCGGCCGGTCTGAGGACCTGCCCGCCGCGGGCATGGACCTGGATCAGCTCCCGGTCCGGCCCGAACTGTGGCTGATGGGATCGGCCATCGAAGTGGCGGCGCGCATCGAGGCGATGCTGCCGGGTGCCCTGCAGCGACTGCTGCCCCGGCTGCTGAGCAGCGCTACTTCATGAAACCGATTGTGCTGTAGTCCAAGTCGCCCAATCCGGCCGGGCCGAAATTGGCCAGGTTCGAGCGCACCGCCAGGTTGCCCGGTGACTGGAACAGCGCGAGGCTGAACACCTCGTCCCACAGCAGCAGGTCGACCTCGTTGGCGAGCTCGCGGGCCTTGGCCGGATCCAACTCGTCGAGCACCTGCTCCACCTTGGCGTCGATCTCGGGGCTGGAGATCCTGCCGAAATTACTTTCCGCGCCGGTGGTGAAGATCTGGTTGAGACAGCACAGCGAGAAGGCGTCGCCCACCCAGGAGAACTGGGTGACGTCGAAGTCGCCGACGGTGACGTGGTTGGAGAAGAAGCCGTTCGCGGGTTTGACGTCCAGTTCCATCTTGACGCCGATCTGGGCCAGGGTGTTCTGGGCGACCTGCCCCACCTGGCGGCCGCTCTGTGAGTCGTACAGCACGTTGCGGATGACCAGCTGTTTGCCGTCCTTTTCGCGGAACTCTCCGTTCAGCGTCCATCCCAGCGCGTCGAGCTCGGCCTTGGCCTGCTCCGGGTCGTAGCCCACGACCGCACTGTTGTCCCGGTAGCCCTCCTGTCCGGCGACGAAGATGTGGTTTCCCAGCGGCACCGGGGTTTCCACCAGACCGCGCTGGCTGACGTTCACGATCGCCTGACGGTCGATTCCCTTGGCGACCGCCTGACGCAGGGCCTTATCCGCCAGGATCGCCCCCGGCGCGCCGTTGAAGGTCAGGTGATACCAACTCGGCGCCGGTGCCCGCCGGATCGAGATGCCCTCGGTGCGCTGGGCGATGGTGAGCTCGTCGAGTGAGGCGACGCCGGTGGCGTCGATGGTGTTGTTCTGCAGCGCCGGGATCCGCGCCGCATCGTCGAGTACCAGGTAGGTGAAGGAGTCCAACAGCGGCGGTGTTCCCCACCACTGGGGGTTACGGGTCAACGTGATCCGCTGGGCGGTGCGGTCCACCGCCGAGACCATGAACGGCCCGGCCGAGGGTCCGGGCTTGTCGAGTTGGCCCTTATTGAAGGTTTCCGGGTCGCTGGTCATGCTCGCGGGCAACAGCATCGTGTTACCGGCGAACATGCCTCGCCATTCCGGATAGTGCTGGGCGAAGGTCACCACTGCCTGCCGGTCGTCGACGCCGCGGGTGACCGAAGCCACCCGGTCGGAGCCGTTGGGGGAGGCGATCGCGAAAGCCTTGTCCTTGCCGCTGGTCGCGTTGATCTGGGCGGCGATATCCGTCCAGGTGATAGGCGTGTCGTCCGACCAGGTGGCTTCGGGGTTGATGGTGTAGGTGACCACCTGCGGGTCGGTTTCGGTCAGCTCGACGCTGGTGAAGTAGTCGGTGTTGACCTTCATCGTGCCGTCCGGGGCGACGATGTAGGCCCGCGGCATGGTGGGCCGCAACAGCGATGCGGTGTCGGCCTGGTTGCCGTCGATGTTGAGGGTGTTGAAGTTCGCCGGCAGCGCGCCGATCGACAGCCGCAGATTGCCGCCCTCCATGAGGGTGGACGGGTTCTGCGGGTTGATATCGCTGGTGGCACCGAGTTCGGCATTACCGCCGCCGCCGGGCACCCCGGTCTGCTTGGTTGCGCAGCCCGACAGGGTCAGCACCCCCACCGCGAGCAGACATAAAAGTGTCCTGACACGCCGTGCCGAGGGGACATTTGTGTCTGTTCGCCGAGGAGTCACACCGACGATGCTAGCGGCGGGACGGATCCGGTTGGGGGATCGCGGCGAGTAACCGCCGGGTGTATTCGTTACGCGGATTGCCGAACACCTCGTCGCTGTCGCCGTACTCGACGATCGCTCCGCGGTACATCACCGCCACCTGATGGGCCAGATGTTTGACCACCGAGAGGTCGTGGGAGACGAAGAGATAGGACAGGCCGAATTCGCGTTGCAGATCCAGCAGGAGGTTGATGATGCCCGCCTGGATCGAGACATCCAGCGCCGAGACGGGCTCGTCCAGTGCCAGGATTTTGGGCTGTAGGGCGAGGGCTCGCGCGATACCGATCCGCTGCTTCTGGCCGCCGGAGAAGTGCTGCGGATACCGACTGGCGTCGGCACGCCGAAGACCGACGATCTCCAGCAGCTCCGCGACCCGGGCATTGATCCGACTCTTGTCGAAACCGTTGGCGGCCAACGGTTCGGCGAGAATATCGAATACCGGCATCCGCGGGTCCAGGGCGGCCACCGGATCCTGGAACACGACCTGGAGGTTGCGGCGCAGCTCCCGGCGTCGGGGGGCGGTGAGCGTCGCGACGTCGTCGCCGAGCACCTCAATCGAACCGGACTGCGGCGCCTGCAGTTCCAAGATCTCGTGCAGGGTGGTCGACTTGCCGGAACCCGACTCACCGACGATGCCGAGGGTGCGCCCCTGATGTACCTCGAAGCTGATTCGGTCGACGGCGCGCACTTCGCCGATCTGCCGACGAAAGACCACCCCTTTGGTCAGTCGGTAGGTGCGGGACAGGTCGCGGACCCGCACCACCGGTATCGGCTCGGGCTCGTCGGACGCCGCCGGTTCGACGGCCACACCGTAGATATCGGCCGCGGTACGGCCGGCGACTCGATCGGTGCGGATACATGCGGCGGCATGGCCCGGCTCGATATCCACCAGCGCGGGTTCGTTGGTCCGGCACTCATCGACGACCAGCGGACAGCGGGGCGCGAACGGGCAACCCGGCGGGAGGCCGATCATTGACGGCGGTGCGCCTGGGATCGGCACCAGCCGTTCGCCGCGTGGTGCGCCCAGACGGGGTACCGAGCCGAGAAGTCCTGCGGTGTAGGGCATCCGGCGATCGCCGTAGAGCTGCTCGACGGTCGCCGTCTCCACCGCGCGCCCGGCATACATCACCAGCGCGCGGTCGGCGAACTCGGCCACCACGCCGAGATCGTGGGTGATGATCAGCACCCCGGCCCCGGTCGCGTCCCGCGCGGTCTTGAGCACGTCGAGGATCTGTGCCTGCACCGTCACGTCGAGAGCGGTCGTCGGTTCGTCGCAGATGATCAGATCGGGGTTGCAGGAGATCGCGATGGCGATCACCACCCGCTGGCGTTCGCCGCCGGACAGCTCATGCGGGAAGGCCCGTGTCCGCCGCTCGGCCTGGGCGAGTCCGACCAGTTCCAGCAGTTCGACCGCGCGACGACGGGCATCGGATCTACTCACCTCAGGGTGATGCACCCGGATCGCCTCGGCGACCTGCTGGCCCACCGTGTAGACCGGGGTCAGCGCCGACATCGGATCCTGAAACACCGTGCCGATGCGCGCGCCCCGGATCTTCGACAGACCAGCGTCGGACATACCGAGCAGTTGCGCACCGTCGAGGGTGGCCGAACCCGACACCGTGGCATATTCGGGAAGCAGGCCGATCACCGCCATGGCCGCCGCAGACTTGCCCGACCCCGATTCGCCGACCATCGCCACGACCTCGCCGGGGTCGACGTGGTAGCTCAGGCCGCGTACGGCGTGCAGATCGCCCCCGTCGGTGGGACTGCCGGTGGAACTGTCGGTGGGGAAGGTGACCGAGAGGTCTTTCACTTCCAGCAGGTTGCCGGTCATGGCCGCGGCCCCCGTCGCCCAGGATGTGCGCTGCCCGGGTCGAGCGCATCGCGCAGTCCGTCACCGGTCAGGTTCGCGCACACCAGGATCACGATCAGCACTCCGGCCGGGAAGAGGAAGACCCACGGGAACGTCGTCGCCGACTTGGTGCCGTCGGCGATCAGGGTGCCCAGGGACACGTCCGGCGGCTGGACGCCGAATCCCAGGAAGCTCAGGCCGGTTTCGGCCAGGATCGCCACCCCGACGGTCAGGGCGGTATCGATGATCAGGATCGACGCCACGTTGGGCAGGATGTGGCGGGCGATGATCTGCCGGTTGGGCACACCCATGTACCTGGCGGCCTGGACGTACTCCCGCTCCCGCAGGCTCATCGTCAGGCCACGGACCATACGGGAGCTGATCATCCAGCTGAACCCGGCCAACAGCGCGATCAGCAGCGTGATGTTGGCGGAGTTCTTGGTCCGCGGGGTGATGATCGCGATGAGGATGAAGCTCGGCACCACCAGCAGCAGGTCCACCAGCCACATCAGGGCGCGGTCGCGCCACCCGCCGAAATACCCGGCGATGGAGCCAACCGTTGCGGCGATGACGGTGGAGATGACCGCGACGCACAGGCCGATCAGCAGTGATTTCTGCATACCGCGCAATACCTGGGCCAGCACGTCCTGCCCGATCGCGTTGGTGCCGAACCAATGCTCGGGCCCGGGTGGGGTCTGCAGCGCGTAGAAGTCGATATCGGTGTGCGAATAGGGCAGCAACGGCGGCAGTGCGTAGCAGGCGACGAAGAGCAGAACCAGGATGACCAGGGCGGCCACCGCGAGACGGTTGGCGAGAAACCGCCGCGCGACGAGGGTGCGGCGGGAGACGAACTCCTGTTCGGTCTCCTGGTCGGTGGTGCTCATGTCACCCGCACCCGGGGATCGAGGATGGCGTAGATGACATCGGAGAGCAGGCCGGCCAGCAGCACCATCGCGCCGGAGAACACCGTGATCGCCGCGACGATATTGGTGTCCTGGGTGGCAATACCCTGCACCACCCACTCGCCCATACCGTGCCAGCCGAAGATCTTCTCGACGAACACCGCGCCGGTGACCAGGCCGGCGACGCTGTAGGCGAACAGTGTGGCCATCGGGATCAGCGCGGTCCGCAGGCCGTGCTTGAACAGGGCCTGTCTTCGGGTGAGGCCTTTGGCGCGGGCGGTGCGGATGAAGTCCTGGCCCAGAACGTCGAGCATGGCGTTGCGCTGGTAACGGCTGTAGCCGGCGATCGAGAGCAGCGCCAGGGTCATCGTCGGCAGCACCAGGTGCTGTAACCGGTCGAGGAGCCGGTTCCACGTACCGCCGGCGACATTCGGTGAGGTCTCGCCGGTGTACTCGAAAATCTGCACCCCCAGGGCGGTGTTGACCTGCAGGGAACCCAGGATCAGCAGGTTGGCCAGCACGAACGTGGGCGTGCTGATGATCAGCAGCGACAACATGGTGACCACGCGATCGGAGAGCCGGTACTGCCGGATGGCCCCCCAGGCGCCGACCACCACTCCGATCACCGTGCCCAGCACCGAGCCGATCAGCAGCAGTCGCAGGCTCACCCCGATGCGGCGCCACAGCTCATCGGACACCGGTTGGCCGTTGACGGTGGTGCCGAAGTCGCCGCGGACCGCACCGGACGCCCAGTGCGCGTAACGCAGCGGTATCGGCTTGTCGAGGTCGAGTTCGGCGGCCTTGGCGTCGATCACCGCCTGTGGCGGGCGCGGATTGCGCTGCAAAAGGCTGTCCAGCGGGGTGAACGAGTAGGAGGTGAGGGTGAAGGTCAGGAAGGATGCGAGGGCCAGCAGTATCAGGTAGTTGAGCAGCCGGCGTGCCAGGAACCGGACCATCAGCACAGGGTAGGGGTGGTGATCCCGGCCCGCGGGTCCACGCGCCGAGCAGACACAAACTCGCACCAAAAAGCCCCCGCGGATGCCAGTTCATGTCTGCTCGCTCTGCCCCGAACACGGTTACCATCCGCTGCATGAGCGTGACAGATGAGTACCTGGCCAATAACGCCGAATACGCCAAGACCTTCTCCGGCCCACTGCCGCTGCCGCCGAGCAAGCAGGTGGCCGTGGTGGCCTGTATGGATGCCCGGATGGACGTCTACCGCATGCTCGGCCTCAACGAGGGCGAGGCGCACGTCATCCGCAACGCCGGCGGTGTGGTCACCGACGACGAGATCCGTTCGCTGGCAATCAGCCAGCGGCTGCTCGGTACCCGCGAGATCCTCCTGATCCACCACACCGACTGCGGGATGCTGACCTTCACCGACGACGCCTTCAAGCGCGACATTCAGGCCGAGACCGGGATCAAGCCGCCGTGGGCGGCCGAA
>CAZGPT010000005.1:31160-42001 GCA_964527015.1 uncultured Mycobacterium sp. | reverse complement strand
TCGAGCTTGGGCGGGTCGGTCCGGCGGCAGCCTGTGGAGAGTGAAACCCCCCTTACCAGGGGTTTTACCCAATGAGGGCAAGCTGATCGCCAGCTCCGAAGTGTGACTTCTTCGAGTTGCACTGCAAATGAGCGCATTGCGTGTTCAGGTAGGTGTGCCCACCGCCGAGTGCCATCGGGACAACGTGGTCCAGACTCGCGCTCAAGGGGTGCGGATGCTTCAGTCGCTTATCGACACGCTTTTGACAGATGCCGCACTTCCATCCGTCCCGCTCGAACACGCGCGAGCGCTTGACGGGTTCGTAATCGACGCCGTAGTGCCTAGCCCGCTGGCGGTGATTGTTCAACGAGCGGTAGTCAGGGTTGCGTCGCTGATCTTTTTTTCGTTGCCGGGCTCTGGCATCCCTGCAGTCAACACATAGTGACGCAGGGTTGAAATACCCCAGCGGCTCTGCACATTGTCGACACTGTTTATTGCGAGATCCGGCTCTGATCGCTTGCGCTTCTTTGGAGCAGTGCTCTGTGCAGTACTTGCGGCCCGGCTTACAGATCCACTTGCCGCAAAGGCACAACCGCCAATCCAACCTTGATTGAGGGGCCTTTTTTTCGCGCACTGGCCTGCATTTGTCTGAGCAGTAGATGCGACCAGTGGTCGTAACAAATTTATTTGAACAAGTTCGACAGATTACATGGCGGCCACTTCGGCTATGTTTATGCTTCTTGCAATACATTCCCACGGGTCCTCTTGTGCGAGTTACCCATTGAGCGCAAACCACACAAGCCCATCCCGGTGGAAGTTCTTTTGAGTCGCCCCTCGACAGTGATCGGCACGGCCTGCAAGTGTATCTGCCCTCGGGAAGTGAACCTGCGCCAGGTCTCTTCTTTTTTCCGCAAAGACGACAAGCCACTAGCAATTTAGATTCTCCCGGTAAGGCGAGCAGCCTCACGCCGGGAGACGTGAGGCTGCTCTAACCCTGGGGATCAGCCAGGGCTGGATTTCTTTTTGTTACGTGCGCGGCTACCAGTCGGGGTTGACCCACGGCCCGGTGACGACCGGGCGGGAGCCTCGCGATCTATTACATGCGCTATGCGATGCCATCAGATTTGACGGCATGTAGGCCAGGTGCGGGTGGGTCTCGACGGGCAGGCGATGGTCGGCCTCGAACGCTGACTCGGTCTGCGATCGGGCGGTGTAGTCGATCTTCTGACCGCACAACCAGCACGGCGCGTCAACGCGGGCGCAGCGTGTGCGGAACTCTGCGGCGACCTTGCGCCAGCGGTATCCGCCGCGGTTCTTGTTGGCGGTCACCGAGGCACCTAGACCGTTTCGGCGGGCTCCTCGCCCTCGCCCGGCTCGCCCTCGCCCGGCTCGCCCTCGACCGGCTCGCCCTCGCCCGGCTCGCCCTCGACCGGCTCAGCCTCGACCGCATCGGGGACGATGTCGTCGAGAGCCTGGGCGGCCGCCACCAGCTCGGTGACGTCGACGACGTCAGCCAGCTCCTTCTCGGCCAGCTGGATCTGCAGGTCGTTGATGAGCGAGCGCACCTCGGCGGTGCCTTTTCGGATCTGGACGACGGCGGCGTCGATGCTTTCCTGGGTCATGATGGTGACCTTCCCGAGGTGGTGGTTGAACAGCAGGATGTAGGCCAGTGCGGCCAGGGTGGCCGACTGTAAAGCGAAGAAAAGCGTCACGGTTGACCCCCTGGGAACGGGGCGCAGAATGCGGAATAGCCGCTGGTTGCGGCGGATTTTGGCATGGGAGTATCACTCCAAGATCGAAGTATATGCAGGTCAGAGCGTTGCGTCAAGTTAATGGCCTGACTCGGGCGTCGGGCACGCACACCGTGGCCCGAGGGTCGATCATCGGGGTGACCCCGCCAAGGTCGGCCAAGGGGTCGGTTTCGACGATGCAGGTGCACCAGCCCCGGGCCTGACGCACGATCTCCCCGCGCAGCTGCAGTCCCCACACGTCGACGATGACGTCGTCGCCGGGCTGGTAGCGGCTCACGGGTGCACCGTTTCGGGTTGGTCGGCGACGCGCAGCCGGCGGGCTGCGGTCAGGGAGAACACTCGGGCGTCCCCTCGTTGGATCTGGCGGGGCACGATCCGGCCGGCGTGCACGTATCCGCGGGGTTTGATGCGGCCGTCGCGCAGCCAGGCGTAGAACCTGACCCGGGAGACGGGCTCGCCGAGGCTGTCGAGGGTTTCCAGCAGATGCGATTCGGGCAGCAGGTCGCGGCGGTGGATGGTTTCCATGAGCTGTTCGCGGGGGTACAGCCAGGTTTTGCAGCGCGGGCATTGGATGCGTTCGTCGAGGTTGTCGCGGTTGGCGTAGAGGTCGTGTCCGCATTCGATGTCGCGGCCGCGGCGGTCGTGACCGCGGACGGTGGTGCAGGGGCCGACGTAGCAGCGCAGGTTGCGGTTGATGGCGCGGATGAGGGCGTCGCGGGTGTTGTGGATTTCGCGCATGGTGTCCCCTGCGCTGTCGGTGGCGGCGATGGCGGTGTGGTGGCGGGATAGCCATTCGGCCATCCAGGGGGTGGTCCACGATCGGTCGGGGGGTGCTTGGCCGACGTTTTCGCACAGGTCTCGCACGATGGTGCCCAGGGTGGTGCGGATGTTGCGGGCCAGTTCCATGGCGCCGAGGTTGATCGGCGAGGGGTTGGGGTTGGCGCCGCCGGCGATGCCGAGGTTGAGCTTGTCCTGGCGGCCGACGGTGATGTCGAGCTGCACGAGCAGCCAGGGCAGTTCGTCGAGGGTGGTGTGTAGTTCGCGTTGGCAGAGGGCGCACAGGTACAGGTCGGTGTCGCGGCGGCAGTTGCGGCAGTCGGTCATCGGTATTCCCACTCGGTGACGTAGCGGGTGAGGGTGCCGACTTGGTCGGTGCGGAGTTTGAGTTCGTCGATGATGGCGTCGGCCATGGTTTCGGGGGTGACCCATCCGCGGGTTCGCATTTGGGCGCTGAGGACGGCGGCGATGCGGTCGCGGGCGGTCATCGGGTGCCTCGCAGGCAGGCTGTGGTGTGGGGGATGCCGCAGCGCCGGCAGTAGGCGGGTTTGGTGCGGGGCAGGGCGCGGCGTTCGGCGGCGGTGAGGCCGCCCCAGATGCCGAAGGGCTCGTTGTGGTCCAGGGCGGTCTGGAGGCATTGTTGGGCGACGTCGCATTGCCGGCAGATGAGGATGGCCATGCGGGAGACGGCGGTGGCGCCGCGGTCGTTGGGGAACCACCATTCGGGGTCCATGTCGCGGCACATGGCTTGCTCGTACCATTCCGGGGTTGTCATGGCGTCTCCTCGGGGTTGCGGGGTAGGAGTGCGGCTTGGGCTGAGAGCCGTCGGAGGGCGTCGATGAGTTCGGCTAGCGGCTGGTCTTGGGGGTGGCGGGTGTGTTGTTCGTGGGCGATTTTGATGGCGGCGCCGATGCCGAGCCGGTAGGCGTCGTCGATGGCTTCGCGGACGACGCGGCTGATGTTGGCGAACTCTTGGTCGTTCATCCGGCCTCCCGCAGCATCCAGGCGAGGTCGGCGAGGGTCATGGTGACCCATTGGTCGGCGGGGTCGGCTCGGCCGTGGCGTTTGTGGACGATCAGGCCGAGGGCGGCGTCGTCGTGGCCGGCTTGGAGGTGGGCTTCGGCGATCCAGCTGGGGAGGTCGAGTCGTGCCCGGTCTTTGCATTCGATGACGACGCGGTGGCCGAGGTAGCGCACTCCGGCGATGTCGCCTTTGTCGGCGGCGCCGGTTTTGACGCGGCGGTCGATGCGGTCGTCGACGGTGTGGGCGAGGTAGTCGGCGACGAGGCGTTCGAAGCGGGTTCCGGCTTGTTTGGCGCTGGCTCGGGTGCGGGTCATCAGAAGGGCACCTCCTGGGCGTGGCGGCTGCGTTGGGTGTGGGGGATGCGGGTGGGGGTGCGTTCGGGGATGGTTTGGTTGATGCAGGGTTGGCCGCGGTCGGCGTGGCAGTAGGGGCAGGGGACGGTGAGGGCGATGGTGTGGAGTTCGGTGTCGTTGAGGGGTAGTTGGGTGTCGGTGTCGGGGTGGTCGCCGTAGCGGTCAGGCATGGTTGACCGCCGTGCGCGTAGCGCCGGCGGGCGCTGGGGTGATCCATCGGGGGGAGTTTGGTGGCTTTTTTTCGCGCGCGTTTGCCAACGTAACTAGACCTACGTTTAGTAAGTAGTTCTCCGTTAGTACGTACGTACGTCCGTGCACATGCTCTGAGCAATGCTTGAAGCAATGCTTGAAGCAATGCTTGGAAGCAATGCTTGATGGATGCTCAAACACTCTTGAGGCCTGCCTTCCTGGCGTTGTCCCAGCGGACGGCTGCACCCTTCTGGGCGCGTTCCCGGCGGCGGCGGGATTCCTCGTCAGAGATCTGGAACTCGTCCCAGCCGTTAATCGCCCAGCCGCCCTTCACCGGTATCCATAACCCCACGTCGACCAGGTGATTGGCGTCCTGGCGGGTCGCGTGGATGAACACCAGAGCGGTGACGGGGATGAACCCGTCGGTGCCGTGGGCGCCGGCGTAGGCCAGGGCGCAGACGTAGGCGAATGCGGCTTTGTGGCGTTTGGCGTCGACGAGTTCGAGGATCTTGGGGTTGGTGCCGATCTGGGTGTCCAACCTGACCCACGGCAACGGCATTACAGCTCGGCCATATCATCGAACAGGGCGGCCTCCGTGACGAGTTTGTCGCTGTCGACGGCCGCGAGATTGCGCTTCGCCTGCTCAAAATAGGACGGTTTTAGCTCTGCTCCGATGCCGAATCGGCCCATTCTGACCGCTGAGTACACCTCGGAGCCGACTCCCATGAACGGAGTTAGGACACGTTCGCCGGGTCGAGATCTCAGGTCGAGGAACCGCTCGATGACGTCGAGCTGTAGCGGGTGGACATGTTTCTCATCGTCCTCATCGCGGGCGTCGCGGAACGGTAGAACGCGGTCGAGGCGAACATCGTCCCAGACCGAGCTGGCGTAGCGGCGCCAGATCCAGTGTGAGTACTTGTTGAGCTTCTGGTCGCCGTCGTATCCGCGGAAGCGCAGCAGGTCGCCGGGTATGGGCTCAGAGCCGGCGTAGCCATTCATGAGTCCGTAGGGGTGGTCGATGGGCTCGGCGTCGCCGGGCTTACGGAAGACGAGGAGCTCGTCGGCGGCCGCGACGCCACCAAAGGAAGCGTTCTCGCAGATAGTGCGGTGCGCGAGGTTCTTCGCCATCGTTCGATTGCGAACCGCGAGCGGCTCTTTCCAGATGACGTGTCGGGCGATGAACAGCCAGCCAGCGGCCTGGTGGGCGCGGATAACGTCGCCAGGGAAGTCGGTGTAGGCGTCCTTGCCGCTATTGCCCGTCGGGACCAGCGCAGCGTGAACGCCCGAGAGGCGGCCGGGGATGGTGACGCGATACTTCTCTCGGATGACATACCCGTAGTGCTCAAAGAACTCGGCGTAGTCGCGCGCGTTGGATAGATCCCGGTCGTCGCTTGAGTATTGGTAGAGCCCCGAGAAGGGTGGGCTGTAAATGCTGGCGTGGATGCTCTGGTCGGGGATCGCGGCCAGGACGTCCATGCAATCGGCGTTATAGATCGCCCAGCGGTCGGTGATGTGCTGCTCTAGGACGCCAGCCATGCGGGAACCTCCAGGGGGGTGTTGTAGCGGTGTGCGTCGATGGCTCGGGCGTGGTTCATGTGCTCAACCAACGCGGTAAACATGCGGTCGGCGGCGTCAGCTTTTCGCTGCAAATTGGCCAGGACTCTAGATCCACCTTCGGTTGTGATGACATCGACGGTTACCTCGTTGCGTTGGCCGAATCGCCAGCATCGGCGTATCGCCTGATACCACTGCTCGTACGAGTGACTTGGAAAGTAGGTCATGCGGTGGCAGTGCTGCCAGTTGAGGCCCCAGGCCCCGATCGCGGGCTTGGTGACGAGGGTCGAGATCTCGCCCCGCGTGAACGCGGCCAGCTTCTCTTCTTTGGCCTCGGGGCTCTCTGATCCGGCCACCTCGACGGCGCCTGGGATGAGCTCGGCCAGTAGCGAAGACTCGTCGTTGAGGTGGCACCAGGCGACCGAGATCTCAGCGTCGGAGATGGCGGCCGCAGCTGCTTCGCAGCGCTCGCGCAGGGTGCGACGGTTTTCTTCGCGTTCTTCGCGTAGGCCGTGCGCGGGTACATCGAACAGCGTTCCCTCGGCGGGCCGGGCCGCGTCGACTTTGGTCTCGTTGACGACCAGGGCGGGCAGGTGGTGGTGATCGTCGCTGTATCCGTAGTCCGAGGGTTTACGCATCGCTCTAGCCCAGGACGAGACCCACCGCCAGAACGGCTCCTCGGCGTGGCCTTTGAGCCGCCAGTCGATGGCTTTGCCGCCCATATCTCGCCCGCGCGAGCTGACCGACCGCTGATCATTGACGAAGAACCTGGTCAGCATGTCCATATAGCCCAGGTATCCCAATGCCTCGCTGGATGTGCCCAGCTCGATGTAGTCATTGGGCGCGGCGGTTGCCGTGCCGAGCAACCTGTACTGAATGCGGCGCATGAACTCGGTGACCTCGGCCCGGCGGGTGCCGTCAAAGGCTTTGATCGCCGAGGACTCGTCGCAGACGACGCCGCCGAACTTCGCCCAGTCGAACTTCTCCAGCTGCTCGTAGTTGGTGATCGTGATGGGCGCGGGGATTCTGCCGTCGCGGGATAGCGCCGCGTCGTGACCGAACTTGTCGGCCTCGGTAGCTATCTGGAACCCGACCGCCAGTGGAGTCAGGAACAGGACCGGCTTGCCGGTGTGCTTGTGGATCTGATCGGCCCAAGCCAACGCCATCGGCGTCTTGCCGAGGCCGCAGTCGGCGAAAATGGCGCCGCGGCCCTTGCGCACAGCCCACTCGACTAGGTTCGCCTGGTAATCGAACAGGTGCCCGGGCAGGTCGACAGGATCGAATCCGCCCGAGTCTGCCAGTTGGGCGCGCTTGGCGAGGAACTCGGCGTAGTCAGTCACTGGCGTCGCCGTTCTCCAACGTGTCGATCACCTTGATCGCTTCGGCCTTCGTCAGCTCCTTACTGGACCCGATCTCCCGGCCGACCGCGGCGAACAGGAACCCGTGGGCGGTGTCGCGGGTGTCGAACCCTTGCTTGCGCAGCAGGATGGCCAGCTTCTTGAGCTGGGCGGCGGTGATGAGTTCGACGGCTTCGACGGTCTCGGGTTCCGGCTCGGGCTCGGGTGCGGGGGGTTCGTCGAGCAGCTCGTCGGTGTCGTCGGTCGGTGGCGGCGGCGGCTCGGCGGGCGCCTGGGCGGGCTCGGGTTCGTCGAGCAGCTCGTCGATGTCCGGGTCGGGCTGGGTGGCCTTCTTCGGTGCATCCGGCGGTTGGGTTGCCGCGGCCTGGGCGGGCTTCACCGCTCGTTTGCGTTGCACCGCGGCGCGCGCCGGCTTCGCCGCCTCGGGCTGCTCCGGGTCTCCGGCGGGGATCATGCCGTCGATGAGATCCTCGGCGATCACCGACCCGGCCAGCACGTCGGGGAACACCTGCCGGCACAGCCGGGAGGTGGCTCGGGCGAGCAGTTTGTCGGCCGGATAGTTGCCGAGGTTGATTCCGGCTTTCTTGGCCTGCTCAACGGTGAAGGTGGCGCGGGACGGCTCGGACTCCCCGCGGCGGGTGCCTTCGAGGATGCAGCGGCTGTCGGTGTTCTCCACCACCCGCAGCTTGTGACCGGCCTGGAGGATGCGGCGGCGCATGAACTCCGCGTAGTAGCCGACGCGGCCGTGGACGACGTACACCGAGCCCAGGGCGTCAAACGGGTCGAGGCCGAGTTCGCGGCCCTTCATGATGGCGGCGGCGACGTCGGCGGTCTTGCCCATCATCTCTTTCGGCACGAACGGGGTCTTGGACAGTGCTTCGGAGACGCGGTAGACGTCGGCGAACTCCTGCGCCCAGTTCTTGAGGTCGATGCCGCGCCGGGCGGGTGCCGGGGCGATGTCGGGCAGCATGGCGTCGAGGCCGCTGTAGTGGTCGAGTTCGGTCATGCGCTGGCCTCCTCCCAGACGATGCGGGCGGTGGCGGTGCGCGCGGTGTCCGGCGGGCGAATCCCGTTGAGCACCAGCTCGTCGTTGGACTTCACCCAGTCCCGCACCTTGGAGGCGATTCGGAAGGTTTTGAACTGTTCCGGCCCGGACAGGGTCGGCACGAGCAGCGCCTCGTCGGAGGTGACGTGCACGGCGCCGCAGTGGTCGACGGGGATCATGGGCTGCTCTTTGCCGTCGGCGTCGACGTAGAACTCCGAGTAGCGGTAAGCGGCCAGCTGCAGCGACGTCTCCGCGTAGATGCCTTTCTCGTTGGTTTTGACATCGACGAGCCAGGTGCAGCGGCGGCCGCAGTGCGGGCAGTCGATCTCAGCGACGAGGTCGAGGGTGCCGGCGTAGCCGATCGTGTAGTTGACGATGACCACCTCGACGAGGACGGGCTGGACGTTGAAGGCGTCGACGAATCGGGCGTAGGCCTCGACGTGGCCGCGCAGCTCGTCAGGGATACCGGTGACCTGTTCGCCCTGGACGAGGCGTTCGGCGTAGCCGTGGACTTCGGTGCCGCGGCGCTTGGCCTTGTCGGTCGTCTCGTAGCGGGCCTTCTTGAGGGCGTCGAGGCGCTGAGCCGGTGGCATGTCGGACAGTTCGTCCCACCGGTTTACGGCGGCCTCGGCGGTGGCGTTGGCGGCCCAGTTGATGAGGGCGGCTTTGGGGAGGCCGTCGCCGAGGATGGTGGTGACGCCCGGGATGCGTTGTCCTTGGCCGTCTTTGTAGTAGTGGCCGCGTTTCGTTTCGACGCGGGCCACGGGTGGGCTGTAGTGCATTGTGTTTCCTTACTTCGGTGTGATCATGGTGAGGTCGTAGGGGTGGCCGGTCATGGGGCAGATGTCTCGGCCGGCGCGGTCGCGGTGTGCGGCGACGTTACGTTTGCGTGTGGGGTGGGCGATGGTGCCGCAGACTGGGCAGCGGCGTTTCACACCGGCTCCTGGGTGTAGTAGGGGCATAGGCATCGCCAGACGCCGTAGTAGTCGGAGTGTTCGCCGCGGCAGCGGCCGGTGCCGTCCTGGTGTTCGGCTGCGGTGTGGCCGCAGTTCCCGCCCCGGCACGGCTGCGGGGCTTGCTGTTTCACCATCCGGGCCACGGTCCCGCCTTCCTGAGCATCACCCGTCGGGCGGCGGTCATGTCGCGGCGGATGTCGTCGAGGGTGACCTCGGCGGCGACGTGGAGGTGGGGTTGGTGGCCGGTGTCGGCGCGGTGCCGGGCGAGCTGCTCCTCGGCGCAGTCGACGCACAGCCACCGCCACACCTTGGGCGGCTCGGAGCAGTCGCGGCAGGTGACGGTGCACTCGGTCACGAGGCGTACCGCCGGTCAGCGCGATGCTTCACCCTCGTCGTCTCGGTGACCAGCTCGGGGTCAGGTTCGATGCCGTACCGGTCCAGCTGCCGCAGCAGCGACGCCGGTTTGATACCGAACCGCTGCGCGATCACCAGATCCGAGTAGCCCAGCTCCCGCAGCTCGGTGAACTTCTCGCCGAACTTCACCGAAACCTGCTCCCCCACATCCGGTTGCGCGTTCGGGTCGTCGATGGTCTCGTCATCCCACGCCAGCGGCGGCGCCCAACCTTGGCGGCGGGCGCGCAGCCGGGACCGCTGCGAGTTCCCCTCCCGCATCGACAGCTCGTCATAAAGGTCGGCGACCTTGCCGGCGGTGCGCGAGTACACCGTCCCCCTGCGGTGGTGCATCAGGTAGGAGATGGTCGGCATGGCCACGCCGGACATGGCGGCGAGTTCTTTCATCGGCCAGCCCATGGCGGCCAGCGCCCGCAGCCGGCGGATGGTGCCGGTGGCGTCGATGGGGCCGTCCCACTGCCCTTTGTAGATCAGGGCGGATCGGATTTTGACGTAGTGCGATGCGCACATGCCGCGGGCGTAGGCCTCACTGTTGCAGCCGTTGCGGCTGCACTTGCCGCTCACGGTTCGCTCACTTGGGCGACGTGCCGGGCCAGCATCTGGTCGGCTTGGTCGATGCGGTGGGATAGGTCGGTGAACAGTGCGGTGATCCATTCGAGCCGGCTGGACAGCTCGGGCGGGAACTCCGGGGCGGGCGCCCGATACATGACGACGGCCAGGGCGATCTCGCCGAGCAGGTCGCGGACATACATCTGGTGGGTGTGGGCGATGACGTCGGAGTCGTCCATGACCGGCCGCAGTTGCACCGTGGGCAGTTCGGCGAACTGGGCGTCGTGGGCTTTGCGCCAGTTGGGCAGCTTCATCCGCGCACCTCCCCCACCGGCCAGTCGGGGTCGTCGTTCTTGGTGATGGTTTCGGCGATGTTGTCGATCACCTCGGCCATATGCTCATCGAGGCACGGGGTGCACAGATCCTGGTGCCGCGCTTCGGCGGTGAGGATCATGCGCACGCCGCAGGTCGAGCAGACGCGGATGTAGCCGATGATGCTCATGGCGCCACCGTGTGGGTGATGGCGGTTTGGCAGTCGGGCAGCTGGTCTTCTGCGGTGGTGCTGAAGGTGGCGACGGCGGCGATGAAGATGGAGCCGACGGCGATGCCGGCGGCGAACCCGGTGACGGTGGAGGGTCTCATGTCAGCGGCCCCGTCTCCCCGCGCGCCACCCGGCCGACCGCGACGAGCAGCGGCCAATGCTCGGGGCATTCGGTGGCCACCGAGGCGTTGATGATGTCGACGGCGTCGTCGGGCCGGTAGCCGTCGGAATAGATGACCTGCGCCACCGACACCAGCCCGCCGAGGGTGGGCTCGTAGGTGATGGCCTGGCAGATGTGGCCGGACCAGGAGCGGACGTAGGACTCCTCGTCGGCGTCGAGGTAGCCGTCGGCGGC
>CAZGPT010000005.1:29003-31060 GCA_964527015.1 uncultured Mycobacterium sp. | reverse complement strand
CGGTCGGGGTTGGCCATGACGGCCAGGGCGTGGTCGACGTCGGCCTGCGTCATGCGCCAGGACCGGCCGACCTTGCGGGCGGTGAACCGCCCGGAGGTGATCTGTCGGGTGAGCCAGCGTTGCGGGTCGCGCATCGAGTCCCCGGCGAGGGCTTGGGCGACCTCGGCGACGCTGAACGTTTTCAGGCCGCCCGGTGCGGTCTCGTGCGTCGTCATGCGCTGAACTGTAGCACCACGCTGCTCGGCTAGCAGCGCAGTGACTCGCTCAGCCCAGAGTCACGATCGGGTAACAGCGGTTAGCAGCGGGATGCTAGAGAAGCGTTTAATGGTTGGAAGTTGCAGGTCGGGGGTATTAGAGACCATGCAATCGAGGAGACCTGGGGGGGTCTATGGTGTACCGCGTGGAATCGTGGAGTGAGTATGTGACGCGCGTGTCGCGTCCGCTGACTCAGTCGCAGATCGCCGCGAAGTGTGGGGTGGCGCAAACCAACGTCGAGCGGTGGCTGCGCGGTGATCCGGGGGTGCCGCGGGTGGAGTCGGTGATCGCCTTCGCGCGGGCGTTTGACCGGCCGCTACTGGAGAGCTTCATCGCCGCGGGGTTCATGACGCCGGCCGACGCGGCCGCGGTCACCCAGCTGCGGACACCGCTGCGCGACTACGACACTTTGGAGCTGATCGAGGAGTTACGACGCCGAGCGGCCGAGGGCAGCTGACGACGCCCCCCCCCGGTGAAGGTGCGCTCTATTAGATCGAGCAGCGCGAGCCGATCGTCCACGCTAAGCAGTGCCGGGTCCACTTCGGTCATCGCCTGACGTAGGCGCTGCACGGCGTCCATCAGATCCCCCTCTGGGCTCACTCCCCGCGGTTAGCCTTTGGCATGGTAGCGAAGATCACTGTCATTTGCTTTCCCGCAGCGTGCGGGCCATGAAGTCGGCGGCCAGCTGCGCCGAAGCCTGGTCGACGTCGCCGTAGACGTCGACGGTGGTGGAGATGGATTCGTGCCCCAGGTGCCGGGAGACGACGCTGATCGGCACGCCACCGTTGAGCATCCACGACGCGCAGGTGTGGCGCAGGTCGTGCGGGGTCGGGGCAGGGTCCAGCCCGGCGCGGGCCACCGCCTTATCCCACACCCTCTGTCTGAACCCGACGTAACGCACCGGGCCGCCATCCCGGTTGACGAACAGCCACTCGCCGGAATAGTCGAGCTGGTCGAGGACGGCTGCGGGAACCCGGATGTCCCGGCGGGATCTCACGGTCTTGGTGGGGCCGAGCTGGTAGCCGCCCGAGCTGTAGGTCCAGGCCCGCCGGATGCGCACCGTCCCCGACGCCCGGTCGACGTCGGCGGGCCGCAGGGCCACAGCCTCCCCCCACCGGCAGCCCGAGACGACGAGGAACTCGATCAGCGGCCGCCAGTGCTCGGTGGTGGCGTCGAGGAGCCGGTCGAACTCGGCGCGGGTCAGCATCCGCATCTCGTCGGGTTCGGTGTCCCGCGGGAGCCGGCGGCCCGCGGCGGGGTTGGCGGCCAGATGCTCGGGCACCGCCCGCGCCAAGGCCGACGACAGGAAGCCGTGCTTGTTCCTGATCGTTTTGGACCGGTTGCCGCGGGACTGCAGCCACCGCACCCAGCCGGCGATGTCCTCCTCGCGCAGCTCGGCCAGCGGCAGCTCGGCGAAGTGCGGCTCGATGTCCACCCGGATGTAGCGGTTGTAGTCGTCGAGGGACTTCTGGCCGACGCCGGTGAGCTGGTCGACGTGGGCGCGCACCCAGTCCACCAGGGTCGGGCCGCGGCGAGCGGGCGCTTTGGGGGTGTCGGCGATCCCCCAGGCGTCCATCGCCCGGCGCGGGCCGACGGTGTCGACGAGGGTGCGGAACTTCTGCGCGTCGGCCTCGGTGTCGAAGGTCACCGAGGTTTGACGGCCGTCGATGACGTACAGGACCGCCCAGGCTTGAGATCCCCCCCGGCGCGTCCTCACTCTGATGGAGGCCACGCCAGCACCCTAAAGTCTTGACTAGAGCCTTGACAAGCTATTTCGTGCTATTTCGTGTGCTCTGACCTGC
>CAZGPT010000005.1:0-28903 GCA_964527015.1 uncultured Mycobacterium sp. | reverse complement strand
CTGACCTGCGGAAACGCAGCGCAGTCTTGACAGTGTCAAGACCCATCCTCGAACTCGGCGCCCGCCCGCATCTCCTCGGCCGCTGCCAGCAAACCATCGGTGACATAGTCGGCCTGGTCCTCCGGCGCGGCCACCCACGAGCTGGACACCACCCGGCCGTCCCCGTCCATCCGCTGGATGCCCATCACGATCACGTAGTGGGCCAGCATGTAGCCGTCGCCGCACTGGTTGAGCACGTCCTGCAGGGCTTGGCGCAGCTTGTCAAAGGCGCTGCTGGTCATTTGATCAGTCCGGCCAGCCGGTGCAACGGGTCGAGGCGGGCGGGCCAGCGGCGCAGCAGGTGCCCGGCCAGGTAGACGACCATGACATGGGTGGCGACGGGGTGGCCGGCGCGGTAGCGGTCGGCGGCCTCGGAGAGCAGCTCCCAGTCGCGGCGGGCCATCGCCGTCACCTCGTAGGCGGCGACCACGCCGGCCAACGCCAGCCACGCCACGTCGGCGTGCTTATACCGAGCGCACAATGGACAGCCTCTCGGGCTCGATGGAGATGCGGCTGTAGCCGCCGCAGCTGGTGCAGCGGCGCATCGTGTAGGACAGGACGTTGGCGATCCAGCGGCGCGGTATCACCTCGGTGTCGTGCCCGCAGCGGTGGCAGATCGTCAGCGAGTCCGCGCCCTCGACGCGCAGCGCGGGATGGTTGGCGATGTGCGGACGTAGGAAGTCGTACAAAGCCTGCGTGGCGATGAGATCCCCGGCGCAGTAGTCGACCAGGCGCTCACGGTCCTCTACCGACTTCTGGGTGACGGCCCGCTCCATCGCGTCCCGGTCATACCGGTCGGTCTTGGCGGGCAACCCGACCATCTGGCAGAAGGCGTCGAGGCTTTTGAACGGCGCCCCGCCTTTGAACTGCTTGCGCAGCACCTTGAGGGTGTCCACGGTTTTGATAGGCGGCAGAACCGGCAGTCGGGCTTCGAGGTAGAGATCCCCGGACAGCCAGGGGATGTCAGCGCCATCCACATTATGGCCGACGATTATCTCCGCGCGGCTCATCAACCGATGCACCCGTTGGAGGAACTTGCGCCGGCCACCTTTGTCCCATTCGGCCAGCCGGATGATCTCGTCGGAGTCGTACCACTTGGCGCAGACGACCGTCGTTCGCGGGTGCCTTTCGACGGTTTCGTAATGAATGTATCGGTTCTTCAAATCCCCTCGGTCGAAATAGAACTGGCGGCTAATGCCGCAGAGCCGTTCGACGTCGAGGATTAGGATCTTGGTGGTGACGCCCGGCCGCATGGTGGCCAGGTCGTCAGCCAGTTTGCGTGCCATGGTGATACAGCAGGTGGTATTTCAGGCTGGACTCGCACGAGGTGTATCCCCAGCGTTCGGAGATGACGCGGTGCAGGGCGGCGCGGTTGTAGTGCGGCTGGGCGACATAGTCGTGGAACGCTTTCCGGTCCTCGTCGGACAGCGCGGCCACCCAGGCGCAGGTGGAGCAGGGCGGCCCGGAGGTCAGCTTGGGGCTGGAGGCCAGATCATCGGCCAGGGACACGGGAACTCCTAACGGGTTCGGCGATACCGTTCGAACCGGCTGTCGAGGTCGAGCCGGTCTTTACGCTCCTCCCGAAGCTCGTGGCGGATGTCACCCAGCTCGGACTTGACCGCGTGTATGTCGGCGCGGATGTGGCCGAGGGTGTCGCGGATCTCGTCGACGTCTTCGCGTAGCGGCGAGGTGTGCCCGTTGCTGATGGATTTGTCCATCCTGGCGAGCTGCTTGTGATTGCGCAGGCTGAGCCAGGAGGGGACGGCGACGATGAGTGACACGATGATGATCGTGGCGACGTCCATCCAGCTGTCGGGGTTGGGGATGGATTGCATGACCGGTCAGAACTTGACCTTGGCCAGCGCGTCGGCGGCCATCGGGCCGAGGACGGGGATGTCGTCGACGACGTCGGAGACGGCCACCCGCACGGCTTCGGCGGCGGCCTTGGCTGAGGCGAGCTGATCTTGGACGGCTTGGACGCCTTGGGTGACCTGAGTGACGGGGTCAGACTTGTCGAAGGTGCCGTCGTGGCGCTGCTTTGAGGTCACCACCGCGGCGGTGCCGGCCGCGCCCACACCGGCCAGGGACAGCAGGGCGGCGACGGCCGCGGAGATCGACGATGCGGCCTCGGGCGAGACGATCGACCACAACGACAGCAGCGTCAGCGCCGAGGTGGCGATAGTGCCCAGCGCATACAAACTCTGGCGGATACGGGGAGTCATCATGATGCGATGCCCTTCCATTCGCGGTACGACTGCAGCGCACCGGGGTTGACCTGTTCCAGCCGGACCAGGACGTTCTTGGCGTGGTTGACCGCCCACGCATCGCGGAACTCCCCCTTGCCGGCGGCCACACGCATCACTCGGTCGATGTCGTCGAGGCTGCCTTGGATGGCGGCGTCCTCGACGGCTTCGCGGTGGGACATGGCGTCGATCGACTGGATCAGTTGGGCCAGGGTGTAGCGGGCGCCTTCGCCGGGAGTCTTGTAGATAGAGATGCTGGGGTAGAGGCGGTCGGCCATATCGAGCCCTTCCTCGGTAGGGATGTCGCCCTCGCGGGTGATGGCGAGCAGTTGGTCGCCCTGGGCGAGGGCGAGGGCGTACCGGCGGCGGCGGTCCTCGGCGCCGTTCTGCCCGCCGTTGATGCGGTAGGTGACGAGGTCGAAGTCGCCGCGGTCGCAGAGGGTGTTGATGTCGGGGCGGGCAACAGTCCAGTACCAGGCGGGTCCGATGCCGGCCCAGCGGAGGTCGGCGAGCCGTTTCGGGTAGCGGACGAAGTAGTTGGCGGCGTCCACCAGATTGTTTTCCCACGCCCATCTACTGAACCCGGCGTAGTTGGCTTCCCAGGTGATCTGTATCCAGGTGCGGCCTTTGTACCGCCAGCGGTCGGTGGACTCATCCCCGGAGGCGTATTCCTCGGTGGCGTTGAAGCTCGCGGATTCGTGCCCGATCTGGGCGAGCCAGGTGGCGACACGGTTGACGGTGGTGCAGTTGGAGAGCCGCAAGCCTTGCTGGACGGTGGGCAGGATTTCGGCGGCTTTGGCTTCGGTGATGCCGGTGGCGGCGGCGAGGACGGTGACCGGGCGGGCCGACGCCACCGGGGGTGGTGTGGTAAAGACAGGTTGCACGTTGGCGTAGCAGTACCCTTTGGGGGGGATGAGGGTGGCGCACTGGTCGAAGGACACCCAGTAGCCGAAGGGCCGGAACCCGGAGTCGGCGATCCACACCGCCCGATCCCCGGCCGAGTCGTAGCCCATCGCCGCGACGTAGTGGTACACGGTGCCGCCGCCGTAAGCCGGTGACACACTGCCCTTTACGCCCCTGGGGTAGTTGTTCGGTGGGGCGACCCAATTCATCACCACGCCGTAGCCGGCGTCGATGGAGCGAGTCAGGTCGGCCCACAGGCGAGACTTCTGCGCGGCGGTCATCGGGTCGCGTTCGCAGTAGACGCTGGTGTAGCGGCCGTCGGGCAGTCGGCGGTCCAGCACCCGTTCAATCAAGCCGATGTAGTCGGTGCCGCCGCGGTGAGTGCCCATTTCGGCGGCAAGATCCCGTTCGGCGGCGTGTTTGCCTTGGGTGTCGAGCACGATCTGGGTGGATGCCGGCCCGCACCACCAGCCCGCCTCCTGCGGCACCAGGGCGCGATTGTAGGGCAGGACTTTCACGGTCATCGCCGGTCGGCGCCGCCGCCGGGGAAGATCAAATCGCAGTCGATGGGCCGTTCGACTGCGGGTTGGGTGGTAGGTGTGCCGGGGGTGCGGCCCATGATGGGGTCAAGGTCGGCGCAGCCGGCGAGGGTAAGGGTGATGGCGAGTAGTGTTGCAACGGTTTTCATGGTTGTCCTTAGATGGGGTATCGGATGATGACGATGCCGCTGCCGCCGTTGCCGCCGTAGTTTCCTGCCTGATTGCCCAACGCAGCGCCGGCACCGGCGCCGCCGCCGCCGGTGTTAGCGCCTCCTGCGGCGTTGGTGCGTTGGTCACCGGCTTGAGATGTGGCGACACCGCCGGTATTCAATGCTGAACCCCCGCCGGTTGCTGAAAAGGCAGCGCCGCCGCCGCCTATACCGCCGTTACCGGGCGTTTTGCTAAATCCGGCATAGCCGCCACCACCGCCCCAGTAATAGGTCGTCCCCAGAATGTCGTCTGCTATTCCTGCGCCGCCGTGTTGATCAGTGGCTGATGCTCCTGCACCACCACCGCCACCAGTCGTAGCACCGTCGCCGCCGGAACCGTCGCCGCTGCCGCCGGATTGGTTATATCCACCGCCGCCGCCGGAACCGTTGGAAGCCCGGCCGGCAGCCCCTGGTGCGCCACTGAAGTAGCCGCCGCCGCCGCCGCCGCCTGCGATCAACCCCGCGAACGTGCTGTCGGAACCGTTCCCGCCGACATTCTTGCCGTCAGTACCGGAACCACCATCACCAACGGTCACCGTGTACGAATTGGCGGATAATGTCAGCGTTTGGCGCAGAACGCCGCCACCGCCACCGCCACCGCCGTTGTCACCGGCACCACCGCCGCCGCCGCCGACAAGAAGAACATCAACAGAACCGCCGCCAGAAATAACTAGTGTCCCACTGCTGGTAAAAGTGTGGATTCGGTAGCCCCCAGAATAGGTAACCGTTCCACCCGATGCTAAAACGCCGGTGTTACCGATTCGCCGCGCCGACCACAACCGCTCCGAGTATCTGCGGAACGTCACGACAGTTCGGCCCCGAACGCGGTGAAGGACAGGTTGCCGTCACCTGCATACACTTCCAGAACGTCAGTCGCCGCCAAACTGACACCCAAGGTCAAAGCGATTGAGTCTTTGCCAGGGACCGCAATGTCGTAGCAAAGATAATGCTGGCTTGCCAAGGCCGCGCCCGCCGGCCTAACAGCAACCCGGAAATCCACACTGGAAGCCGAGCGGTTGCACACGTTGATCGTGGACACCACCGCCGACGTAGCGGCTGGCACGGTGTAGAGGGCCGTCGCCGTCGTCGCGCTGGGAGCCGACTGCCCCAACACTTTGTAGGTCGTCGCCATGTCAGTCAGGCTCCCATCAGTAGAAATTGATTGAACGTCTCGGCGCCGCCGCCGCCGGCCGGTGTGGCCCACTGCCCGTCGCCGCGGAGATAAGTGGTGTCGTCGGCGGTTCCGGTCGCGCCGATCGCCGACACCGGAATGTCGGACAGCGTGTTCGACGAGCCGGAAATCGTTTTGTTGGTGATGGTTTGGGCGTCGTTGGTTCCGACCGCAGCACCCGTCGGCACGGTCTTGCCGGCCCAGGAGTCGAGGGTCGGCGACCACGCCTGCACCGACGATCCGACCGCCGCCGTCACCCGAGCATCAGCGCGGCTTTGCGTGTAGTAGAGGTTGGTGCTGCCTTCGGGAACTGCGTCGGTGCTACCTGGCGAGGGTGATATTTCGACGTAAGAGGAACCGCCCCAACGCCAAATCTTCCCGGTGTCCAGTGCGACGTAGATCGTGGCCGCGGTGCCGGTGGCCGGGAACGATGCAGCGTCGGCCGCCTCGACCACGTCCTCAACAAAGGACGGCAACTGGTCGGCAGGGACTAGGCCGGATGCGTCGAGAGCACAGTATCCATTCGGTTGCCCTTTGTTGCCGGTGTACTCCGCTGAGATAACCGACCGCGCCGCAGCAGCATCCACGCCGGCGGCGATGACCGCAGGCTTGTCGGTGATGCCAGCCCAGGTGGTTGTGCCCGGTTCGCCCTGCGGCCCCGTAGGGCCGACCGCCCCGTCGCTACCGTCAACGCCGTCGGCGCCGTCGCTGCCGGCCGCCCCCGTGGCCCCCGCCGGCACAGTAAATCGCAGAACAGCGTTGGTCGAGTCGCCAAGGTTATCCACGGCCGCGCTGCTGCCGGGATCGCCAGTCACCGTCGAGTCAATGGTGACGGTGGCGGCCTGACCAGATGCGCCGGTAGCCCCAACCGGGCCGACGAACGGAACACCGTCAACCTCGGCGGGGAACGATGAGCCGTCAAAGACGAACAGCAGTCCCGAGTCGACTGCAACGTAGGCGTCGCCGTCGGTCAGCCCGCTCGTCGGGAGTGAGGCGTAGTCGGCAACGCTGCCTCGCAGGTTGGCCGCCTGGCCGGCGGCGCCGGTGGCCCCGACGGCGCCGGTGGCCCCGGTGTCGCCGCGGGGCACGGTCACGCGGATCAGCGCGTCATTCGCGTCGCCGAGGTTTTCGACAGCAGCGGTGCTGCCGGGGTCGCCGGTGACCGTCGAGTCGATAGTGATCGTCGCGGCCGCCCCCGTGGGGCCGACCGCGCCCGTGGCCCCCGTAGGGCCGATCGGGAGAACTATGTCAAAGACGGCCGCCGAGCTGTCGCCACTGTTCGTGACGGCGGCGGTCTCACCGCTGGTGACGGTGCCGACCGCGATGGTGGCGGCCTGGCCCACTGCGCCCGTAGCCCCGACCAAGCCCTGAATCCCTTGAATCCCCTGCGGACCCTGCGGGCCGACGAAAGGGACACCAGCGCCCTCAGCGGGCCAGCTCGTCCCGTCGAAGAAGTACAGCTTTCCGTCGGCTGCCACCACGATCGCGTCGCCAGGCTCCGGTGACGCCGGAAGATCACCGTAGGTCGCCACGGTGCCGTTAATGTCAAGGGACACACCAGCTTCGCCCTGAACGCCCTGGATTCCCTGGATTCCCTGCTCTCCCTGGATTCCCTGAGCCCCCGTGGCCCCGGTGGCCCCTGTGGACCCGGTCACCAGACCAAACGAAAATACAGCCGCACCCGAGCTGCCCTCGTTGACGACAGTCGCGGTCGAACCCGGCGGCAGCGACGTGACCGAGCCGACCGCGATCGTCGCCGCCGCCCCCGTAGCGCCCGTCGCGCCCGTGGCACCGGTCGGCCCGGACAGCGCAGCCAGCGACACCGTGGGCTGAAGATCCACACCGCCGAACGTAAATGCGATGGTGGTGCCGTCGATCTGACGAACCCCGCCCGGGGACACCTTCACGATGCCGTTGGCGATCGAGCCGGGGACCGGGGCCACCTCGATCAGGTTGACCTCTACCCCGCCGGTGGTGGGTGCCTCGAAGTCGAACGGCGCGAGGTAGCCGGGGCGGCCGCCGATGACCACCTCGGAGAAGGTGACCCGGTAGTAGAGCGGGCCGTCGATCTCCAAGAGGCTTGTATTGGCCATGAGGGTGATCGGGCTGAACGTTCCGGTGCCGCCGTCGTCGGGGTCGACGCGCAGCATCAGCCGGCCGGTCTCCACGTCGATGCGGCCCACCACCGGCACCGGCACATAGCCGGTCGGCCGCGGGGTCGCGGTGGTGGCCAGGAGCACGTCGCCGGACTGGAGCAGCGGCGTGAACTGGACGGTGGCGCTGATCGGCCCCAGCTCCCCCAGGTAATCGCTGTCCAGCGGTGAGTCTGCGATCACCGATTTGTAGTCGGCGGTGACGGTGAAGAATTCAGGCGTCGACATCAGTGGGCTCCTCGCTGTCGGCCACAACCTCGGCCTGCTCGGCCTTCAGCTCCCGGCGCCGCTCCTCCACCATCTTCTGGGTGTTGTTCTTGCGGGCGCCGGCCAGCAGATCCAACAGCCCAGCACTGGCCGCGGCCTTCGGGGCGGCGACCTTGCCGCTCACCGACACATGAGTGGCGCTGTCGGTGAAGCTGAACTCCTCAACCTCGCCGTCGTGCAGCACGAGGTCGTTGTAGCGGATGGTCAGGCGGGGCATGAGGCTCCTATGCGACGAGGGTGGTGGACCAGGCGGCGGTTTGGACAGTGGAGGCGACGGTCAGGGTGGGTGACCATGCGGGTTCGATGGGTGCCGGTTCGGGCACCACGATGGGAGTGGTCGACCATTCACCGGCCAGCGTGTTGAGGTATTTGAGGGCGATTTGGTAGCAGGTGTCGCCGACTGGGGCGCGGTAGGTTTCGCCGTTGACCGTGATGGTGGTGGTGGGGATGACGCCGTTGGCGGCCGGCGGCGGCAGATACGGGTAGATGGTGTGCCCGTTCCCGCCGATGCGCCACGGCAGGCCGAGGGCATCGACGATGAGGTTCTCGACTTGGCCCACGTCGAACATCGCCTGGATGACGGCGTCGGCGACGGTGGGCAGGTTCAGCAGCGCGGCGGCGACGTTGGGTTGGAAGATGTTGAGGAAGATGTCGTTGGCTTGCCGCCATGCGCTGCCGATGGCCGAGGTGCCGGTCGAGGTGAAAATATCGAGTGGTGCGGCGAACTCAACCCAGGTGTCGGGCGGGTTGGTCAGCCGCGCCCACGGCCCGCTGTCGGGGAACGAGCCGCCGCCGCCGGTCGTTGACCCGGGTACATCCCAAGCGCCCGACCACGTCCCCCCTACCGGGCCGCGATAGTCCTGTTTCCTGCGCGGGTTGCCGAACATCACACCGCCCAGAAACGAGGGGTAGTGGGCCGTCAGGGAACCGGACTGCGCCTCCACCAGAATCGAGGAACACACTCCGGCACCTTGGCTGAAACCTGCCAGCGCCCAGGGGGTTCCGACCGGCATGTCATCAAGGTGGCGTTTGATTTCGGTGACGCCGTCGTCGATCGAGTTGCCCATGGCGATCTGGTTGGCCGGGTAGTTGACGAACACCGCATCCCAGATGTTGTCGTCGAGGAGCCGTGGGAATGGGTCACGGCCGGGGAAGTTGTCCCACGGTAGGGAGAATCCGTTGAGGCCGGGCACTTCGCCGGTGTCGGCGGGTTCGTGAACGCCGCCGGGGTTGAGGATGCGGGTGATGAACTCGGTGAACTGGCCGACGAGTTCGGCGACGGGGTCTTCGAATTGTCGGATGATGTAGGCGGTGCCGTGGGCGTAGAACAGCTTGGGACGCATCAGTCGCCTTCGGCGATCACTTCCCAGCCGTCGACCACCGACGCCGGCGACCAGGCTGACCCGTGTTCGACGTGGCAGACGCCCCAGGCGCGGCGGCCGTCAGCAGGGTGGTCGGTGCGGATCGCGACGGCCTGACCGTCAGGGGAAACTCTGATCTCGCGCATCTGACTCCTAGGCGTAGGACTTGTTCAGTAGTGACACCGAAAAGTAGGTGTCGACGCTGGTGCCGCTGCCGCTGAAAATGTTGCTAAAGCTTCCCGAGGCGTCGTAGCCCGCCCCGACGTTCTCGCCGGCGTTGAGGTAGACGATGAAGCTCGACTGAATGTATCTCTGGGAGTTGGCTATCACGGCGTTGACCTGCATCCCGTCAGAGCCGATGCGGAACGGGCTGCCGTTCTTGTACAGCAGTGGGGCGATGTTCCAGTCAAAGCCCGTGTCAGGATCGACCAGATAGCAGATTTCGCACAGATACCAGCCGTCCATAGTGACCTGGAACCGTCCGGTGTACTGCCCGCCACTGGTTAGGGCGATGATGTCGGTCGATGACGACAGTGAGTTGTAGAACCCCGTGCCGATCTCGTTTCGGTCGTTGTTGGCGGTGTAGTTGGTAGTACCGGAGCGGACCAGCGTGGCACCGGAGCCGGCTTTGGGGTTGATCTCGGTGCCGATGTCGTCCAAGGGTAGGAAATCGGCCGACACCTGACCGTCGACAATCTTGTCACCGTTTAGGCCGGGGATAGCGGCTTCAAGCAGCGTCTGCGAAATACCTAGCGGCAGGAACGCCAGCCCGAACAGCTTCTGGAATATCGTCTCGATGACTGGCTGGACGGCGGTCAGAGGGTTCCCGGTCGTCGCAGTCTCCTCGATGGCGCCCTTGATCGAGTCCACGATCGTCTGAAAATCCTGGCCGACCGTGCCGAGAATCCCGGTCATCCAATTACCGTCCAACAGACCGGTTTTCTTAACCGAGATGGCGTCGAACCACACCACCGAGCCGCTCACCGCGGCCACAGTGATCGACAGCTTCACGCGGATGTTGGTGACGCCGGCCGGCACCACATATGGGGCCGCCTCACTGTTGCCGAGCTTGACCCAGTCGGCCGAGCCGTTGCGCTGAGCGATAGGCGCGGTCGCGCCCTGGGTGGTGCCGTTGAACTCCACGATGTCGATGCGGATACCGCCGCTGTTGACGGTTCCGGTCGACTTCACATAGCAGTGGATCAGCAGCTTGTCGCCGGGAGCCACCTCGATGGACTGGTTGGCGAACAGTGCGCGGGTGGTGCTGGCGCCTAGGACTTTCGCTGACCCGCCGGTGGTTTCGGTGACCGGGTAGCGTTGCGTGCCATCCCACGACCAGCCCGACCCTTCGGCTAGCGTCGCCGAGGTGTCGAACCCGCCGCGGGCCATCAGTTCGGGGTTGACCACATTGATGGCAGGGATGGGTAGCACACCGAGGATCGCGGCCGGGATTGAACCAAACAGGTCGAACAAACCCTGCCAGCCGAGCCCTTTACTGAGCAGGTTCCGCGCCCACGATGCGATGTCGCCGAATGGGGCGCCGGTCAAAGACTCCACCACCGAGGCGGCCCAATCCCCCACCGCGCTTAAAGCGTCCTCAATGGTTTTCCCCACTGCGGCGGCCCCACCAGACACCGCCGACCACAGCCCGTCAATGATGCTCTGCGCGAAAGAGGGTATGCCGGCTAGCCAGTCGGCCAACGAACCGCCGACGAACAAGCCCTGGAACGTTTCGACGATGGTTTGCAGCGCGGTCAGGAACCCGGCCCGAACGTTCGAGGCGATAGCGACGAAAAAGTCAATCACCTGTTTCAGGACGCCGACCCACGTCGACAGATTCGCCGTCCCCAGCAGCCCGTTGACAATCGTGGTCAGAGTGCTAGTCCAAGTGCCGAGGTCAACGATTCCCAAGATGCCGTTAACGAACGTTCGCAAAGCAGTCATAAACGCTGGCACGTTGATTACCGCGCCGAAGCCTTCGACGATCTGCTGCAGGATGCCGAGGAACGGAACCCGGGCGGCTTCGGCGATCCCGCCGAACCAGTCGACGATGATCTGCATCAGCGACAGGAACCCGGCCGGGTTCAGCAGGCCGAGGAAGAAGTCGACGAGGTCGCCGAGCTGGCTGAGGAACCCGTCGAGGTTGACGATCCCGCCGAACCATTCGATGACGTCCTGCAGGACGGTGAGGAACCCGGCGGGGTTGAGCAGGCCCAGGAAGAAGTCGACCACCTCGCCGAGCTGGGTGAGGAACGCGGGTAGGTCGACCAAGTCGCCGAACCAGTCGACCACGGTCTGCAGCACCTGCAGAAAGGTGTCCCGCGCCCCGGTGGCGATGTCCCCGAAGAACGTGGTGACCTGCTGCAGCACGTTGAGGAACTCCGACTCGCGGAACTGGTCGAGCAGCCCGGCCACATCCGAGAGGGTTTTACCGACCCCGCCGCCCACACCGGTCAGCAGCAGCGACAGCCAGTTCCACACGTTGGTGACCAGATCCGACAAAGCGTCAAAGGCGGTGCCGCTGATGTCGCCAAGCAGATCCCCGGCGTCGCCGGCCAGTTCCAGCACTTTGTCGATGACGTCCTGGGCGCTGACCCCCGTCAGCGACTGGCAGGTCAAGGCGTTGAAGATCGTCTCGACGATGTTCTGGATGCCGGCACCCAACGTCACCAAAGGGTTGCCGGAGTTCAGCCGGATGTTCAGGTCGTCGAGGGTGGCCTGCAGGGAGGCGGCCAGATCCTCGTCACCCTCACCGAGGGCGGTGTCGACGGCGTCGACCAGGCCGCCGATGAGATCCTCGATGACCACCCGGCCGATCTCGGAGATCCCGTCGACCAGCGGCCCGCACCCGGTGAACAGGCTGAACAGGAACCGCTGGATGGTGGTGCCGGCGTTCAAAGATGCTTCGCCGATGATCGTGCCGGGATCGCCCCAGGTGGTGGCTGAGATCAGCGGGTTCTTGTCGGCATCGGGGATGCCGCGGTCGAACGCTCTGGGCATCGGCTACTGGGCCACCGGGCACACGTCGACGCGCAACTGGGCGTCGGTTTTGGTGAACTGCCAGGAGCCGTTCCCGCCGAGCTTGTGCACGAACACGAACAGGGTGTAGGCGGTTCCGGCGTCGCACAGTCCGGCCGCCGAGTCCGGGCTCAGCGACCGGTTCGGGTCGGAGGTGGACGAGAAGTGCGGCATGATGTGGGCGACGGTGATCGCGTCCAGCAACGCCACTGACGGGTCATATGGGCCGAGGGCGCACAGGTCGGAGGTTTCCCCGGTGCCGGCGGTGGCGGTGGGGCCGATGCGCACCTCGACCTCGCACTGCGCTGAGGACAGCAGCCCGGAGCGTTGCAGCCGCACATGGCCGATCACATCCGGGTACCAGTCCCAGTCCTGGGCGGGGATGTTGATCGAGCCGATCATGAACCGGGCCTCGGAGCCGGTGTGGTCGATGAAGTTGTTGTGCGGGATGGTGTATTTGCGGGGCACGAAGTAGGTGGGGCTGCCGGGACCCCATTTGTCGTTGGCGAGTTTGACCAGGAAGTCCCCGGCGGCGCTGGGGGTGGTGTCGTCATAATCCGACGCCAGTTCGATCGCCGACGCCGGCCCCTCCGGGCCGGGCAGCGCCGGTATTTTGATGTGAAAGTTCGGGGCGACCGAGGTGCCGGTTTCGACCACCTCGATGTCGCCGTAGGTGAACTGGCCGGCGTCGGCTTCGATCACTTCGGCGGTAACCGAGATGTCGGGGGTGACCCCGGCCGGGCCGGGGATGGAGCCCTGGACGACGACGTACTCGGCGGCGTCGTCGGAGTAGACGTGCCATTCGCCGTCGATGTACCAGGCGCGGCCGTCGTCGGATTCATCCAGGGTGGCCAGCGCGGGCAGGTCGCCGACCTCGGCGACGGGGGACCCCCACTGCGGCCGGATGATCGGGGAGGGCTGGCCGGGGTCACCTTTGGGGCCGACGAGGGCGTCGAGGGTGAGCACACCTTCCGGGCCGACCAACGTCATGGTGCCCTCGATGCGGCGCGGGTCGTCCTGCTGGCGGGGCATCGCATAGAACTTGAGGTAGACGCTGCGGCCGCCGATGAGGATCGGCTCTGCGGGCACTGTCATGAGGTTTCCTCCTGGCGCATCTCGCGCTGCTCGATGATGATGTTCTCGGCGCTCTCCCGGCGGGTCACGGTGGCGGCGTCGGTGGCGGCTTTAGCTTCCTCGGCGAGGATGGCCATCACCGCCGCCCGCACTTGCGGGGTGAGCTGGCTGCGCATCTGGGAGGCGACTGCGGCGGCTTCGCCGGTCGGGTCAGACACCGGCGGGCTGTCACCGAAGTCGCCCCGCGGCCGCCACTCATACATCTCGAACATCTGGCTGTTGTCGACACAGGTGCGGGATTCGATGAGCTGCCGGTGGTCGTTGTGGACGTCGACACCGGCCAGGGCTTGATGAAAGGCGAGGATGTGCATCATGTCGACGGGCACGTTGATGAGGGTGCCGTCGGGGCCGACGGGGTCCATCAGGGTTTCGATGATGCGGTCTTTGCGGTCCATCGCCTCGGCGAGCTGCTCGGCGGTGAACCGGCCCTTATACGGGAAGTTAGGCAGCGCCAGCGGTGAGGCTTTGCGGCTGTCCACTAGAACAGTTCCCCGGAGCCGGCGACCATGGCGGCGAAGTTGGCGACGTTGGCGATCGCGGCGAACCCTTGGGCGACCGGGTCTTCCTCGCGGGAGTCGTCACCGAAGGAGATGACCGGCCGGCCCGAGGATTTGCGGTCCCCGGAGCGTTTGATGGCCATGATCTGGTCGGTGTAAATGACACCTTTGCGTTCGGCGGAGACACGGGAGCCGAGGCGGATGTCCTCGCCGAGGACGAACGGGGCGCCGTCACCGACATCGAACTTGAAGCTGGTGTAGGGCCGTGTGGCGTACCAGCCTTGGCGGGCGGTTTGGACGCTGGACAGGGTGAACGCCGAACCGCCGGGGGACTCGAAGTGCTCATTGCGGGCATAGGAGCCGACGGCGGCGGCGCGGCGCGGGTCGACGAACGGCATGAACGCCAGGAACACGTCGTCGAGCTGGCCCTGATACAGGTTGTCCAAACCTTCGGAGCCGGTGAGCTGGGCGGGCGCCCCGGGGATGGTGGAGATCGCGGTAGCTATCTGCGAGAGGCCGTACCTGATCCCCCAGGTGATGGCCTGGTTCACCCATGATGGGGACCGCCCCCCGACCACCACCGTCACCGCTTTGGCTTTGTGCACCACCATCGTTCGGCCACTGACCCCGCCGTATCCGGTGTCGCGGTAGACGAACGGCGGCCGCTTCGGCGCCACACCGAGAATCTTGCGGATGAACGGGTCGGTCTCCCCGTCCCCGTCCCCGTCAACGGCGATCAGCGTCTCAGTGAACAGGTTGTCGGCGGTGACCGCGAACAGGTTGATCGCCCCGTCGATGGCCGTGCCGGTCGGGCCGTCCACACCGGACTGGTCCTCGAAGGACAGGATCACGCACGCCCGGGTCGGTTTGAGCAGCTGACCCAACGCCTCCCCGAACACCGAGGTGTACGGCGGCGGGTCCCCCGGCAGCCAGGTGTAGGCCCGGCAGATGACGCCCGCATCCTTCATGACCGGCGTCAGCACCGTCTGGGCGTCTTTCCAGCGGGAGCCGAACGTCACCCACCGGGACTGATCGACCAGCGGCCGCACCGGCATCACCTGCACCGGCCACGACAGCGGGGAGATGTTGTTCAGCCACGACAGCGGATCGAACACGTTACGAGGCACCGGCCAGAACCCGTTCAACGTGTAGATGCGGAACAGGTTGATCCACACCGCCGTCGCGCAGGCGGTCACACAAGGACCGCCCCACAAAAACATGCGCAAGGGCTGCACAGCGTGCGGCAGCATCGGGGTGGCCGCCAGCATGATGTGCTGCAGATGAATCCGGTTTGACACGGCGTTGATGGTGGTGACCGTCGGCTGGCCCTGGCGTTCCTCGTCGACGATCGTCTCCACTTTGCCGCCCCACCGGTTACGCCAGTCGGTCGGCTTGTCCGGGTCGGGGTCGATCGTCAGGTGCAGATCCTCAGCCGGCCGGGTTTTGAACATCAGGATTTCGCGCAGCCAGTCGTTGTCGGCGCCGACGATCTCCACCCGCGCCATCCCGTTGTCGTGGGCGATCTCCTCGCACTCCCACGATTCCGGCAGCGCCACCCGGGCGATCAGCCGCATCTCCTTATCCCACAAACGGATCAGGGGTTGTTTGATCTGCCGGGACCGGTAGGCGTGGCGGCGGTCGAGCAGCTGCTGCTCGATCTCCCGGAACGTCGAGGCGGGCAGCAGCGAGGTCACGAGATGGCCCGCTCGTAGCGTTGCGGCAACCGCACCGACACCCTGGCCCCGTCGGTGTCGTGATACACCGGCAGCGTCGCCACCGTGCCCGGGGCGATCGGCTGGGTGAACCCCTGGCCGTGGAACCGTTCCAGCACCGTCAGACCGGACTCGCCGTACTGGCCGAACAGCCAGGACAGCAGCTCGGAGTTGCGGACGATCTGGCGGGTCCAGTCATCGACCGGGTCGATCGCCGAGATCGCGATCCGGTTCTCCGGGTTGGTGTCGACGATGATGTGCTCGCCGGCCGCCAGCTCGGGCACCGCGATCATCCGCCCGGAGGTGCCGTCGGGCAGCCAGCAGCGGCCCGGCGCGGAGACGGTGTAGATCGGCCACGATGGGGCGGTGCCGCGGTTGGCGACCTTGAAGCGGCCCACACCGACGGTGATCGTCGGGGCCAGCAGCCCGTCACCATCCTTGATGGTGGTGGTGGTGGCCATCGCGTTGACCCAGTCCGGTGGCTGCAGGTCGGGCATCCGCCAGCGCGGCTCCCCGTCGGTGGCCAGCAGGATGTCCCACTCCTGCACATAGTTCTGGTAGCCCGGGTCGTCGGACAGTTCGGTCTGGACGGCTTCGACGAGCTGCATCGGCAGCCACAGCTCCCCGGTGCGGCGGGTGAACGTGCACCAGCAACCCGGCTTATCCCCGGTCATGCCGTTCCAAAATTTGGCTTCGACGTCCTGCCAGCCGAACTCGCTGTCGGAGCAGATGGCGATGCGGGTGGAGATCTCGCGGCGTTCGTCGACGGTGCGCTCGAACCGGGGTGCGCCGTAGGCGGGCTCATGCCAGATGGAGCGGAACGGCCGGTGGACCAGGCCGCGGATCGGCCCGGAGATGAAAACCCCCTCGGCGCCCTCGTTGTGGCCGGACAGATGCCACACATCGGGGCGGTCCTCGTTGCCGATCCACTTGTTCGACATGCCCGCGGCCCGCAGATAGCCGGGGAGGTCTTTCCAGGCGGTCATCCGCCCATGCCGATCGGCAGGCGCGGGGCGCGGTTGATGTTGTTCTGCCGGGCTTTCTCCACCGCGGCCGGGTCGGCCCCGACGGGTGAGTTGTTGAAGTTCTGGCTGTTGTCGACGTTGACGATGGTGGCCGGGCCGGGGGGTGCGCCGCCGCCGTGCACACCGGCGGCCGGCATCGGCGGTGCGGTGATGTCGGGCAGCCCGAACGCATCGTTGGAGGTGCCGGTGTCCTCGGCCATGCCGCCGCTGAGCAGCGGCCCGGCCAGGGCGCCGATCAGGCTGTCGGCGGCCTGCAACGGCATGATGTTGTCCAGGCCGGGGAGCCAACTGCCGATGCCGAAGGTGTCGCCGAGGAAGCTGGAGAAGATCGAGCCGAGCCCACCGAGCTGGGAGCCGGCGCCGCCGCGCTGCCGTTCGGCTTTGCGCTCCTCGGTCTTGGAGACCTCTTTGGCTTTGGTGAACCGGCCTTTGGCGGCTTCGGCGGCGTCGGTGGCGGCGTAGGCGGCGTCCTCGCGGGCGCGGGCCGCCTTGCGCTCAGCCTCAAGGACTTTGCGGTCGGCGCCGGCGATCGCGGTCTCGTCAGCGTTGGGGTCGTCGTCGAGGGCGGCGCGGGCATCGCGGGCCTCCTGGGCGGCGATCTCGGCGTCCTGGACGGCGATCGCCGAGTCCTCGACGCGGCGGCGGGCGTTGCGCAGGGCACGCTCGTCGACCCGGTAATAGCCCAGTTCGCCGTATTCGTCGACGCCGGGGGTGCCGATACCCGGCTCGTAGCCGGGACCGTAGGCGTTGACCAGTTCGGAGTTGACCTGCGGGTCGTAGGTCAGCCCGGAGGTGTCCACCGTGGGCAGGGGCGGGAGGCTGGACATCGCCGAGCTGCCAGGCACCGACGGTGTAGCGGCCGGGGCAGGTTTAGCCGCCGTCGACGGCGCCGGCTTCGGCGGGGTTTTCGCCCCCGGCAACTGCGGGGTGTTGACGGTGTGGGCGTGGACGTGATCCATGTGGTTCTGCGTCGGGTCACCGCGGTCACCCATCGCCGAGGAGGTGCCGTCGGCGTTCCACTGCCGTTGCTGCCACAAAACATAATCAATGCCGAGGGCGGCGGCGTTGGCCAGCAGATACTGGGCCACCCGGTCGCCGTAGGCCTTACCCGAGGCTGACCCCCAGTCGGGGATCATGATGTCGATCGCCTCACCGCGGAAGTGCTCGTTGAACCCGTCCTGGGGCCGCCACCCGCCGATGGTGGTGATCTCGGGGAACGCCGCCTCCACCGCCCGTTTAGCGGCCACAGTGTTGGGTTGCAGGCCTTTCTCGCTGCCGGTGGAGCCGTCCCCGGAACCAACGCCGGCGGGGATACCGGCGCCGAGCAGGGCGCCGGCGTTGATGCCGACCACCGCGGCGCTGGCGTCGTCGAGGAACGCCTGGATATCGGCCGAAGCCTGGTCCAGGCCGGTCACCTCGACCGGGATCGACACGTCCTTGCCGTCGAGATTCTCGACGGTCGCGGTGAAGTCGGTGGTGGCCTCATCAGCCGCACCGGCTTTCTCGGCGGCCCCGTCCAGCGCCTCGTGCAGTTTGGTGGGGTCAATGGCTTTCATGGCTTCGCCGGTGGCGGTGAGTCCTTCGCCCCAGCCGAACGCTTCCTCGGCCTGCTCCCGCAAAGTGCGCGCGGTCTCGTCGTCGCCGCGGATATCGGCCTGCCACGCTTGGAACTTCAGCATGGCGCCCTGGACGTCGCCGATGGGTTGGATGATCTGCCCGATCATCGACGCGGCGTCACCGAAGGCGCGGACGATGAACGCGCCGGCGTCGATGGCGACATGGCCCATCGTGACGAAGAAGTCGGTGATCTCCTCGCGGTGCTCGATGACCCAGTCGGCCAGCTTCTGCAACGCCGGCCCGGCCACCTCGGCCAAGGACTGCTGAATACCGTCGGCGGCGACCTCGATCGAGCGTTTCGCCGACTCCCACGACGCCGCCGCCGTCCCCCCGACAGTCTCGGCGGCCTGCTCGACCGCGCCCTCCACCTGACCGAACTCATCGACCGCGGTCGACAAATCCATGCTGTTGATGGCATCGCCGAGATCCTCGGCCTTCGTCCCGAACAGGGCGACCTGAATCTGGGCGCGTTTGGTGGGGTCCTCCACCGCCGCGATCCGCGACACCACCTCCTGGAACATCCGCTTGGCGGTGTCCCCGCCGGCGGCGAACGCCTCAGTCGTCGCTTTCCACGACAGGCCAAGATCTTTGTAGGCCTTGCCGGTGGACTCCGAGCCGTCGATCGCCCGGATCGTGAACTCTTTGAGGGCGTCGGCGGCGGTGTCGGTGTCGCGGGCGCCGCCCTGCACCGCCTGGGCGATCAGCCCGAACGCTTCCTCCCCCGACAGCCCCAGCTTGCGGAACTGGGTGCCGTACTCGTTGATCGTGTCCAGCAGATCGTTCGAGACGTTCAGCCCGTTCTGCTGGGCGCGGACAATCAAATCCAGCGCGCCGGTGACATCGTCAGCCAGGCCGGTGCGCACCGCCTGCTGCGCCGAGCGCACCGCGGCGGGGATGTCCTCCCCGGTGACGGTGGCCACGGTGGACAGCTGCTCGACGATGCGCTGCACATCAGCCTCGGAGGCATCAGCGTCGATCAGCCCGCCCTGGATGGCGGCGCGGGCCGCATCCATGTTCGATTCGATCGAATCACCGAAATTGCCGACATAGGCCTCGGCCGCGGCGCGGGCGATCGGTTTGATCTGCTCAGCGGTCAAGCCCAGCTTCGCGGCGACGTTGGCCTGCTCCTGCAGCTGATCCATGCCGGCCAGAATGTTGTCGGCGAGGATCTTCCCGGCGCCCAGGCCGAGCGCGGCGGCGGCGGTCAACGCCAAACCGATCGGCCCGGCCTTGGTGCCGAGGGCGGCGATCGGCCCGCCGAAACCGTCGACGAACCCGGCCGCGGCGGCCGAGCCGCTGCTGGCCGCCGCCCCACCCGCACCGCGCAGCTTGTCGAAGAACGAGGTCGAGGATTGCGCGACGCGGTCCTGGGCGCGGCGCAGCTCCTCATAGCCGGCGGTGGCGTCCTTCGTGATGCGTTTGGCGTCGCGGCGGGCCTTGTTCAGCCGCTCCTCAGCCGCCACAATCTGATCGGTCTTACCCCCGGCGCGGGCTTTAGCGAGCCGCTCTTCCTCGACGCGGACCTTGCCGATCGCGTCCTCAGCCTTGTCGCGCAGCTTGCCGTAGGCGTCGGTGGCGCGTTTGATGTCGGCCTCGGTGTTGTCGGCCAACGACTTCGAGGCTTTCTTGCCGACATCACCGAACGCCTTCGACAGCTTGGAGGTGACCTGCCGGTCGATGCCGTCGAAGGACAGGATCACCGGCAGGGTGTAGTAGCCGATGTCGGTGCCCTCAGCCATGCCTCACCTCCTGCCCGGCTCGCGCGTCAGCCACTAGCTGTTGTGGCGTTCCATCGCCGCGGAGAACAGCTGCAGGAACTCCTTGAAGTGCCGGAACGGCATCTTCGCCAGGCGTGCCCACTGCTCCTCGCCGAGCAGGCTGGCCACCACGTCGTCGTAGGTGGCCCGGCCCGAGGCGACCCGGCCGGCGGCCACGATCGCCCCCGTCGGCCAGTCATCCTGATCGGCCGGCCAACTGAACCGTTCGCCGTGCAACTCGACGACGACGGTGTCCTCGCCGGGAGCCGGGGTTTCGGTTTTCTTAGCCATCGGTGCCTTTCATACGTCTTTGGGCGTTGGCGCGGGCCTGGTCGAGGCCGCTGGCCAGCCGGTCACCGCGGGCCACCCGGCGGGCCTCGTAGGCGGCCAACGCTTTGGCTTTCGCGGCGGCTTCGGCTTTCCGTTCGGCGATCTGCGCGGCGGTCAAAGGCCGCGCCGGGTGCGCCCGACCGGCCAGCGGCTCATACAGATCCATCAGCAGCAGCTCGGTCGGTGAGCGGCGGTTCATCGCCACCGCCAACGCCGAATCAGCCGGCAGGTGGGTGATGCGGGCGTGGATCTGCCGCAGCGTCAACCGGCGGCGGCCCTGCTCGTCGAACCGGTATCGGTCCCGCAGATCCAACCCCCAGAACCGGTTCAAATCCGATTCGACGGCATCAGGCCAGGTGTCGATCAACGCCAGGGTGCGCAGGATGGAGCCGAACGCCAGGTCGTAACGTTCGGCGATGTCGTCGGTGCCGCGGCCCATTCCGACCGCCTCGGCGATCGCATGGCTGGCCGGCACCAGGTCGCGGCGGCGCGGCGCGAACGCCAGGAACAGCTCCCACTGGTCGCCGAGGAGTTCCTCGATGGCTTCGCTGACCGCGATGTGGTTGACCACCATCTCGCCGTCGCGGGACCCGATCGCCCGCCGGACCCGGGCCAGCGGCCAGGTGTCGACATCGCGGGGCACCTGCCAGCCGCGGCCGCCGAACCAGGCGAGGACGTCGTTGTCCCCGCGCGCCTCGGCGGCCAGCGGGTCAGGCGGCGTCGGGCTCGTCGTCGACGTCGTCGACATCGGCGGCCGGGACCGGCGCCGCTACCGGCGGCGTGGGCGGGCCGTCGACCCGCACCGCCACCTTCTTCACATCCACCAGCGACACCGCCGAGGCCTTGTCGACCTTCAGCCGCTGCCCGACCGCGCGTTTGGCGGTGGCCTCGACGAACTCGATCAGCACCAGGTGGCGCATCAGGCGGGGGTGCCTTCCTGAATCAGCCAGTAAGCGCCGGCGACCGGCTCCAAAGCGCCGGTGACGGTGCGGCCGTTGATGTCCTGCTCCTGATTGTCGGTGGCCACGAACAAGCCCACCTTCGCCAGGGACACCCACCGCTTCTTGTAGCCCTCGTCGTTGACGAACTCCAGGGCCACATAGCGGTACTTGACGGCGGGCACGTTGGCCGGGTCGGTCAGGTCCGCGGTCACGTCGTTGTCTTCGAGCAGGTTGAACTCGATGTCGACCTTCGGGTTCTTCACCCGCTCCTTGACGCGGCCCTGCTGCCAGGACATGACGTCGGTGCGCTCGATCTGGCGGTTCATCGCCACACCGGGGGTGCCCATCATCAGCCCGGCGGGCAGCCACGAGGCGTGCAGGTCGGTGTCGATGTCGGCGGGGCTGTGGGTTGCGGCCGCGTAGGTCACATCGGGGTCGAAGATGTAAACGTCGCCGGTCTCCCAGACCTGGATGTTGCTGGCGTCACCAGCCATGACTATCTCCTCAGAGTAGCGGGGATTATTGCGGTCTCACGGTGACCGGCACCGTGATCGACGCCAGGTAGGCGCCGGTCTCCCGGTCGCGTGCATCCAGCACGGCCGGGACGTTCTCGACGCGGACGATGTCCGCGGGGCGTTGGGTCAACAGGTGGTGGGCGGCGGCGGCCAGCACGTCGCGGGCCTCGGTGCGCCCCGCCGCCATTGCGGTCAACCTCAACACGATGCGCAGCAGATCCCGGCCGGCCAGCCACGGCCCGCCGGTCACCGCCGCGCCGCCGTCATCGGCGACCAGTAGCACCGGGGAGCCGTCCTCGGGCACGAACCCGGCGTCGACGTGCAGGGTGGCCGTCCAGTCCTCGTGGTTCTCGGCCCAGTCGGCGGCGATCGAGTCCTTGAGAGCCTTGGCGGGGTCGGGTTGGGTCACGGCTTACCTGGGGAGATTCCGGCCGCGGACGCGGCTTTGGTGGCGACACCGTCGCGGGCCTGGGCGTCGGCGGCTACCACGATGCCGACTACCTTGCGGTCGGTGACGTATTCGTCGATTCGGACCAGCTGGTCGTCGTCGATGTTCGCCACAATTACGGCCGCCGCCGCCTTCAACGGGGCATCTTTAGTCTTTAGAATGCGCTCAATAGTCTTGGAGTTGCGACGCCAGAGCGGGCGGGCCATCAGGCGGCCTTACCGCTGCGCAGCCGGGCCAGCACCGCCACACCGCCCCGGTTGCCGCCGCGCTGGGAGCGCCACACCTGCACCATCGCCACACACGGCTCGCCGCGCACGGTGATGATGTCGCCGGTGCGGACCACCGACTCGGTGGCCACCCACGCATCCCCGGTGTACACGGTCAGCGGCAGATACACGGTGAAGTTCACATCCACCAGGTCGGCGCCGACCCCGTAGCGGATCAGGGTGTTACCGGGTGCGATCTCGATGGGGGTGAGCTGCACCGGGGTGCCGCGGGTCACCGGGTCGCCGTCGGAGTCCAAACCCGGGGAGGCGGGAGTCACGGTCACCGTCTCGGTCACGGGGTGCGCTCCAGACGGTAGGAGTCCAGCACGTGCCGTTCGATGCCCGTCCAGACGGCGTCGGTGCCGCCGGCCGGTTCGGAGTATTGGAAAGGCCCGATGACGCGGGGTGCGTCGGTGGCCTCCTGGGAGAAGGCGCCGCGGTCGATCGCGGCCAGGACCGCGGACTCGAAGTCGGCGGCCGTGGCGTAGCCATGCGAGATCCGCACCGTGATCCCCCCGAGGGCGGTGGTCCACATCGTGCCGTTGTTCTTGCGGACCAGGCCGCGCGCCGACCAGGACAGCCCGGACACATCCAGGGCCACTGAGTCCTCGCTGGCCAAACTCAGCGCGGTCATCTGCAAGGTGGGCAGGATCAAGGTGAACCCGCCCGGCCCGTCCAACGTCAGATCGGCGTTGGAGATCACCGGAGTGACATGCCAGCCGCAGTAGCGGCGGGCCGCGGTCAGCGCAGCGTCGAGCTGGCGGGCGGTCTCGGGGTCATCCCGGTCGAGGCGGCCTTTAGTAAACGCCTCGACCGCGATGACATCCAGGGTCATGACTCGGCGTCACCCTTAGCGGTGAACGCCGACTTGGCGGCCTCGGCGCGCTTGGTGGCCGGCTTGCGGGCCTTGTTCGCCGGGGTTTTCGCCTTGTGCTCCACCACCGGCTCGGCGGCGGCCGGGGTGGGCGCGGTGAGCAGGCCGCGGGCGGCGGCGTCAGCGTCGGAGAGCAGCAGGGTGGTGCGGTTGCCGTCAATCACCACGTCGTACCGTCGCACGGGTCCTCCAGGGGTTGGCGACGTGACCGGCGACCCGTCAAGGCCGCCGGTCACGCCGATCAGTGCCATCAGGCGGTCAGGTCCAGCTGGCAGAACGCCGTCGGACGGGTGACACCGAAGGCCAGACGCTCCTCGGCGAGGATGGCGACCAGGTTGCGGATGAAGAAGTCCGCGTGGCTGTCGGTCATCGTCACCGTGGTCTGCTCCCGATCCCACAGCACACCCTTGGCGAAGTCGCCGAGCAGGCCGGTGCCGGCCGCCTGGGACTCGCTCTCCACCACCGGAACGCCCCAGATGGTGCGCTGGCCGATGGACTGCGGGCCGCCGTAGTAGTAGCGGTTCTCGCCGTCCTTGGCCAGGTCGATGGCCTCGGCGTCAGCCGGGTTGAGCACCAGTGCGGTCGGGTTGACCCGGCCCACGGTGCGCAGCTTGGTGACACCCTTGCGGATCGTCTCGAACAGGTCGGTCGAGTACGCCTGGGTCTGAATACCCGAGGTGTTGTTGATGCCGGTGAAGTTTTCACCCGAGCCGTCGCCGTTGAGGATCTGACCCTCCTCGGCCTCAGCAACATCCTGGCGCAGCTCGTCGTTGATCAGACCTTCGAGCTGGGCCACATCGGCGAGGGCACGCTTGGTGACCGGCACCCACTCGGCGATGGTCTTGACCGTGGTGGTCACGACCTCGAACGCCCAGGAGCCCTCGGGCTTGTAGCCGCCGCCGGCCGCGTTGACCAGGCTTGCGCCGGCCGCCAGGGCGTCGCCGTCCAGGGCGGGCAGCGTCGGCGCCGCCGAGCTGGTCGCCTCGGCGACGACCGCCGCGGAATTGGTGTGGCTGGTCTCCTTGACGTACTCCACCGCATCAGAAGCGGTGCGCCGGTTGGACACCAGGTTGCGGATCGTCAGCGCCTTGCGGCCCAGCATCTCCACGATGTCGGTGCGCTCGTTGACGACGAACGCGCCCGCGCTGGTGGAGCTGGCGCCGGTGAACAGGCTCTTGACGGCGATCGGGTTGGACTGCACCCGACCCTTGGCCGGGATGCGGCCATCCGGGTACTGGCCCAGCAGGGACTTGAACTCCGGGGACTCGACCACCGTCAGTCCGAGGCTGCGCATCCGCGCCTTGACCTCGGGCTGCTCGGCCACGCCGACGCTGTCGGCGAACTCGCGGGCCTGGGCGATGATGGCCTCATCGGCCTTGACCGCCTTGATGGCGTCCAGGGTCTCGCCGAGGGTCTTCATCGCCGGCTCGTAGATGGCCCGCTCGTCGTCGGTCATGTCCCGGTTCTCGTCGGCGGCCTTCTCGGCCACCTCGCGCGCCGCCTTCGATGCGGCGTCGGCGCGCTCCTTGAGCATCGTAAGACGATTACTCATTGCACTCTCCTATCTGAGTGTTTTAGGGGGTGGCGATCTCGGCCTGGATTTGGCCGTAGATCGCGTGGATGAGCGCCGAGCGGTCGACGGACGACGCCGTGATGGCCTCACGCGGCAGCTCCTCGGACCCGTCGGCTTTAACCTCCGGGTCGTCGTCCACCTGGCGAGACGGGCACGGCTCGCTGGCCTTCTGCTCGTCGGATGTGCCGTCGAGAGCCGTCAGCACCGCACCGAGAGACTCGTATGCGGTGCGGATCGCGTTCTCGTTCTTGGCCGACAGCACGCGGCCAGCTTTGATGTTCCCCGCCATCCGCTCGGCGAGGTCGGCGGCCTGCTTCACCGCCAGGATCTCGGTCTCCTGATTCGCCCCCACCGTCACCACCGACACCTCGTACAGCTTGAGGTCCCGCAGCTCGTAGACGTCGTCCTCGTCATCACCTTTGACCATCGCCCCGTCGAGCACGTCGTAGGCGAAGCTCATCTGGTTGATGCGGCGGCCCTTGAGCATCCGGTAGGTCTGCTTGGCCTTCGGGTTCTCCAAGTCGAGCTGGGCGGTGACCTTCAGCCCGACCTCGTCCTCTTCGGCGGAGACGAGGTGGCCGATGTTGTAGTCCGGGTCGCTCATGTTGTGCCCGAACAGCAGCGGGATGGGGTTGCCGGACTTCTCCCAGCGGGCCAGGTCGTTGGCGAACGCGCCCGGGGCGACCACATCGCCGTAGGAGTCGACGTTGCCGAACACGCTGGCGTAGGCGGTGAACTGGCCCTCGGCCAGCCCGTCGTCGGGTCCGGCCTTCAGGTCGATCGCGGGCTGGTTCTTGGTCAGCATCAGATCTCCTCGTGCTAGGCCGGCGGCTCGTCAGCCGGCGCGGCCGGGATGGGCTCGTCGTCACCGTTGGCGGTGACGTTGAGCGGTCGGATGAGGTCGTCCCCGCCGTCGACCGGCGGGCGGTTGTCCAGGGCGCGGGCCTCGTTGACGGTCATCACCGGCCCGCCCACCGCCTTCGAGATCGCCTCGGCGCGTTCCTCGAACGAACCGGTCAGCTTCTCCCGCAGGTTGAACTCGACGTAGAACCGGTCGGCGTCGGGCTCGAAGTCGGGCAGCAGCTGCAGCGCGATCTCCTCGGAGATCATCGACAGCCACGGCCCCAGCGTGTCCTGGTACAACATCTTGTGCTGCTCGGTGATGTTGGAGAACGTGGCGTGGTCGAGGATGCCCAGCATCGGCGGCGGCACGAAATACGCGGCGGCCACTTCCTCGCGGGTCAACTTGCGGGCCTCGATGTACTGCAAATCCTTCGCGGTCTGGCTGACCGGCTTAAAGGTCATGCCGTCCTCGAGGATCGGGGTGCCGCCCGCGCCCGGCCCCGACCCGGCGTACTGGGCTTGCCAGGCGGTGCGGAACCGCTCCCGGGCCACCTCCGACCACTCCGGGGCGTCCTTCGGGCGCTCCAGATAGCCCGACATCCGCGCCCCGTTGCGCATCACCTGCTCACGCATCTCGGTGGCGGCGAACTCCTCCCGCAGGGTGCGGCGCAAAGCCTCCAAAGGGCTGATCCCGGAATCCTTATCGAGGCCATAGCCGCGGAAATACACCATCTGATCGGCCGGAACCACCCGCACACCGGAGTTGCCGTCGATCTTGAACCCCGCCGGGGTCAACCAGTCATCCCCGTCGATAGTCACGATCTGCGGCGGAATCCGCACCAACCCCACCGACTGATCCCCACCGAACCGGGTTTTCAACCAGTAGGCGTTGTCGTAGATAGCGAAATCATGTACCAGGGCGTTGATGAACCGGTAGCGGGTCGTCCACGGGTTCGGCCGGCGCAGCAACCGGGCCAAAGGGTGATCCTGCAGCCGCTGACGGTCAGCATCCCCCACCCGCTCGAACAGATGCAAACCGAGCTGGGCGATGTTGCGGGCCAGGAACGTCACCACCGTGCGCACCGACTCCTGGGTGCGCCAGATCGTGGCGTAATCCGCCGAATACGTGGAGGACAGCAGGATTCGGGACGGGGTGGTGATGCGGTGGCGCGACAGGGCTTCTATCGAGCCGGCGGTGGCGACGAAGGGCACCTAGCACCGCCTCTCAAACGTTGCACGAAGTCAATGTTCGTGCGTTCGATGAGCACCTCGCCGTCGGCGGGTGCCGGATCAGATCCTGGGGAGTGCACCGTCGCGCCGCGCAGGATCACCGCGCGGCCGTTCTCCCATGCGCACACACCCGACACCGCGTTACCGGAGACCAGGTTGACCACCACCGAGGCGCCGACGATCTTGAGCTGGGAGCTAAACAACGAGCAGTCCTTTGTCCTCGTAGGCTGAGCGGCGCAGCGGGGCGGCGGTCTCCGTCGCCCACACCGCACCGATGAACGCCTTCAACGGGGCGGCGTCGGTCGGGCTGGACGCCAAGTCGATCACCCACGCACCCTGGGAAAGCACCTTCACCGACGCCGAGGTGGCCGCAGCGTCCAAACCCGGGTGGGCCAGATGCCGGATGCGGCGCTTGTCCAGCCGGTCGAACACGATCCCGGTCGCCGAGCCCAGATCCGGGCCGGCCCAGGCGATCACCGGCAGGTTCGCCGGCGCGCCCTCGGCGGTGACCGCGTTGGCGATGTCGTCGATCAGGGAAGTCTCCGGGGCGCCGTTGGACTGAATCACAATCCCTGAATAGCTGTCGCGGTTGTCGATCAGCCACGGGATCACCCAGTCAGTGCCCGCACGGTCGGCGGCGATACCGGCCACCGGGTTGCCGTCGGCGTCCCGAGCGGCGCGGGCGATGTAACACTTGCCGCGATTCCATGACACGGCCAAACACACGAAGCGGGGGGTGTCCTGCGCGGGTCTGGCGTCGTTGTCCAAGGTTTCCCGCCACGAACCCTCGGGGAACGGGCCGGACTCGGCCATCGACACCCACCGGCACAACACCTCGATCTCGAACTGGCTCGGCGGGTTGGTGCGCAACGCCGCCGCGATCGCCCGCTCCGTCACACAGTTCTCGACGATGTCGGTGTGATTCATCGACGGGTTGGCCTGCGCCCACGCCCCCCGGTCGGTGCGCTTCGCCGACGGGGACGCCGACCACTCGAACCAGCCCAGCACCTGCTCGTCGGCGGTCTGATCCAGATACTCCTGCATCTCCTCATCAAGGCCTTCGAGGATCTCGGCGTCGCCGTCACCATCCGGCCAGCCCAGCTCGCGGTGGGCCTGGGCGCGCAAATACCGCAGCACCGTCGACAGCGCGTCCCCGGCGTTGGAGAACGCCCACGCCTGCGCCTTCGGGCGGGCGTTCATCGTGTTTGTCACTGCTGACCACGAATCCCACGTCTGATGCTCGCGCAGCTCATCCAGCAGGATCAGGTCACCGGAGAATCCGCGGCCGCCGCGGCGGGACGCCGCAGCCACCCGGTACTGGCAGCCGGTCACCAGCCGCATCACCTTGGGATGGCCCAACGACACTTTCTCGATCAGCTCTTCGAGTTCCTCGTCGGACTGCGCCCACTCCACCGCTTCGGCCCACGCTTTCTCGGCGTTGGCCAGATCCTGGGCGGTGCCGATCACCGTCGGGCTGTCGAGGGCGTAGATGTGCCACAGCGCCAGGATCAGCATCAGCAGGGTCTTGCCATTCTGCCGGGCCACGTTGACCACCACGAACCGGTAGCGGTAGGCGCCGGTCTCATCCAGCTCCAGGGCGTGGATCAGCAGCCACCGCTGCCACGGGAACAGATTGACCCCGAGCACATCCTCGGCGAACGCGATCGCCGCAAACCCGTGCGTCGTCTCCGGGGTCAACTCACGCTTCGGCGGGGTAAAGATCCGCGGCTGCTCACAGCCAACAATCACCCGGTCGCCTTCGCAGACGAAGTCATCGACCGCACCGAGGCCAGCTTCGACCGGCGGGCATCCGCGCCACGCCGCAGCTTGTCCAACGTCTCCGACAGCCGATGCGCGGCACTGGGGTGCTGGGCGATCGCCAACGGCGAATCCAACACCCGCGCCAACGCGATGGCCACCTCGACCAAACCCTGCCGGGTCGCGGCCGTCGATAATCCGCCAATTTCAGCCAAGACGCCGGCCTCGACCCGGCCCGGCTCATGCTCGGCCGGCGCCGACGCAGTCGGCAGCGCAGTGACCGTCGCCCGAGACGGTTTGGTGTGCTTGGCGGCCAGCATCTTCTGCCGGCGCGCCTTGTCGTAGTCGCGGCTGGCCTGCTTGCACTCATCGCAGCGGCAGCCGGTGTTGTAGCGGGTGCGGGTGCCGTGTTGGGACGCCATCAGCGGCCCTCCTCCGGTCCTAACTGTGGAAATCGAGTGATGTTTGCCAAAGTTCCCA
>CAZGPT010000004.1:41028-43820 GCA_964527015.1 uncultured Mycobacterium sp. | reverse complement strand
GCAGGGTGCCCGCCGCCGGCGACGGAATCTCGGTGTCGACCTTGTCGGTGGAGACTTCGACCAGCGGCTCGTCGACGGCGACGGTGTCGCCGACCTTCTTCAGCCATCGGGTCACGGTGCCCTCGGTCACCGACTCGCCGAGCTCGGGCATCAGCACCGGCGTTGCCGAGCCGGAGTCGGCGGCAGGTGCTGGCGGGTCGGCAGGTGCACTGGCCGGGGCCGGGGATGGCGCGGCCGGCGTCGGGGGCGGCGCGGACTGCTCGGCCGGCGCAGGCGCGGACTGCTCGGCCGGGGCAGGCGCGGACTGCCCGGCCTCGCCCGGCTCGGAGATCACGGCCAGATCGCCGCCGACGGCGACGGTGTCGTCCTCGTGGGCGACGATTCTGCTCAGCACCCCCGAGGCGGGTGCCGGGATCTCGGTGTCGACCTTGTCGGTCGAGACCTCCAGCAGCGGCTCGTCGGCAGTGACGGTGTCGCCCTCCTGTTTGAGCCAGCGGGTGACGGTGCCCTCGGTGACGCTCTCGCCGAGTTCAGGCATCTGGACGGAGACGGCCATATGTGTTGACTCCTATAAGTCGGTCGACCTCTGGCTTACCACAGCAGCTTGTCCCAATCCTGTCATTCCCGGGCGTATACCGTAGGGGCAGGCACGCCCAAGTCGTCTGGCACCATCGAGCCGTGGGGTTTTTCGACAGATTCCGGCGTCGCTCAGGTGGATCCGCCGACCTGCGTTACCTGCGACAGTGGGCAGCCCAGCGCGTCGGTGTGGAGGCCTTCGTGGAGCCGCAGACACCCGTCACGCCGCTGACCGTCGTCTTGGTGGCGGCCGACGGTGAGTGGACGCGCCGTGCCGCAGGCGGGCCCGCCGGCGCCAGACGGGTCGGTCAGCAGTTGCGAATTCCGATTTATGACGTGCAGAAGGTCGGCTACCCGCAGCGGATGCGTAACTTCGACGAACGGCGCCGCATCGAGCGCCGCCGCGCCAGGCGCGCCGAACTGGACGAGCGATAATCGTCGAATGCCGACCCGATTTGTGCAGGCCTCCGACGGAACCCGCCTCGCGGTCTACGAGGACGGTGACCCGGCCGGACCGACACTGGTCATGGTGCACGGATGGCCCGACTCCCACGTGCTCTGGAACAGCGTGGTGGCGAAACTGGGCCGCTACCGGATTGTCCGCTACGACGTCCGTGGGGCCGGTGCCTCCGATGTGCCCGCGGCGGCGTCGGCCTATACCCTCGGCCAACTCGCCGACGACTTCGAAGCAGTGGCCATGGCGGTATCCCCGAAGGATCCGGTGCACGTTGTCGCCCACGACTGGGGCGCGGCGACACTGTGGGAGTACATCAGCCGTCCGCAGGCGGGCGCCCGTGTCGCGTCCTACACCTCGATATCCGGTCCGGACCCCGGCCATCTGAGCCGTTATCTGCGCGACGGACTCGCCCGCCCGTACCGGCCGAAGCGGTTCGCCCGGGCGCTGTCGCAGGGGCTGCACTTCAGCTACATGGTGTTTTTTCGGACAGCGCTGGCACCGGTAGCAATGCGGGCCTTCCTCGCCGAGGCCGGCCGACGGTTCGTTATCAACGCGGGGCTGCCGTCTCAGCATCGCCATCAGGGCCCCACCTTCGTCGCCGACGCGGCCAACGGTATGAAGATCTACCGGGCGAACTTCCCGCGCGCGCTGCGCAATCCTTCTCGGGATGCTCGCCGCGATCGCCAGGTGAGCGTGCCGGTGCAGCTACTGGTCAACACCCAAGACCAGTTCGTGCGGCCCTATGTCTATGACGATGTCTATGACGATGTCTACGACGACACCTCGCGCTGGGCGACAAAGCTGTGGCGCCGCGATATCCGGGCCGGTCACTGGTCGCCGCTGTCGCATCCGCAGGTGGTCGCCGCCGCGGTGGCTGAACTGGTCGATCACCTCGAGGGCGCCCCTGCGCCGCGTGCTCTGCTGCGGGCCGAGGTCGGTCGCGTGCGCAAAACCTTCGGGGACACCCTGGTCGTCGTGACCGGCGCGGGTAGCGGGATCGGGCGCGAAACGGCCAAGGCCTTCGCGGCCGGCGGTGCCGAGGTCGTGGTCAGCGACATCGACGGGGCCGCGGCCGACTCGACCGCAGCCGAGATCACCCATATCGGCGGGACGGCGCATGTCTACACCCTCGACGTTGCCGACGCCGAGGCCATCGAGCGATTCGCCGACCAGGTTTGCGCGGACCACGGTGTTCCCGACGTCGTCGTCAACAACGCCGGTATCGGAATGGCGGGTTCCTTTCTGGACACCCCCGCAGAGCAGTTCGACCGGGTGCTCGAGGTCAACCTCGGCGGCGTGGTCAACGGCTGCCGCGCGTTCGCCCGCCTCCTGGTGGAGCGCGGCACCGGGGGACACCTGGTCAACGTCGCGTCGATGGCGGCCTATGCCCCGCTGAGCTCACTGAACGCCTACTGCACCTCGAAGGCCGCGGTGTACATGTTCTCCGACTGCCTGCGTGCCGAACTCGCCTCCGCGGGAGTCGGATTGACCACCGTCTGTCCCGGAGTGATCAACACCAACATCGTGCACACCACCGGCATCCATGTCCCGGCCGCCGGGCAGCCCGGGGTCGCACGACGCCGCGCGGCCCTGGAGCGGATGTTTGAGATCCGCGGTTACGGCCCGGAGAAAGTGGCCAGAGCGATCCTGGCCTCGGTGCGGAAGGACACGCCGATCCGGCCGGTCACCCCGGAGGCGTATCTGCTGTACGCGACATCTCGGCTGATGCCTCAGGCGCTGCGCAGCACCGCGCGCGGAA
>CAZGPT010000004.1:0-40928 GCA_964527015.1 uncultured Mycobacterium sp. | reverse complement strand
CCGGCGATGTCCAGATGGACCCACTGCACCCCTTCAGCGACGAACTCACGCAGAAACACCCCGGCCACCAGCATCCCGGCGAACCGCTGCGAGCTGATATTGGCCAGGTCCGCCACCGTCGACTTCAGGTCGTCCTTGAGATCGTCAGGCAGCGGCATCGGCCAGCCGTTCTCGCCTTCGCGCTGGGACAGCGCGGCGACCCGGTCGCGGAACGCGTCGCTGCCCATCACGCCCGGGGTGCGGGAGCCCAGCGCGACGACTTGTGCGCCGGTCAGCGTCGATGTCTCGATGAGGTAGTCCGGTTCGTCCTCGCAGGCCCGAACGATTGCGTCGGCCAGGATCAGCCGACCCTCGGCGTCGGTGTTGAGCACCTCGACGGTGGTGCCACCGTACTGGGTGAGCACGTCCCCGGGGCGTTGCGCGGTGGCCGAGGGCATGTTCTCGGCCATCGGCACGGTGGCGACGACGTCGATGGGCAGTTGCTCGCCAGCGACTAACAGCATGGTGGCGACCACCGATGCGGCCCCCGCCATATCGGAGGTCATGTGGTGCATCTGCGCGGCCGGTTTGATCGAGATACCGCCGGTGTCGAAGGTGATGCCCTTGCCGACCAGTGCCACCTTCGGTGTTCCTGGACGGCCCTTGCCGCCGCGATGGGTCATCCGCACCAACCTGGGTGGGTTCACCGAGCCCTGACCGACGCCGATGATGCCGCCGAAGCCACCGCGGGCCAGAGCTTTCTCATCGAGCACTTCCACCTTCAAACCGGCGGCCGCACCCCAGGCCTTGGCCCGGTTCGCGAACTCCTCGGGGTAGAGATGACTGGGTGGTGTGTTGACCAGATCGCGGGCCGATGCCACCGCCGCGGCGACGGCAGCCGCGCGGGCGGCCTGCCGCTTGGCGTTGGTGGCGGTGCTCAGCGCGACGATGCTGCTCAGACCCGATTCCTTGGGTGCGGTCTTCGGGCTGCGGAACTCGTTCATCTGATAGGCGCCCAGGATCAGACCCTCCACGGCGGCCGGCAGGTGCAGGGCGCTCAGGGCGGTGACGATCGACTCAACCCCCGACAGGGACCGCGCCGCCGCGCCCGAGGCCCGGCGGATCGCCTCGGCAGGCCACTCCTCTCGGGGTGAGCCCAGGCCCACGGCGAGGACACTTGCCACCGAAAGTGAGGGAATGTGCAGCCGGCTGACTTGCTCGGGGCCCGCTTTGGCACCCAGCGCCTGCAGGGCGACTTCGATCTCGCCGATCGCCTCGGCGTCGAGAAACGGCCCGCCGACGACCGACGGGTTGCCGTCCTCGTTCGTGACAACGGGCACGACCAGCACCGCCCCTGCGGTCCCCCGTTTGGGCAGGGCGGCGGCGACGGTGACGGTAGGGGTCTGGTATCCGGGTTTGGTACTCACCAGAGCAACCCTAATCGGGCGGGCGTTTAGGGTTGGTTTCGTGACCGACGTCGTAACCGATCCCTCCGAGCTGCTGCATGGCCCGCTGGAAAGCCGCCACCGCGAGCATGGCGCCACTTTCGCCCCGTTCGGCGGCTGGCTGATGCCGGTGTCCTACGCGGGGACGGTGGGCGAACACACCGCGACGCGGGAGACCGTCGGCCTGTTCGATGTCAGTCACCTGGGCAAGGTTGTCGTGAGCGGCCCGGGTGCCGCGGAATTCGTCAACTCGGCGTTGACCAACGATCTGCACCGGATCGGGCCCGGCAAGGCCCAGTACACCTTGTGCTGCGCCGCCGACGGCGGGGTGATCGACGATCTCATCGCCTACTACGTCAACGATGACGAGATATTTCTGGTGCCCAATGCCGCCAATGCGGCGGCGGTAGTAGCGGAGCTGCAAGCAGTTGCGCCGCAGGGTATTTCGGTGACCGATCAGCACCGCTCGTATGCGGTGCTGGCGGTGCAGGGGCCGCGCTCGACCGAGGTGCTGTCCGCTCTGGGTCTGCCGACCGCGATGGACTACATGGCCTATGTCGACGCCGAGTACGCCGGGGTGACGGTGCGGGTCTGCCGGACCGGTTACACCGGTGAGCACGGCTACGAGCTGCTACCGCCGTGGGATGCGGCGCCGGAGCTGTTCGAGGCTCTGGCCGAACAGGTCCTGGCCTGCGGCGGGCAGTTGGCCGGGCTCGGAGCCCGCGACACCCTGCGCACCGAGATGGGTTATCCGCTGCACGGCCAGGAACTGTCGCCGGAAATATCGCCTCTGCAGGCCCGTTGCGGGTGGGCGATCGGCTGGTCCAAGGACGGTTTCTGGGGCAGCGACGCGCTCTTGGCCGAGAAACAGGCCGGCCCGCGCCGGCTGTTGCGTGGGCTTCGAGCCGTCGGCCGTGGTGTGCCTCGAGCCGGCATGACCGTGTTGCGTGATGCCGCGCCGGTGGGTCTGACCACGTCGGGGACTTTTTCCCCGACGCTGGGCGCGGGTATCGCGCTTGCGCTCATCGATACCGATGCCGACCTGCCCGACGGCGCGACGGTCAGTGTCGACGTCCGTGGTCGGCCACTGGAATGCCGGTTAGTCAAGCCGCCGTTCGTCGACGTCAAAACCCGCTAAGTGGCGGTTATAGGATCTCCTCATGTCCGTCCCACTGCTTGAGTTCACCGTCGAGCGCTCCGCGCAGCCGGCCGGTGAGGCAGAGCGGGCGGCCATCCTCGCCGATCCCGGCTTCGGGCAGTTTTACACCGATCACATGGTGTCGGTGCTCTACGCCGAAGATCGGGGCTGGTTCGACGCCCGGGTGATGCCGTACGGGCCAATCGAACTGGACCCGTCGGCGATAGTCCTGCATTACGCCCAAGAGGTTTTCGAGGGCCTCAAGGCCTACCGGTGGGCCGACGGGTCCATCGTGTCCTTCCGGCCCGAAGCCAACGCCGCCCGGCTGCGCGCATCGGCTCATCGACTCGCGATTCCGGCGTTGCCCGACGAGCTGTTTCTGGAGTCGCTGCGCCAGCTGGTCGCGACGGACCACCCGTGGGTTCCGCCTGCCGGTGGCGAGCAGTCGTTGTACCTGCGGCCGTTCATCATCGCGACCGAGCCCGGTCTCGGTGTGCGCCCGTCGGCGGAGTACCGCTACATGGTGATCGCCTCGCCGGCCGGGGCGTACTTCAAAGGTGGTATCAAGCCGGTCAGCGTCTGGCTGTCCACCGAGTATGTGCGTGCCAGCCCGGGCGGCACCGGCGCGGCGAAGTTCGGTGGCAACTACGCGGCCTCGCTGCTGGCCCAGGCGGAGGCTGCCGCGCACGGATGCGATCAGGTGGTCTGGCTCGACGCCATTGAACGCCGTTATATCGAGGAGATGGGCGGGATGAACCTGTTCTTCGTCTTCGGCAGTGGTGGGTCGGCGCGACTGGTTACCCCCGAACTCAGTGGATCCCTGCTGCCCGGCATCACCCGCGACTCGTTGCTGCAACTGGCCGGCGACGCCGGATTCGCCGTCGAGGAACGAAGGATCGACGTCGAGGAATGGCGCAAGGAGGTGGCCGCCGGCGAAATCACCGAGGTGTTCGCCTGCGGCACCGCCGCGGTGATCACCCCGGTGGCTCAAGTGAAGTACGGCGACGGCGAGTTCGTTGTCGGTGACGGCGCGCCCGGCGAAGTCACCATGGCGCTGCGTGACACTCTCACCGGCATTCAGCGTGGAAACTTCGCCGATACCCATGACTGGATGACCAGGCTCGGCTGAGCCCGCTCGGTCACCTGCTCTGTAGTCAGGGCCTGATCGCCAGGCCGATCAGGCTGAGGCTGGTGGTCAATTCGATCGCGGCACCCATGACATCGCCGGTGATCCCGCCGAACCTCCGCACGCAGTGCGAGATCATCGCGGCCGCGCAGAGCAGGGCAAGGATGACGACAACCGGGCCCTGCCAGGGCCGTGGGGTCGCCAGCACCGACAATCCGGTAACCGCCAGGAACCATCCGACCAGCACCATCGGCGACTGCGTTCCGGCAACCATCGCGCCCAGGCTGCTGCCCGCCGCGGCCGGCACACCACGGCGGCCGGCCAGCACTGCGGCGACCCGGCCGGCCGCCACGGCAGTCACCGCGGCCGCCGTCGCCGGCCACCCCGGTGGCTGAGCCGCGAAAGCGGCCGACTGACTCAGCAGAACCACGGTGACCGCGCCGGCGCCGAACGGCCCGGTTGAGCCCTCCCGCATCACCGCCAGCGCGCGCTCCGGCGGCCCGTAGCAGCCCAGTCCGTCGACAGTGTCGGCCAACCCGTCGAGGTGCAGCCCGCGTGTCAGCAGCAACAATGTGCACACCGCCGCCGTACCGGCCAGCAGACTGTGCGGACCGAACGCCCAGTGCCCCGCCGCCAGGGCGGCCGCGGCGGCCAGGCCAAGTGCCAGTCCAACCACCGGTAGCGCGCTGACCGTCGCGCCGCTGGGAGCCCTGGAGCCCCCGGTGCCGCCGGTGCCGCCGGGGTCGCGGTGGCCGCGCCCGGCCGGAATCACCGTGCCGAAAGCGAAAGCGCCTGCCACGCTGGAGATCAGGGCTATGACGGACTCCCGGGGCCTGATATCCCGGCATCGGCGAAGGTCGCCATCGAGGACAGTGTGGCCACCGCGGCGCGGAGGATCGGCAGGGCCACCGCGGCGCCGGTGCCCTCACCGAGTCGTAACCCCAGGTCGAGGATCGGCTCGAGTCCCAGTTGGGCAAGGGCAAGGCCGTGCGCCGGTTCGGGTGAGCGGTGCCCCGCCCGCCACCAAAGGCGGGCCTCCGGCGCCAGCTGCTCGGCGACCAATGCGCCCGCGGTCACCACCAGACCGTCCAATAACAGCGGGGTCCGCCGGACGGCGGCTTGGGCGCAGAACCCTGCCATCGCAGCCAGGTCGGCACCGCCGCAGGCGGCCAGCAGCGCAACCGGATCCGACCGCACCGACCTGGACCGATACAGCGCATCGCGGACCGCCGCGGTCTTACGCGACCAGGCCGCGTCATTGATACCGGTGCCCCGCCCTACTGCGAGCACCGGTTCGGTGTCAGTCAGTGCGGCGATCAATGTCGTTGCCGCGGTGGTGTTCCCGATGCCCATATCGCCGGCGATCAGCAGGTCGGCCCCGGCGTCCACCTCCTCATCGGCGATCCCGCGGCCGATCTGTACCGCGGCAATCGCCTCATCGTGGCTCAGAGCGTCCCGGACCGCGATATTGCCACTGGAGCGACGCACTTTGTGCGTGTCGACTCCGCGGGGGGTATCGCGATCCACCGCCACGTCGACCACCCGGACGGTAGCGTCGGCGACCTCGGCCAATACATTGATCGCCGCTCCGCCGGCCTCGATATTGGCCAGCATCTGGGCGGTCACCTCGGACGGATAGGCCGATACTCCCTCCTGGGCGACCCCGTGATCGCCGGCGAACACCACCACCCTGGCGCGCTCGAATTGTCGTGGAGGACAGTGGCCCTGGCAGGAGGCGACCCACACCGACAAATCCTCCAGTCGGCCCAGCGCGCCGCGCGGCTTGGTCAGCAGATCCTGCCGGCGACGGGCGGCCGCCGCGACCCGGCCATCGGGCGGAGCGACGTCGTCGAATTCGGTCATCCGGGCACCGTTAGCGTCGCCTTCGCCGGCTTGATCTGTAGCGGCTGCCCGGCGACCACCAGCACCACCCGGTCGCAGCTGTCGGCGAGTCGCTGATTGAGCGCACCCAGTTCGTCGGCGAAACGGCGTCCGGCCATGGTCGCCGGTACCACCGTCAGGCCCACTTCCGGACTGACCAGGACCAGATCGGTGGCCGCTACACGGACTGCTGCCAGCAGACCCTCGACATCGGTATCGACCGATCCGCCGGTCCAGCCGCGGTGATCCAGGACCGCGGTAAGCCAGCCACCGACATCGTCGACCAGTGCCGGGACAGTCGGGTAGGCGCCCAGATGGGCTGCGACATCCACGGTCTCGACGGTGTGCCACCACGGCGGCCGGCGGCGGCGATGCGCGTCGACCCGCCGCTCCCAGTCCTGGTCGGCTTCGGGTATCCGGCCGGTGGCGATGTAATGCACCGTGTCGTGAGGCGCCGCGTCGCCCTCAACCGGGCTCCCGGTGATCGCGGACTCCGCCCATCGTGACTTTCCGGACCGGATACCGCCCAGAACCAGGGTGCGCACGTAACGCTCAGAGGACTTTGGCGCCGCGAGAGACCTGCGGCCGGGGCGCCCGCATCCGGCGCAACTGGGAGGCCCGTCCCACCGCGTACAGACCGAGCTTGAAACGGGTCTCGCCGTTGTCGGGGAACTTGGCGTCGGCAGCCCGGTTGACCTTGCGTGACAGTCGCACGGCGTCGATGCCCATCAGCAGCATCAGCATCAGCATCGCCGGTGATGTGTAGTACTGCAGTTGGGGCATCGCCATCACGATGAACAGGATGACCAGGGCGGACGGCATGAACAGGCCGAGAACATTGCGCCGTGAGTCGACGATGTCTCGGGCGTAGCGGCGGACCGGGCCCTGGTCGCGGGGCAGCAGATAGGCCTCCTCGCCGGCCATCATCTTTTCCCGGCGGGTGGCCATGGCGGCCCGCCGTTCGGTCTTGTCGGCTCGCCTCTCCTCCCTGGTCATTGTCCGACGCATCTCCTTGCGCCGCTTACGTGCCTCGGAGGAAGTCAGCGGTGCCGGTGCGACGGGGCCGCGACGTTTGGCGGTGTCATTGCGTTTAGGGGTGGGACGGCCCTTCGGGGCGGTCGTTCCCGCCGGCGCGAGCAACTCCGGGACCGGTTCGGACCCCGCCTCGCCGTCGGCGTCCTGGTTTGCGTCGTCCCCGTCGTTTCGGCGGCCCAGAAGTTTCACGGCTTCCAGGCTACGTCGCCCGCGGTCGGCTGCGACATGCGACTGTGCAGCCGGAACCGTAGCCTGCTACGGATGACGGGTCTGCGGGTGCTCATCGCTCCCGATTGTTTCGGCGATAGCCTGACCGCGGTCGAGGCCGCCCACGCCATTTCCGGGGGGTGGCGGCGGGCCCGACCCGGGGACACCCTGGTGTCGGTGCCGCAGTCGGATGGCGGCCCGGGGTTCGTCGATGTGCTGGCCGCCCGGTATCCCCGGATGCAGTCGCGTCATCTGTCGGTCAGCGGTCCGCTGGACCGGGCCGTGGATGCGACGTGGGTGTTCGACACTGCCACCGCGACTGCCTATATCGAGTGCGCCCAGGCCTGCGGGCTGGCGCTGCTGGGTGGTCCGCCCACGGTCAGCACCGCGGTCGCGGCACACAGCCGTGGGGTGGGGCAGCTGGTCGACGCGGCGGTGGGCGCGGGTGCGCGCACCATCGTCGTGGGCCTCGGCGGCAGCGGCTGCACCGACGGTGGCCGGGGCATGATCGAGGCATTGGGAGGTGTCGGTCCGGCACGCCGGAAGACCGCCGGTCTCGGGATCATCGCGGCCACCGATGTCGAGCATCCAATGCTGGGGCCGGCCGGCGCCGCACGGGTCTTCGGTCCGCAGAAGGGCGCCGACCCCGCCACCGTTGAGTTTCTCGAAGCCCGCCTGGCCGCCTGGGCGGCGGAATTGGAGGCCGACTCCGGGTGTGTGGTCACCGGATCACCCGGTGCCGGCGCGGCCGGGGGGCTGGGCGCGGCATTGCTCGCACTCGGCGGGCGCCGCGAATCGGGAGCCGCCCTAATCGCCGGTCACACCGGAATTCCCGATGAACTGGCCGCTGCTGACCTGGCGGTGACAGGGGAGGGGCGCCTGGACGACCAGTCGCTGCACGGGAAGGTGGTCGGTGCGCTGGCAGCGGCAGCCGGGGTACACGCCGTCCCGGTCGTGGTGCTCGCCGGTCAGGTCGCCCTCGAACCGCAGGAACTGCGGGCGGCCGGGATCAGCGCGGCGCACTCACTGTCTGATTACGCGGGTTCGGTAACGCGAGCGATGGAAGATGCCGCCGGCCAACTGTCCGGGCTGGCCCAGCGCACGGCCGGGGAGCTGGCGCGGGAATAGTCCGGACACCAGGTACCGTTGTCCGAAAGGACGCCATCGACATCCGGCACGGACATCGGGCACGCACATCCGAGGACCCGCCAATCGTCCGGACTCATTCCGCGAGGAGACCTCATGACTGACGAAACGGCCACCGCGACCGACCCTCAGACGACCGATCCGGCCACCGGCACTCACGGCGCCGTCCTGACCGAGGACGCGGCCGCCAAGGCCAAGGCCCTGCTCGATCAGGAGGGCCGCGATGATTTAGCGTTGCGGATCGCCGTACAACCCGGCGGGTGCGCGGGGTTGCGTTACAACCTGTTCTTCGATGACCGCGTCCTCGACGGCGACCTGACCGCGGAGTTCGGCGGGGTCACGCTGACGGTGGACCGGATGAGCGCACCGTACATTCAGGGCGCCAGCATCGACTTCGTGGACACCATCGAGAAGCAGGGTTTCACCATCGATAATCCCAACGCGACCGGATCCTGCGCCTGCGGCGACTCGTTCAACTGAGCGGGCCGTCGCTGAGCCGGCCATCGCGTAACCAGATCGCTTCCCGGTAGCGACGGGGCTCAGTATTTGGCCCTCAGTATTGGGCCCTCAGTATTGGGCCCTCAGTACTGGGCCGTGGTTCGCAGCAGATACGAACACACCAGCAACCGGTTGTCTTGGCGCAAGATCTGGGCGACACCCTGCTCCTGCTCTCGATCGTTGCGGGATAACGACGCCGGCGACACGTTCATCGTGAACAGCACCTGGGCCTGGTAGGCCGAGCTCAGCACGATCTTGTCAATCGAGACGACCTCCGCCCGGCTGAACTGGCTGCGGAATGCATCGCTGGCCAGTCGGGCCAGGGCGAGGTCGGACCTGCGATCGGTGATCGCATCGAACATGCCACACAAATTGTTCTCGGCGACGGTCTCGGTATCCCTGTCGGACAGCGCCGTCAGATAATTTTGGATCGCGTTCTTCGTTGCGGCATTGGTGAACCCCGCCGAGCCTTGACCAGCACGACCACCGCCGAAGGTCAGGGCCGCGGCGACCAATGCGGCAACCAGGAGCAGGCCCAACAGCGCCCACAGCAGCGCGCGGCCGCGCCGGGGCGAGGCGGGATAGTTCACCGGAGGAGGCAAGGGGCCCGGGTATCCGCCCGGGTACGGATAGGCGGGATAGAGCTGAGCCGGGTACGCGGGTGTGCCGGGGGGCGAAGGATCCTCGGGGCCACCCGGCTGGTGCGGCGGATACGGGCCGGCCATCGATTGTGTCTCCTGGGGTGTCATCGGTCAGCTCCACAAGCGGGAGCCGAGCCACTCCGACCGCAGCTGCGGTATGGCCGGGTCATATAGTCGGCTCTCGTACGCAGGCTAGCGCACCGCTGGGCCTGCCCAACGACTGAAGGGCGGACACTTCGTGACGATCGCGGTGACCGGATCCATTGCCACCGACCACCTGATGCGGTTTCCGGGGCGGTTCTCTGAGCAACTGCTCGCCGAGCACCTGCAGAAGGTCTCGCTGAGTTTCCTCGTCGACGACCTCGTCGTGCACCGTGGCGGGGTGGCCGGGAACATGGCGTACGCCATTGGCGTGCTCGGTGGCGATGCGGTGCTGGCCGGTGCGGCCGGGATGGATTTCACCGACTACCGGGAGTGGCTGGAGGCGGCGGGTGTGAACTGCGCCAGCGTGCTGATCTCGGATACCCAGCACACCGCCCGGTTCGTGTGTACCACCGACCTTGAGATGGCTCAGATCGCGTCTTTCTACCCGGGCGCGATGTCACATGCGCGCAATATCAGGCTCGCCGATGTGGTCGCCACGGCCGGTCGGCCGGAGTTGGTCATCATCGGGGCGAACGACCCCGACGCGATGTTCCTGCACACCGAGGAGTGTCGCGAATTGGGTCTGGCGTTCGCCGCCGACCCGTCCCAGCAGCTGGCCCGGCTGTCCGGGGAGGAGATCCGCCGCCTGGTCGACGGTGCCACCTACCTGTTCAGCAATGACTACGAGTGGGATCTGATGCTGTCCAAGACCGGTTGGACCGAGGCGGATGTACTCGCCCAGGTCGGCCTCCGGGTCACCACGCTGGGGGCCAAAGGTGTCGACCTGATCGGCTCCGACGGCAGCACCCTGCATGTCGGGGTGGTGCCCGAAACGGCTCAAGTGGACCCGACCGGTGTCGGCGACGCGTTCCGGGCCGGGTTCCTCACCGGCCGTGGGGCCGGACTGGACCTGGAGCGTTCGGCCCAGCTGGGCTCGCTGGTCGCGGTACTAGTGCTGGAGACCACCGGGACGCAGAACTGGACCTGGGACCCCGAAACCGCCAGGATCCGGCTGGCGGATGCCTATGGCGCCGAGGCATCGGCGGAGATCGCCGCGGCGCTCGGCGCCAGATAGCGTCGAGATCGGCCGCCGGCTTCTCAGAGCTGTTTCGTCAGAGCTGTTCCGGCACAGCTTTTTCGTCACCGCTGCTGTGTCAAAGATGGACCGTTACAGCTGCACCGGGTAGCGCGGTTCACTGATCTGTGGCGTCACGCTGCCCTCGACGAAGATCGCGAACCACAGCAGGAAAATCAGCACCGTCCATAGCCGTCTGCTGTGGTCGGAGTCACCGGCCCGGTGTTCGTCGAGCATCTTGCGCACGCCGGCGAGGTCCACCAGATGCCCGGCCTGCGAGGTGTCGATCATCCGGTAGGCCCAGTCCATCAGTTCCCCCGAACGCAACCAGTGCCGGATCGGAACGGGGAAGCCCAGCTTGGCACGGTTGAGCACATGCGCCGGTACGATCGGCTCGAGCGCCCGCCGTAGCGCGTACTTGGTCGTGGTCCGGGTGATCTTCTGATCGAACGGTAGCCGCGAGGCGACGGCGAACACCTCCGGGTCAAGGAACGGAACCCGCAATTCCAGCGAGTTGGCCATCGTCATCTTGTCGGCCTTGACCAGGATGTCGCCGCGAAGCCAGGTGAACAGGTCGATGTGCTGCATCCGTGCCACCGGATCCCATCCCGCCGACTCGGCATAGATGGCGGCGGTGACGTCGGTGTGGGTCCATTCGGGGGAGAAACCGGGCAGCACCGCCCTTAACTGCTCGTCGGAGAAGCTGCGGGCGTTTCCGTAGTAGCGCTGCTCGAGGAACAGTGAGCCGCGGTGCAGCAGGCTCTTGCCCCGCATCCCCTCCGGCAATGGTTTGGAAGCCTTGCCCAGGGACGTGCGCACCCGCCGGGGAAGGTAGTCGAAAGCCTTGAGTGAGAGCGGCTCCCGATAGATCGTATAGCCGCCGAACAGCTCGTCCGCACCCTCGCCGGACAGGACGACCTTGACATGTTTGCGCGCTTCGCGCGCGATGAAGAACAGCGGAACCAGTGCCGGGTCGGCCACCGGCTCGTCGAGATACCAGACGATCTCCGGGAGTGCGGCGACGAACTCCGCCTGACTGACGACTTTGGCGATATGCCGTGCGCCGATCGCCTCCGCTGATGCGACGGCGACGTCGACCTCGGAGAAACCTTCGCGCTCGAACCCGGTGGTGAAGGTGATCAGTCGCGGGTTGTGCTGGATGGCCAGCGCCGCGATGGCCGTGGAGTCGATCCCTCCGGACAGGAACGCCCCGACGGTGACATCCGCCCGCATATGCTTTGCCACCGAGTCCTCCAGGACGGCGGTGATCTCGTCGTAGCGGGCCTGGGCGTCGACGGCCGGGAATGGCACGGCGGCAAAGCGCGGCCGGAAGTAGCGGGTCACCGCAGGGGCCTGGCCGGGCCGGATCACCGCGTAGCAGCCGGATTCCAGCCGCCGGATCCCCCGGTGAAGTGTCTCCGGCTCGGGCACGTACTGCAGGACGGTGTAGTGCTGTAGGGCCCGGAGATCGATACCGGTATCCAGGCCGAGCGGCTTCGCGAGCGAGAGCAGGCATTTCTTCTCGCTGCCCACCACGGTCCCGCCCGGGCCGCTGGCCATGAACAGCGGCTTGATGCCGAACGGGTCGCGCGCGCAGAACAGTTCCCCGCGGGCGGTGTCCCACAGCGCAAACGCGAACATCCCCCGTAATCGGGTCAGCGCCCCGGTGCCCCAGTAGTGATAGGCGGCGACGATGGCCTCGCCGTCGCCGTCGGTCTCGAAGCTCGCGCCGTGACGCTCGGCCAGTTCGGCACGTAACTCCAGGTAGTTGTAGATCTCACCGTTGAACACCAGAACGTAACGGTCCGGTTCCTCCGATGGACCCCACCGGAGTGGCTGGTGGGAATGCGCGATATCGATGATCGAGAGCCGGTTGAAGCCCAGCACGACCCGGTCGTCGGACCAGGTGCCGGGCTCGTCGGGACCCCGATGGCGCATGAGGTGCGAGGAGCCGGCCACGGCCTCGACGGTCCCGCTGTCGATCGTGCCGGCCGCATGTCCTACCAGGGCAATCAGTCCACACACCGGGCTTAGTATGCCCGAGGCCCGACACCGCCCGGGAATCCGTCCCGAACTGAATCGCCGGGTGTCGCGGCCTGGTGGTGATCGGTGGTCTACGCTGCGTAGTATTCGTTACGGCGATGCGCGTCCGACCGGCACTTACCTGCGCTGGCGGAGGTCATCCGCCCGGCTTGTGACACAGGAGGCGGCACAGTGACACCACGCGGGCTTGGCCGCACCACCAGACGCCGGGGCTCCCGGCGGCGGACCGTGGCCCTGACCGCCACGTTCGCGGCGTTGGCGCTGTCCCTCAGCGGGTGCAGCTGGCGCGAGGGACTCGCCCTGGGGTGGCCCAACGGCATCACCCCGGAGGCAGAGGCCAATCACAAGCTGTGGCTCGGCTCGGTTATCGCCGCGCTTGTCATCGGGGTGATCGTCTGGGGTCTGATGTTCTGGACCGCGGCTTTCCACCGTAAGAAGCAAGGTGATGAGGAGCTTCCCCGCCAGTTCGGCTACAACATGCCGCTGGAGTTGGTGCTCACCGTAGTCCCGTTCGTGATCGTCTCGGTGCTCTTCTACTTCACCGTCGTAACGCAGAACAAATTCACCGACATGAAGAAGCCCGAGGTCATCGTCGATGTGACCGCCTTCCAGTGGAACTGGAAGTTCGGCTACCAGAAGGTGAACTACGCGGACGGGTCCTTCGATTACGACGGCGCCATCCCGGAACGTTCGGCCGCGCTGGCTTCAGCACCCGAAGGTGGCGACTCCCACGGGGGCGAGCACATCGGCGCGATCGCCGGAAAGAACCCCGAGGACAAGACCTACCTGAACTTCGACAAGATCGAGACCCTCGGCACCAGCGAGGAGATTCCCGTCCTGGTGCTCCCGGTCGGCAAGCGCATCGAGTTCGAGCAGGCCTCGGCCGACGTCATCCACTCGTTCTGGGTGCCGGAGTTCCTCTTCAAGCGCGACGTGTTCCCGAATCCGAAGGAAAACCACTCGGAAAACATCTGGCAGGTCGCCGAAATCACCCGGACCGGTGCGTTCGTGGGCCGCTGTGCCGAGATGTGCGGTACGTACCACTCGATGATGAACTTCGAGATCCGGGTGGTTGAGCCGGATGCCTTCAAGACTTACCTGGCGGCCCGAACCGCCGGTAAGACGAACGCCGAGGCGCTGAAGGCGATCAACGAGGAGCCGTTCGCGGTCACGACGAGGCCGTTCGACACACGCCGAGGCGAACAGGTGATGCCGAAACCTGAGACGGCCGCCGCCCAGGCGACGAAGTAGGGGAGTGCGGGATGCGCATCGAGGCCAGACTGTTCGAAATCCTGACCGGGTTCTTCTTGCTCGCCGCCATCGCCTACGGGGCGTTGACGGCGATCTTCGAGAAGCCGGGTGGATTCGAGTGGGCCGGTACGACCGCTCTGGCGCTCACCGCCGGGTTGACGCTGATCATCGGGACCTTCTTCCGGTTCGTGGCGCGCCGCCTCGACACTCGCCCGGAGGACTACGAGGACGCCGACGTCTCTGACGGTGCCGGCGAGCTGGGCTTCTTCCCGCCGCACAGCTGGTGGCCGGTCATGATTGCGCTGGCCTTCTCCATCACCGCAGTCGGGGCCGCGCTATGGCTGCCCTGGTTGATCGCGGCCGGAATCGTCATGGTGCTCGGTGCGGTCTCCGGTCTGGTTTTCGAGTACTACGTCGGGCCCGAGCGGCACTGATCCGAGGTTGGGAACCGGTAGTTATTCGATCTGCCGACGGTGTGCTGCGCCGCCCGTGAGCGGTTCTGTTGGGTAGTGTTCGCCGTGGGCTAGGACGTGCCCGACGCGGGCACCGCGTCACGGGGAGTCGAAAGAGGAACTAGGCGAGGATGAGCGGGCCGAATCCGCCGGACAGGAATCCAGGCGATCAGCCGTTGGACCTGCCGGTCGATGACCGGGAGGAACTGACCGACACCGGTTTCTCCCGTGCCTACTCGGCCCCGGAATCCGAGCAGTACGCGATATCCCCGTACCTGCCCGCCGATCTGGAAATCCTCGACTACGACGTCTACGAGCGGGCCGGCGAGGCGACCGAGGAACTCCCACCGCCCAAGTGGCCATGGGTGGTCGGGGTGACCGCGATCGTCGCCGCCGTCTCCCTGGTCGTCTCGGTTTCGCTGCTCGTCACGACCGACACCACCGATCTGGCCGTACCGGCCACAACGACGACCGTGCCGCCACCGGTTCAGGACGAGATCACCGCGCCGCCGCCGGAACCACCGCCGCCCCCGCCGCCGGAACCTCCGCCGCCCCCGCCGCCCACCGAAACCGTCACGATCATTCCCGAACCCGCGCCGCCCCCGCCGCCACCGCCACCGCCGGAACCGGAGCCCCCGCCACCGGCCCCGGCGGAGGCCACCGAGCCGCCGCCTCCGAGCACAACGGCCCCGGTCGGCCCGCGGCAGGTGACGTATACCGTCACCGGCACGAAGGCACCTGGCGACATCATTTCGGTGACCTATGTCGACGCCTCGGGCCGTCGGCGCACGCAGCGCAATGTCTACATTCCTTGGTCGCTGACGGTTACCCCGATTTCACAGTCTGATGTGGGCTCGGTACAGGCATCCAGTCTGTTCCTCGTCAGCAGGCTGAACTGCTCCATCACCACTAACGACGGGACGGTGCTCTCATCCAATCAGAACAACGCCGCGCAGACGAGCTGCTGATGGGCTCGGATCCGGGACACGAAGAACCAGCGACGGAGCGGACGCCGGAAATGGTGGATCGCATTCTGGTCGGTGTATGCGGTGCGATCTGGCTGGTCCTACTGACCGCGACGGTCTTCGCCACCGTCGCGTTGATCCGGCTCGGTAGCGGACGGGCCGGGAACCTGGACGGGCAATCCTCCTGGTTGTTGTACAGCATCATCATCGTCTCCGCCGTGGTCATCGCGGGAGCGATCCCGCTGTTGATCCGGGCCCGCCGGACCGCCCAGGTCGAGCCCCCGGCGAAGGTAGCTGAACCCGCCGCCCCCGCTCGCACCGCGGATGCGCCCACGGAAAAGCTGCGGGTGTTCGGTGTGGACCCCTCCGCGCCACAAGAAGCGGATGGGTCCGCCGACATCGCACACGTTCCCGCCGGGGTGGTGGACCGGTTGTGGCTGCGCGGAACCACTTCGATCCTGGCTTCGATGGGCCTGGCCCTGATCGCCGTCGCGGTTGCGACCTATCTGCTGGCCGTGGCCAGTGATACCGGCGCTTGGGTGGCACTCGGGGTGGCCGCAGCCATGACGATCGCAATGCCGGCGATCCTGGTGATGTTCCAGCGCTGGTTGAGTGCGGCAGTTGATGCGGCGCAGGCCGCCGGATCGTCCTGATCCCCAACGCCCGCTGCTCTCTAAATATCGGCACGAAGCATTCGCCCCCAAACAGCCGTCCGCCCCCGAATAGCTCGGTCGCTGTCGTCCCCTTGTGAGGGACAGGTGTCACGCTGATTCCGTTGGCCACTCGGCATCCGCCGGCACCCGTTCTCACCCGTCCCCCCCCCACTGGCGGGATGGCGCTCAATCAAACAAAACGCGCGACCGGCTGAAGCCGGTCGCGCGTTTTGTCGATACCTGTTTTCTCGTTACCTCAGAGTAGGAAATTAGTGCTGGTGGGACCCGTTTCCGTTCCCGTTTCCGTTGCTGCGGCCCGTACCGTTGCCGTTCCCATGGGCTCCGTTGCCGTTACCATTCGACACCGGTTCATCCTCCTGGTACTCCTTCAACGCGGTCAGTGCCCGCGCTTCGGAGGCATGTGTCGCTTCATTCAGAGCGGCGTTCTCAGACGCCGGGTCGGCCGTCAGGAAGCTGCCGCGGCCGGGTTTACCTCCGGAGCCCAGCTTGTTCATCCGTTTGGGTAGCGCGGCACCCTGATACTCCAGTGGAATCGGGTGGCCATGCTCGTCCACCGGTCCAAGGGGCTGGTGCAATTCAACGTACGCACCGTGCGGCAACCGCTTGATGATTCCGGTTTCGACACCGTGTTCGAGCACCTCTCGGTCGCTGCGCTGCAGGCCAACCGCCCACCGGTAGGTCAGGAAGAACACCAGGGGAGGCAGTACCAGCATCCCGATACGGCCGATCCAGGTCATCGCGTTCAGGGAGACGTGGAACTTGAACGCCAGGATGTCGTTCATCGCGCTCAGCGTCAGGACCATGTAGAACGCAATGGCCATCGCTCCGATCCCGGTACGGACCGGGACGTCGCGGGGGCGTTGTAGCAGGTTGTGATGAGCGTCGTCACCGGTGAACCGCTGCTCCAGGAACGGATAGATGATGAGCAGCAGGAACACGATTCCCATGATCACCGCGACCCAGACAGCCGCCGGGATGGTGTGATTGCCGATGTAGATCTCCCACGGCGGGAACAGTCGGATCAGGCCGTCTGTCCACATCATGTAGAAGTCCGGTTGTGAGCCGGCCGACACCTGGGATGGTTTGTACGGACCGAGCTGCCAGATCGGGTTGATCTGCAACAGGCCGCCCATCAGGCCCAGAACACCGACGATCATGGCGAAAAACGCGCCGGACTTCACCGCGAACACCGGCATCACCCGGACGCCGACGACGTTGGTCTCGGTACGACCCGGACCGGGGAACTGGGTGTGCTTCTGGAACCACACCAGCGCCAAGTGAACGCCGATAAGCGCCAGCATGATTCCGGGCAGCACCAGGATGTGCAGGGCGTACAGCCGCGGGATGATGATGTCGCCGGGGAAATCGCCGCCGAACAGCGCCCAGTGCATCCAGGTGCCGATCAGCGGTAGGCCCAAGGTGATGGAGGACAGGGCGGCGCGGACGCCGGTTCCCGAGAGCAGGTCGTCGGGCAGTGAGTAGCCGAAGAAGCCCTCGAACATTGCCAGGATGAGCAGCAGAGAGCCGATCATCCAGTTGGCCTCACGCGGTCTGCGGAATGCTCCGGTGAAGAAGACGCGGGCCAGGTGCACCATGATCGATGCGGCGAACAGCAGAGCTGCCCAGTGGTGGACCTGCCGGACGAACAGGCCGCCGCGGACCTCGAAGCTGATGTCCAAGGCGGTCTCGTAGGCCCGGGACATCTGGATACCGCGCAGCGGCTGGTACACCCCTTCGTAGGTCACATGGGCCATGGAGGGATCGAAGAACAGCGTGAGATACACGCCGGTCAGTAGCAAGATGATGAAGCTGTACAGTGCAACCTCACCCAGCAAGAATGACCAATGGGTGGGGAAAACCTTGTTCAACTGGCGCCTCAGCGCTGCTGACGGGTGGTACCGCGAATCGATATTGTCGGCAGCCTTGTCAAGGCGGTCGGCGACGCTTGTACTCATGATCTGCGCTCCCAGAATGCCGGTCCAACGGGTTCGATGAAGTCGCCATCGGCGACCAAGTAGCCGTCCTTATCGATAGTAATAGGCAACTGTGCCAGGGCCCGGGCAGCCGGCCCGAAGATGGGCTTTGCGAAGTGCAGCGCATCGAACTGCGACTGGTGGCACGGGCAGAGGATTCGGTAGGTCTGCTGCTCGTACAGCGATGACGGGCAGCCCAGGTGTGAGCAGACCTTGGTGTAGGCGAACAGCTCACCGAAATTGAAGCTCTCCTGGCCCTGCCGTTTGACGACCCGTGGCATATCGGTCGGTTTTATGCGGATCAGCATCACCGGGTTGCGGACACCGAACGAGATATGGGTAAGCCGCTCGTGGGACTCCACGGTCGTGCCGTCGCCGTCTTCTTCCCGCCAGGGGAACACCGTCTCCATACCGCCGGCGTCGATGTCCTCCGGCCGCATCTTGATGAACGGAGACTCGCCGGGGCGGCCGGTGGCGCGGCCCAGGAAGATCGTCTCGCCCTTGAAACGGGGAGTCCAGTCCGAGGTCCACAGCACCGCCTCGAGGCCGTTGGCCGTGGGCACCACCGGCTTCCACGGGTTCTTGATGATGCCGCCGACCGCCGCGACCAGGGTGCCCAACCCGAACGCACCGAGTCCGATACCGGCCGCCATTCCGATCATCTTGCGGCGTTTGATCGTCGAACTGTCGAATGCGTCGACCAGGGTCGCCGCCGAGGTTTTGCGGTCCAGTTCCGGGGATCGTCCGTCGTGGCGATCCTGAATGGAGATCTCCTCGGGGATGAACCTCTTCTGGTAGAGGACCGCGCCGATGCCGATCGCCAGGATGGACAAACCGAAGGTGATTCCGTACATCGGGGTGGCCCAGGAGTACAGGAAATTGCCTTTGACGCCGTAGGGCTTGTACTGCCACGGCCAGAACAGGAAGACCAGCAGCAGGAGCAGACCCATCAGGCCGGCGAACATCAGCCAGAACGCGACGAGGCGTTCGGATCGCTTCTCCGCGCGGGTTCCGGCGACCGGCCAGCGTGATTCCCGGAAGACGGTGTCGACGCCGTCCATGCGGCCGCCGAGGGCAGCGAGTTCGGACTCCGACATTCCGGAGAGGTTTGCGTCCTGCGGCTTATCCGATTCACTCATGAGCGTGCCCCGATCCACATCGCGACTCCAATTGCGGCAACCATTCCAACGATGAAGATCGTCATGCCCTCAGAGGCCGGCCCAAAGCCGCCGAGGCCGTATCCGCCCGGGTTCATCGTCTGCGAGGACGAACGGACGTAGGCAATGATGTCCTTCTTCTCTTCCGGGCCCAGCTGCCGGTCGGAGAACTTGGGCATGTTCTGCGGGCCGGTCAACATCGCGGTGTAGATCTGCGCGGGTGTGGCCGGGTCCAGGCCGGGGGCGTACTTACCGGAGGAGAGCGCGCCGCCGCGGCCGGTGAAGTTGTGGCAGGACGCGCAGTTCAGCCGGAACAGGTCACCGCCGCGTGCAACGTCGTTGCCGATCAGCGACGTGTCGGCGATCTGCCCGTTGGCATCGCGGGGAACCAGGGGGCCGCCGCCGATGCTTTGGATATAGGCGCCCATCGCATCGGTCTGGGCCAAGTCGAAGTTCGGCGCCTTGCGGGCCACCTGTGCTTCGCCACGCATCGCCGGCATCCGGCCGGTGTTGACCTGGAAGAACACCGCCGCCTCACCGACTCCGGCCAGGCTGGGACCGCGACCGGTGACACCCTGGAGGTTGGCGCCGTGGCAGCTGATGCAAGCGGTCTCATACAGTTGCTGGCCGGTTCGCAGCAGCGCTGACTGCGACTCGTCGGCGACGGCCACCTGGGGCTTCGGCGTCAAGGTGGCGGCGACGACGCCGGACAGCACCAGGCCGAACAGCAGGAGCAGGGCCCCGGTCAGCCGACGCCGCACCCGTCGGCGGGATTTTTCGGTCATGCCAGACCGCTTCTTGAGCACTGAACCGGGAAGCATCGAACCCCTTCTCATCAGCGGATGAAGTAGATCGTCGCGAACAGGGCGATCCAGACGATGTCGACGAAGTGCCAGTAGTAGGACACCACGATGGCCGCGGTCGCCTGGGCCGGGGTGAACTTACTCATCCGGGTGCGCATCAGCAGCATGATGAACGCGACCAGGCCGCCGACGACGTGCAGGCCGTGGAATCCGGTGGTCATGTAAAAGACGCTGCCGTAGGCGCTGGAGGCGATCGTGGTTCCGTGCGTGATCAGGTGGTAGTACTCATAGCCCTGCCCGAGGACGAAGAAAAAGCCCATCAGGAAGGTGATCGTGTACCAGCGGCGCAGCCCGAAAACATCACCGCGCTCGGCAGCAAACACCCCCATCTGGCAGGTGAATGACGAGGCGATCAGCACGAGCGTGACCGGAACGGCCTGGTAGAGGTTGAGTTCGGTGGGTGGCGGTGGCCAGGCGCCGCTGGCGTGGGAGCGCGCCGTGAAGTACATCGCGAACAGCCCAGCAAAGAACATCAGCTCACTGGAAAGCCACACGATGGTGCCGACGCTGACCATGTTGGGCCGGTTCAGCGAATGCACCCGCGACGTTATGGCGGTTCCGGAGGTACCTGCAGCGCTCGTCACAGCATGAAGTATGACGCTTTGTAGTTGTTGAGGTACAGCCAGGGGCCGAATTGGTCACAACAAGTTTATTGCCGGGCCGTCACCGCCCTCGGCGGCCGTGGGCCGACATGCGACGATCTGGCAGTGGAAACCACCCCTCTTGAGCCTGTCACCGGTGCCCCGAATCCATCATGGCCGCAGGTCCTGGGCAGATTGACGAACCGTTCGGAACTAGAGCCGGGGGAGGCGGCCTGGGCGATGGACCAGATCATGGCCGGGGACGCGACACCGGCCCAGATCGCCGCCTTCGGCGTGTCGATGAAGATGAAGGGGCCGACGGCCGCGGAGGTGCGAGCACTGGCCGACACCATGCTGGGCTATGCGCTGCGGGTCCCGACCAAGGTGATCGGCACCGAGACCGTCGACGTCGTCGGCACCGGCGGCGACCGGGCCAACACCGTGAACCTGTCCACCATGGCCGCGGTAGTGGTGGCCGCGGCCGGGGTGCCGGTGGTCAAACACGGCAACCGGGCGGCCTCCTCGCGCAGCGGCGGCGCCGACATGCTCGAAGCGCTGGGGGTTCGGATTGACCTGGGTCCCGAAGATGTGGCTCGATGCGTGGCCGAGGTGGGAATCGGCTTCTGCTTCGCCCCGGTTTTCCACCCGTCCTACCGGTACGCGGGACCACCGCGCCGGGAGATCGGCGTGCCGACGGTTTTCAATCTCCTCGGTCCCCTGACGAACCCCGCCGGTCCGCGGGCCGGAATGATCGGCTGCGCGTTCGACGAGCTGGCCGAGGTGATGGCGGGGGTCTTCGCGGCCCGTGGGGCCAGCGTCCTCGTGGTGCACGGTGACGATGGGCTCGACGAGCTGACCACTACCACCACCAGCACCATCTGGCGGGTGCGAGCGGGAACCATCGAGAAGGTCACCTTCGACCCGCTGGGTTTCGGGTTTCCCCGGGCGCGAACCTCCGATCTCGTCGGCGGAGACGCCGATACCAATGCTGCCGAGGCCCGAGCGGTGTTCGCCGGGGCGACCGGACCGGTGCGCGATGCCGTCGTGCTCAACGCGGCCGGGGCGATGGTCGCCCACGACGGATTATCCGGTCATGTCGAATGGTTCTCGTCCTGGCAGGACGGGCTGCGCCGCGCCGCCGAGGCGATCGATTCCGGCGCGGCGCAGCGGCTGCTGGACCGGTGGATCGGGTTCACCCACGAGCTCTGAAGCCGCCAGTTCGACGGCGGCTTGCCGGGCCGATCGGGCGGCGGCGGCCCAGCTCAGCCACGGGCCGGCGGAGCGCAGTGGCGACGCCAAACCGCGCGTGGTGCTGACGATCCGCACGCCGGGTTCGCTCAGCCAGCGGGCGATTAGAGAGGTTTCCTCGACCAGTGCCCCGCCGAGCGGAGCCTGTTGTGGCATGACGACTTGAGCTCCGCGGAGCAGTGCCTCCACCACCGGCATCGGTGGCACGCTGCGCCGCGCGCATCCCGCGGCTGCCAGCTGCCCGTATCGGACGACAGCGAATCGCCAACCACCACGGCCGTCGGGGGCGGCCCCCACCAGCTCTTCGACGGCGGCCAGCGCCCCCAAGCGCTGCCCCCGCCAGAGTGCCTGCATCGCGGCGGCAGTCCGGTCCCGTAAACGGGCCGCACTCTCGTAGCAAGCCCGCCCGGCGAGGTCGCCGATCTGCTCGACCGCGGCCGTCAGTGCGGAGTTGTCCAGACCGGCAATGAGATCAGTGGCCCGCTGCGAGGCGGCGGCATACCGGGATGCGTCCAAACCGCGGTGCGCCGGGCAGGGTGAGACCTCCCGGGGTGGACAGGCCGGTCCGTGCTCGCCTCCCCGTCCGATCCGGTTTGTACAGGTCCGGAGGCCGGTGAACCGTGCGATCAACCCGCTGGTGTCGAGGGCATCGGCGCGGGAACGGAACGGCCCGACGGCCAGCTGCCGGGCGGGTGACCGCACCACCGACAGCCGCGGGAAGGGCTCGTCGGTCAGCACCACCCACCACCACCGGTGCGGAAAACGTGACCGGCGGTTGTAGGGCGGGGCATGGGCCGCCAGCAGCCGCAGCTCCCGCACGCCGGCCTCCAGGGTGTGGGCGCACTCCACATGGTCGACCGAGGTGGCGAGGCTGACCATTTCGGCGATCCGGGCGCGCGAGTCGGCGCCGTTGAAATACTGGCCGACCCGGTGCCGCAGATCGCCGGAGGTACCCACATAGAGGACCTCGCCGGACGGTCCTCGGAAGAGATAGACCCCGGGCCGGTGCGGCAGTTGATGGGCCAGGGTGCGCTTGCCGCGCTGAGCGGTGCTGACAGTGGGCAGATACGCGCACAGGTCGCTGTAGCTCGACACCCCCTGGTTGCCGACCCGGCTGATGAGAGCGTGCAGCACCTCCACGGTGGCGCGCGCGTCGTCAAGGGCTCGGTGGGTGGGCTGGGTGGCGGCGCCGACCAGGCGCGCCAGCGCGGACAGCCGCACACTCGGAGCCTCTTCGCGGCTGAGCACTCTGCGGGCCAGTCGGACCGTGCACAGCACCGGGGGTCGGGGCCAGGCGATATTGCACTGTTCAGCGGCGGCGCGCAGAAAGCCGATATCGAAACGGGCGTTGTGGGCCACCAGCACCGCACCACGGGCGAACTCCAGAAACATCGGTAAGACCGTCGAGATGGCCGGGGCGTCACGCACCAGTGCGGTGGTGATGCCGGTGAGTTCCACGACCTTGGGCGGGATATCGCGGCCAGGGTCGACCAGGGTGGCGAACTCGCCGATGACCTCGCCGCCACGCACCTTGACCGCCCCGATCTCGGTGATGGCATCGACAGAGCCGTCGGCACCGGCCCGGGGGCGTCCGCCGGTGGTTTCCAGATCGACCACCACGAAGGTGGTTTCGCGCAGCGGCAACTCGGCCGCGGCGAGATCGTTCCCGTCGGCGAACACGAAGCTGAACTGCGGGTCGACGCGGGCACCGGCCATGGGAAGTGAGGGTAGGAGCGGACACCGACAGTCGGCGGTCGTGACACTTCAGAGTTGGCCCCGGAGTTGGCCCCGGAGTTGGCCCCGGAGTTGGCCCCGGAGTTGGCCCGAGAGTTGTCGGTGCTCACTCCTAGGGTTCGAGTCGATCACCGCAGGTTGCACCGCAACCTAGGTAAAACGTAGGTAAGGAGACCGATATGGAACACCCCGATGCAGAGCCGGTCGGCGCGCTCGACCCGGTCGTAATCGACTGCGATGACTGTGCGGTACGCGGCCCGGGTTGTCGTGATTGCGTGGTCAGCGTCCTGTTGGGGGTTCCCGAGACGTTGCTACAGGACGAGCGTGCGGCCCTCGAGGTGTTGGCCGAGGCGGGTCTCGCACCGCGGCTGCGGCTGGTCCCCATCCGCCGGGACGGCGATCCCGGTCTGGCGAGCTAGGCGTCACACGCTGCCCTTGCGGGGGCGGTGTTACCACTGTTGCGCGAGTGTCTACTGACCTCAGGCCCGTTCGTTGGACAAAGCTGATGCCGTTTCGTAACCTGTTCGAGACCTAAGGAATATCGACAGAATAGTGACCGGCAGTCCGGCGGGTTGAGTCCACAGCAGTCAAAGGATGCGCCATTTTGAAGGTTGACCGCACGTTTCTGGTTAAGTTCGTGGCCCGTAAGCCCCTGGTGGCCGCAATCGTGAGCATAATGACGTTTGCTGGCGTCTGGTCTACCGCGGCCGTCGCCGATCCGGCTGAGGATGCGCTGGCCAAACTGACCGAGTTGTCACGTCAGGCCGAGCAGCTGACCGAGTCCATGCACTCTGCTCAGCTCGACTTGAACCAGAAGGTGCAGCTCCAGGTCGAGGCGGACCAACGGCATGCCGAGGATCTCGCGGCCCTCGACGCCGCCAAAGCCCAGCTCGTCGGTTACCAGGGCGCGGTCAACAAGCTCGCGGCATCGGTCTACATGGGCGGGCGCACCGACGGATTCAACGCGATGCTGACCGCCACCTCACCCCAGAACCTGATCGATAAGATGGCTGTCCAACGGGTGATGGCCATCGAGATGGCGGCACAGATGCAGAGCTTCCGGCAGGTCAGCGAGGAGGCCGTAACGATCGAGGCCGCCTCGGCCATCTCCGCGGCCGAGGCTAAGGCCGCCGCCGACGAAGCCGCCGCCATCCGCGCTGACCTGCAGCGTCGGCAGTCCGAGTTGCAGGTCCAGATTGCCGTGGTGAAGGCCCGTTATGCGATGCTCACCCCTTCTCAGCGCGCTGTCCTAGCCGCTCCGGCCGCGCCAGCCGCGCCTCCCGCGGCTGTCCCGGACGCGCCGGCACCCGAAGCCGCCCCGGGCACCGACATCGCCACGCTGGCCGCCGTGCCCATGCCCGGTGGTCCCGGCAGCGGCGCCGGTGCGACAGCCGTTCAGGCGGCTCTCACCAGGCTGGGCTCGCCCTACACCTGGGGCGGCTCCGGCCCGAGCGCATTCGACTGCTCCGGCCTCGTCCGCTGGGCATTCCAGCAAGCCGGGGTGTTCCTGCCGCATTCGAGTTACGCCCTGGCCGCCGGTGGCCAACCGGTGTCGGTCGACCAGATGCAGCCCGGTGATGTGGTCGCCCAGTACTCCGACGCCTCGCACGTCGGCATCTATATCGGCGACGGCATGATGGTGCACGCCTCCACCTACGGCATCCCGGTTCTCGTCGAGTCGGTGTACAACGCCCCGATCTACAACGTCCGTCGGTACTGAGTCGCCGGTCGGTGCCGCGCCGCCGAGCCAACGGTCAGGCTGGCTGCGGAAAATGCTGGGCGCCCTGCTGTTCGGGCAACTGTTCGCGGCCGTGGTCCTGCTGGCGGTGACCCAGACCCAGATCCAAACCCAGACCCAGACTCAGACGCAAACCCAGACCCAGACGCAAACCCAGACCCAAACCCAGACGCAGTCCTGGTCCGGGCCCGAAGCCGGGTCGGAATTGGCGCCGATGGTGGTGGGGGATGGCCGAATCCTTCGATTGACGAGTCTGGGCGGGGCCCGCACGGACGCGCTGCTGCAGCGAGTCCGTGCCGATATCGGTGACTCGGTCCGGGCCGTCGAGCGGTTCTGGGGAACCGACTGGACATCCGACATCAGCGTGGTCGCCACCGGTTCCGCCGCCGAGTTCGCGGCCGAGGCGGACTTGGACCCGGATAGGGAGTGGACCGATATCGCCGCGGTCGCCGTCGCCGACAAGGTGGACTTCGCCCATCGGCGGGCATCGGGGCAGCGCATCGTGCTGGCACCCGGGGCGTCCGGCATGACGGACTCGGGATTGCGAATCGTGTTGACTCACGAGCTTTTTCATATTGCCGCCCGGACCGAGACCGCCCTGGACGCCCCACGCTGGCTGACCGAGGGGGTCGCCGACTTCGTCTCCCGGCCCCCCGCCCCGATTCCCCCGGGCGCGGCCGCGACAGCCGCGCTGCCGTCGGATGCCGAGCTCGACGCGTTCGGTCCGGATCGGGCAGCAGGGTATGACCGGGCATGGTGGTTCGCCCGATTCGTGGCCGACAGCTACGGAACCGACGGGCTTCGCCGACTCTACGAGCAGGCTTGCGGTCCCGGCCACGGCGATCTCGCCGCGGCGGTTCGGGGGGCGCTGGGAACTGACCTCGCCGATGTGCAGGCCCGCTGGGGCGGGTGGCTCAACCGCTAGCCGGTCGACCGACAACCGACCGATAGCCTGTGTGGACGATGTCGCGGATTCTGCTGCTCACCAATGATTTTCCACCGCGTCGCGGTGGTATCCAGTCTTATCTCGAGCAATTCGCCAACCGGCTGACCGCCGCCGGTGAACATCGCCTGACCGTGTACGCGCCGCGGTGGAAGGGGGCCGACAGCTATGACCTGACCGCCCCGTTCCGGGTTGTCCGGCATCCTGGGACGCTGATGGTTCCCGAGCCTGGTGTAGCCCGCACGATGCGCCGACTGATCCGCGAACACGACATCGAAACGGTCTGGTTCGGTGCGGCGGCGCCGCTGGCCCTGCTGGCAGCCCGGGCGCGATGCGCCGGCGCTCGACGGGTGGTGGCCAGTACCCACGGTCACGAGGTCGGGTGGTCGATGCTGCCCGGCGCCCGGTCGGCGCTGCGGCGTATCGGTGAGGAGGCTGACGTCATCACCTACGTCAGCGGCTACACCCGGGGCAGGTTCGCTTCAGCGTTCGGTCCGCGTGCCCGCCTTGAGCACCTGCCGCCGGGCGTGGACACCGACCGTTTCCATCCTGATCCGGCCGCCCGTGCCACGCTGCGGACCCGCTACCGGTTGGGTGGGCGGCCCGTGGTGGTGTGTATCTCCCGGCTGGTACCGCGCAAAGGTCAGGACATGCTGATCAAGGCGCTCCCCAGGATTAGGGCGAAGGTGGAGGGTGCGGCACTGGTCATCGTCGGCGGCGGACCGCAGGCCGACGCTCTGCGCCGGCTGGCCGAGGACTGTGGCGTCGGTGCCGATGTCGTCTTCGCCGGCGGGGTGCCCGGTGCCGAACTGCCGGCCCACTACGCGATGGCCGACGTTTTCGCGATGCCGTGCCGAACCCGGGGGGCCGGCCTCGACGTCGAAGGTCTGGGAATCGTATTCCTCGAGGCCTCGGCGACCGGTGTGCCGGTGGTGGCGGGTAACTCCGGAGGGGCGCCGGAAACCGTTCGGCAGAGCGAGACCGGGCGGGTCATCGACGGCCGTTCGGTCGATGAGATCGTCGAGGCCGTCAGCGATCTGTTATCCGATCCGGTGACCTGCCGTCGCATCGGCGAGGCCGGACGCCGGTGGATCGGCCGGGACTGGAACTGGGACACCCACACCTCGAGGCTGGCCGACCTGCTGCGGGTTCGTTCGGGCGATATGTGAGGCTGATGTAATGAGCAGCATTCAGGTCGCCGACGAGACCTTCATCGCGGCGAGTCCCGTCGCGGTCGGTCGCGCGGTGGGGGACCGAACGCGGTGGCGACGGTGGTTTCCGGATCTGCTGCTCGAGGTTGTCGAGGACCGAGCCGACAAGGGTGTCCGCTGGACTGTCGCCGGTGCGGTGACCGGCACCATGGAGGTCTGGCTGGAACCGGTACTCGACGGTGTGGTGCTGCATTATTTTCTGCACGCCGAACCCGCTGGAGCAGCTGGATGGCAGCTGGCGAAGATGGACCTGCCGGCGATGACGCACCGCCGTCGGGTGGCGGGAAAGCGGATGGCATTCGAGGTCAAGCAAACCTTGGAGGCCTCCCGGCAGGTCGGTGTCGCGCCAACCGTTTAATGCCCGCGGTCCCGCTGCCACGGGAGGGTACGGTTTGATTTCTCGGGGATCCTGGCAGTCTCGGGAACCCTGACAGTGGAGTGATGGACAAGCGGCACACAGCGGCGGACAAGGCAGCGGCGGACAAGGCAGCGGCGGACAAGGCAGCGGCGGAACAGACAGTGGCGGACAAGACGGCACAAACGATCTACATCGATGCGGACCCCCGCACGGTGATGGAGGTCATCGCCGATATCGGCTCCTACCCGCAGTGGGTGTCGGAGTACACCGAGACCGAGGTGCTCGAAACCGATGCTGAGGGCTATCCGAAGGTCGCCCGGTTGGTGCTGGAGGCCGCGGTGCTGCGCGACACCATGGTTCTCGCCTACCAGTGGCCGCCCGATCGTCGATCCGTGCGTTGGTCGCTGATGTCCAGCACTCTGCTCAAAGTGCTGGACGGGGCCTACACGCTGGTCCCGAACGGATCTGGAACGGACGTCACCTACGAGCTTGCGGTGGATCTGACGATGCCGATGATCGGCCTGCTCAAACGTAAAGCCGAACGCAGGTTGACCGAGACGGCACTGAAAGATCTCAAGAAGCGCGTCGAGGACGTCAGTGACGGTGAGTGACACGGCCAGTGGCAACGCCGTCGATGCGGACCGGCCCGGCAAGACCCGCATCAGTTTTTTCGTCGGCAAGGGCGGGGTGGGCAAGTCGACGCTGGCCGCGGCGACCGGGGTGCAGGCGGCACTCCGCGGTGAGAAGGTGCTGGCGATATCGACCGACCAGGCCCATTCCCTCGGTGACGTGCTCGGCGCTCAGATCGAGCCCAGTGGCGATCGGCAGCCGGTTCGAGTCCTCACCGAGGAACGGGGCGGAGACACCGGCGGCGGGCACCTGGACGCCATGGCCCTGGACACGCTTGCTTTGCTGGAGTCAACCTGGCGTGTAGCCGCGCCGGTTTTAGCGGCTCGATTTCCGGCATCCGACCTGAACACCATTGCACCCGAGGAGCTTTCGGTGGTACCGGGGATCCAGGAGGTCGTGGGCCTGCGCGCGGTCGTCGACCTGGTCGACTCCGGAAGCTGGGACTATGTGGTGGTCGACTGCGCATCAACCGCGGACGCCCTGCGAATGCTGACCCTGCCCGCGGCCTTCGCAATGTACGTCGAGCGCTGCTGGCCCCGCCATCGCCGGCTATCCGCAGCCGCGGAGGATCCCCGTGGCGCGGCCACGGTGCTCATGGTGGAGGCCGCCCACGCCGGCCTGGAGCGACTAGCGGCCCTGCTGTCCGGGGAACAGGCGAGCGCACATGTGATTCTCACCCCGGAACGGGTGGTGGCCGCTGAAGCCGTCCGGACACTCGGCTCGCTGGCCGTAATGGGGATCAGAGTCAGTGAAGTGATCGTCAATCAGGTGCTTTTCCGGAACGATTCCTATGAGTACCGCAAGCTGCCGGACCATCCGGCTTTCGACTGGTATGCGGCGCGGATTGCCGAGCAGCAATCGGTGCTCGAGGAACTCGCTGTCTCGGTCGGCGAGCTTCGGCTGGTGCTGACGCCGCACCTGGCCGGCGAGCCGATCGGGCCGAAGGCGCTGGGCCAGCTGCTCGATGAGTCGCGTCGGCGAGACGGCGCGGCCCCGCCGGGGCCGCTGCGACCGGTCGTCGATCGCGAATCCGGTTCCGGCCTGGACGCGATCTACCGCATGCGGCTGGAGCTGCCCCCACTCGATCCCGGCGCGCTGGACCTCGGGAGGGCCGGCGACGACCTGATCATCGGGGTCGGTAGCCTGCGGCGGCGGGTCCGGCTGGCCCCGGTCCTGCGCCGCTGCGTCGTGACGGGCGCCGCATTGAGGGGTCGTGAGCTGACAGTACGATTCCGGCCCGATCCGCAGGTGTGGCCGAAGTGACCGGCCACTCCGAAATCGGGCCCGAGCTGCGTCAGCTGGCCGAGGCGTTCCTCGACCGGCTGGACCCGGCCGTGCGGGCGGCCGCGACGATGGCGGGTGAATCGCTGCGTGGCCCGGGCCGCTGTCAGCAGGTGTGGTGCCCGGTGTGCGCGCTGGCCGCCCTGATCAGCGGTGAACAGCACCCGATGCTCAATGCGATCGCCGAGCACAGTGTCGCGCTGATGGCGGTGGTGCGGGCGATGGTCGCGGAAACGCCGCGCCACGAGTCCCGCGCAGCAACTTCACCGGTCGGAACGGAGCCCGAGCCGGCAGCCGGCGAGGCGGCCACGTCGGCAACCGGTGAAACGGCTCCGCCGACCGCCGACGCGAGCTATCACCGGATAAACATCGTGGTGGAGCCGGTTGGCGGCGAGCCCGGTGCCGGCGAACCTCGACCCGCTCCTGAGGATTGTCCGTGAACCGGCTCGCCCCGTGGTTGGCGACAACGCGCGCTGGGTACAGTTAGCCGGAAGGCGAGCGTCTCCGCGTTGAGTTGGCGGGGGAGAGCGCAGGAGAGGGCACGGGAGAGGGCCTATGTGGTACTGGTTGTGCAAGTACATCCTCATGGGCCCGTTGCTAACTTTCCTGGGTCGGCCGAAAGTCGAAGGCCTGGAATATGTTCCGCATTCCGGCCCGGTCATTCTGGCAAGTAACCATCTGGCGGTGGCAGATAGTTTCTTCCTGCCGCTGGTCGTCCGCCGCCGGATCACCTTCCTGGCCAAAGCCGAGTATTTCACCGGCACGGGTCTGAAGGGTCATTTGACGAAGTGGTTCTACACGGTCGCCGGCCAGGTTCCGATCGACCGCTCCAACGCGGACTCCGCCCGGGCTGCCCTTGACACCGCGGCCCGAATCCTGGCTGACGGCAAGTTGCTCGGCATGTACCCCGAAGGCACCCGGTCCCCGGACGGCCGGTTGTACAAAGGTAAGAGCGGGATCGCGCGGTTGGCGCTGGAGACCGGTGTGCCGGTGATACCGGTCGCGATGATCGGGACCGACGTCGTCAATCCGCCGGGATCGAAGATGTGGCGGTTCGGTCGGGTGACGGTCCGGTTCGGCAGGCCGATGGACTTCTCCCGGTTCGAGGGCATGGCCGGCAACCGGTTCATCGAACGGGCCGTCATCGACGAGGTGATGTATGAGCTGATGGAGCTGTCCGGTCAGGAGTATGTCGACATTTACGCGGCTACCGTCAAGAGCGGCGGCTCGGGTAGCGATGAAGTCAAGCCGGTCGGACCAGGTCATGTGTCCGCGCGGATCCCAGACACCGCCGCGGGCTGACCGTACGCGACGTCAGGGCCAGACCTGATGCCGCGATGACGGCCAATGCCCACCACACATAGGACATTCCGAACAGTTGACGCCACCAGTCCGCGCCCGCCTCCTGATGTTCAGGTAACAACTCGATTGGTGGCCACACCATCAGCGCCACTCCAACAACGCTGACCACTGCTAACACGGCAGCGCGGCGCTGGTAGGCAACGAGACCGCTCACCACGACCGTCGGAAGCGCCCACACCCAATGGTGCGACCACGACACCGGTGAGACCACCAGGCCGAACAGCGCCACACAGATCAGCGCCAGGGTGGGCTCGGCTGCCACCAGTACCCTGCGCACCGCCCACACCGTCAGCCCGAGAACTGCCAGGCAGGTCACGGTCCACAGCACGAAGTGCGTGCGTTCGTCGAGCCCGAGCCGGGCCAGCGCGCCGGCGGCGTTCTGGTTGGTGTTGAGGCTCGCGCTGCCGATCCGGTCGGTATTGCGGACGGTCACCGTCCAGTATTCCCGGGAGTCCTGCCAGGCGAGCAGGAAACCGAGTGCGGTGGCCGCGGCGAAACCCCCGGCCGCGGTCAAAAACGCGCGGTGGTTGCGGCGCAACACGAAGTACAACAGGAACACCGCCGGGGTCAGTTTGAGGGCGATCGCCACGCCCACCAGCAGCCCGCGCGGCCATCGGGTCCGTCGCGGAACGCAGTCGGCGATCACCAGGGTCATCAGGATCACGTTGACCTGGCCGAAGGAGAAGTTCGCCCGAATCGGCTCGAACCACGTCACCGACAGGGCGACGATCCCCGCCGCCAGCCAGCAACGCCGCACCCAGGGCGATTCGCCCCCGGTCTCCCAGTCCGCTGCGACCTCGAGTCGGGTCAAAACGATCCAGATGGACACCATCAGCAGCACCCAGGTGGTGGCGGTGATCGCCAGGCCGGCCACCGGTAGAGGCACCAGAGCGAGAGGGCTGAATGCGATCGCGGCCAGCGGCGGATAGGTGAACGGAAGGTCGATACCGGCTTGTGTCGGGAAGGCCGCGCCACCGGAATACAGCGGCTGACCCTGCAACCACGCCTGCCCGCCCATCCGATACACGTCGGCGTCGATCAGGTAGGGGAGGTGTCCGAAGAGTTGCCAGCAGGCGTACGCCACCGCCGCGACGATGATCACCTGGGTGAGCCGCCAGATGACGAGTAGCGGACGGCCGGATCGACTCAGCCCGTCGGGACCGCCCAGCCCGGGCGACTGCAACCTGCTCATCTCGGGATCAGAGTATCCGGCAGCAATGCCGAGATTCCGGTTGGCGTAAGTTTTGCAGACGTGCCCGTCGCCACCCACCCCGTTGCTTTCGGTGACCTCCGCCTGGATTTCGTGGCACCCGGGCGCGAACCATTGATGTGGTGCCTCATCGCCTTCTGCCTGACCTTCTTCATCACCCGCTCGATCACCCGCTATATCCGGGCGACGGCCGATCGGCCGGGCCCGCGCAAGTGGTGGCAGCCGCACAACATCTCAGTTTCGTCCAAGAACGCCTCCCAACCAGGTACCCAGGCCGGCGGCGGGCTGCACATCCACCACGCCGTGTTCGGTGTCATCCTGGTGTTGATCTCCGGGGTCGCGATGGTGACCATGGCGGCCGACGGCAGCAACCAGCAGTTCACGGTGGCCGCGATCTTCTTCGGGATCGGCTCGGCTCTGGTGCTTGACGAGTTCGCCCTCATCCTGCATCTGCAGGACGTGTACTGGTCACAGGACGGCCGCACCTCGGTCGACGCGGTGTTCGCCGCAGTCGCGGTGGCAGGCCTGCTGGTCCTGGGGTTCAATCCGCTGTCGTTCTTCGATATCGGGATCTGGCGCGACGACGACTCCGTGCCCGCCCGGCTGAGCGTGATCGCGCTGGCCGTGCTCACCCTCGCTCTGGCGGTTGTGGTGCTGCTCAAAGGAAAGCTGTGGACCGGACTGTTGGGCATGTTCGTCACGCCGCTGCTGATCGTCGGAGCCATTCGGCTGTCTCGCCCGCACGCCCCGTGGGCCCGTTGGCACTACCAGGATCAGTCACACAAAATGCATCGCTCGATGGAACGGGAGCGCTATCTGCGCCGGCCGTTCGTTCAGGCCAACCTGTGGCTTCAGCACGTCATCGCCGGTGAACCCCGCTTCCCGAGCGAAACGGAGGTCAACGCCGAACTTGATCGTCAGGTGCACGCCGCGCCTGCGCCGGGTCAGCCGTCGACCGATTCGCCGCTGACCAAGGCCGCGGGATAACAGCATCGTGCGCTACTTCTACGACACCGAGTTCATCGACAACGGCCGAATCATCGACCTCATCTCGATAGGCGTGGTCGCCGAGGACGGCCGGGAGTTCTATGCGGTCTCGACTGAGTTCGACCCCGAATCGGCGGGCCGATGGGTGCGTACCCACGTCCTGCCGAAATTGCCGCGTCCGGCTTCCCAGCTGTGGCGCTCGCGCCGGGATATCCGCGAGGGTCTGGAGGATTTCCTCAGCCCCGACAGCGTTCGCGGTGGCCAGCCGATCGAACTGTGGGCCTGGGTGGGTGCCTACGATCACGTGGCTTTATGTCAGTTGTGGGGGCCGATGACCGCCCTGCCGCCGCAGATTCCGCGCTTCACCCGGGAGCTCAGACAGTTGTGGGAGGACCGTGGCAGCCCGCGAATGCCGCCCCGGCCGGAGGAGAGCCACAACGCGCTGGTGGACGCCCGGCACAACCGGCGACGCTACGAGCTGATCATGGCGGCTGCGGAGTTCACCGGCGGCGCTTCACCGCAGGTAGGCCATCTCTCCGGTGGTCATCCGACTGGATAGGCCCGGTTACGATGGTCTGCGTGAACTGGACCGTTGACGTACCGATCGACCAGCTGCCCGCGTTGCCGCCGCTGCCCGCCGACCTGCGGGATCGGCTGACCGCCGCGCTGGCGAAACCGGCCGCCCAGCAGCCGAGTTGGGACCCCACGCAGGCACAGGCGATGCGCAAGGTGCTCGAAAGTGTGCCGCCGGTCACCGTCGCCTCGGAGGTTGAGCGCCTTTCCAGCCAGCTCGAGGCGGTGGCCCGCGGCGAGGCCTTCCTGCTCCAAGGTGGCGACTGCGCCGAGACTTTCGTCGACAACACCGAACCGCACATCAGGGCCAATATCCGCGCGTTGCTGCAGATGGCGGTGGTGTTGACCTACGGGGCCAGCATGCCTGTGGTGAAGGTGGCCCGGATCGCCGGGCAGTACGCCAAGCCTCGTTCGTCGGATACCGACGCGCTGGGTCTGCGGTCCTACCGCGGCGACATGGTCAACGGCTTCGCCCCCAACGTCGCCATTCGCGAACATGATCCGTCACGGTTGGTCCGGGCTTATGCCAACGCCAGCGCGGCGATGAATCTGGTGCGCGCGCTGACCTCGTCGGGCCTGGCCTCGCTGCACCTTGTGCACGACTGGAACCGCGAGTTCGTCCGCACCTCGCCGGCCGGGGCGCGCTACGAGGCGCTGGCTTCTGAGATCGACCGGGGCATGCGCTTCATGCAGGCCTGCGGGGTCAATGACCGCAACCTGGACACCGCCGAGATCTACGCCAGCCACGAGGCGCTGGTCTTGGACTACGAGCGGGCCATGCTGCGGCTGGCCGACGACTCCGGCGAACCCCGGCTATACGACCTGTCCGCCCATTACTTGTGGATCGGTGAACGCACTCGCCAGCTCGACGGCGCGCATATCGCTTTCGCGGAGGTCATCGCCAACCCGATCGGGGTGAAGATCGGGCCGACGATGACGCCGGAGCTGGCTGTGGAGTACGTAGAGCGGCTGGATCCGCACAATAAGCCGGGACGGCTCACCTTGGTCAGCCGCCTGGGGAATCACAAGGTCCGCGACTTGCTGCCCCCGATCATTGAAAAGGTCCAGGCGACCGGGCATCAGGTGATCTGGCAGTGTGACCCGATGCACGGCAACACCCACGAGTCGTCCACCGGATACAAGACCCGGCACTTCGACCGGATCGTGGACGAGGTTCAGGGGTTCTTCGAGGTACACCGGGCGCTGGGCACCCATCCCGGCGGTATGCATGTCGAGATCACCGGGGAGAACGTCACCGAGTGTCTCGGGGGCGCCCAGGACATCTCCGACTCGGATCTGGCCGGACGATACGAGACAGCCTGCGATCCACGGATGAACACCCAGCAGAGCCTCGAGTTGGCTTTCCTGGTCGCGGAGATGTTGCGCGACTGAGAGCTCCGGCCGTGGCGGGTCAGTTGCCGATCAGACTCGGCAGGTGCAGCCCGAGGTTCCACGCCGCGCCGGCCACCAACCCGGTGAGGATCAAAACGGTAAGCACCCACAGCACCACAGTCCGACGGCCCCGTTGCCTGGCCCAGGCGAACTCGTCGACGTCGATACCGGCGAATTGCTTCGCCTCGATCGGGTTGTCACCCGGCTCCGCCTCGGGTTCGACCGCGTCGGCACTATCGGTACCCATCGAGGGGTCGGACCGGCGGTCTCGGGGGCGGTGTTGCGGGGCGGGCGCGAACTTCCGGGTTTCGCCGCCCCGCGGGCCACGCCGGGCGGTCGTCACGGCGTTCAGGGCCGCGTGCTGTGCCGAATTGCGGGGTGCGGGAACCCGGAAATCCGGCAGTTCCAACTCGTCTGCCAGGGCTTCGAGGGCGTGATCCATCGCCAGAGCGTCAGCGAAACGGGCTTGAGGGTCGCGGGCCGTTGCCCGTGCGATCAGGGCGTCGAGCTCCGCGGGCACCCCGTCGATGATCGAGCTGGGCGGCGGCACGTCCCGGTCCAGTCGCTGATTAGCCACCGCAAGAGCGTTGTCGCCGCTGAACGGTGTTGTGCCGGTGAGCAGTTCAAAGGCCATCACACCTGTCGCGTAGACGTCGCTATGCGGTCCGGTGGCATGTCCGAGAACCTGCTCCGGCGATAAATAGCCAGCTGTGCCGAGGATGACGCTGGTCGAGGTGATGCCTGCCTCGGCACTGGCCCGTACCAGTCCGAAATCGACCAACTTGACCTCGCCGGTATCCGATATCAGCACGTTCTCCGGCTTGATATCACGGTGTACCAAGCCGCTGTGGTGTGCCACGGCCAGGCCGCCCAGCACCGGGTGGAGCACCGCCACCACCGCGTGCGGCGGCATCGGTCCACGCTCGGCGAGAAGCTCGCGCAGCGTCCCGCCTTCGACGAGTTCCATCACCAGGAATGGGTGGGCGGTATCGATTCCCTGGTCGTAGATGCCGACGAGCCCGGGGTGCTTCAGACGGGCGACCGCGCGGGCCTCGCGTTGGAAGCGGGCAATGAATTGTTGATCCCCGGCATAACGCGCATCCATCACCTTCAGCGCGACCGGGCGATCGAGTCGAATGTCGATGCCCCGGTACACCGTCGACATACCACCGGTGGCGATCGCTGCCTCGACGCGATATCGGCCGTCGAGCATGGTGCCGACGAGGTGGTCCGAGATCACCGGCTCATCCTAGGTCGGCAACCGCTTCAGTCCTGCTTAGACTGGTACGTGTGAGCGGTATTCCGACCGGTGCGGACGTTTTGGACGCCGACGAACCGGTTTACGACCTGCCGACAGTGGCCGAGCTGCTGAGAGTTCCGGTCACGAAGGTCCATCAGCATCTCCGGGACGGGCACCTGGTGGCGGTGCGCCGTAACGGCATTCTCGTGGTGCCGACGGCGTTTCTGACCGAATCGGGCCAGGTGGTCAAAGCGTTGCCGGGACTGCTGGCGGTGCTGCGCGACGGCGGTTACGGCGATACCGAGATCCTGCGCTGGCTCTTCACCGGCGATCCGTCGCTGACCGTCACCCGTGACGGGTTTCGGGAGTCGACGTCCAACGCCCGGCCGGTCGACGCGCTACAGACCCATCAGGCCCGCGAGGTTCTGCGGCGGGCCCAGGCGATGGCCTACTGAGGCGTACTGAGGCGTACTGACCATGCCGTCATCCTGTTGGCAACGGCTCGGTCCGCCACAACGAGTACCAGGCGGCCGCTGCACACGCCGTGGCCAACAGCACGTGCACCCAGGAGTACATCCCGTGCGAGCCGTCCGGTTTGAAGATCACCATGATCCAGGTCGAGAACCCGGCGACCACCGCGATCGCCGCCCGCGACTGCGCCAGCGACGACACCACGGCCAGCGGCCAGGTGTAGTACCAGGGCAACGCGGCTGGCACGAACAGGACGACCACCACCATCGCCCAGAAGATGCCCTGCAGCGCCTCCCTGTCATCGTGTCGGAATCGCCACCACAGCAGCGGAAGTGACACCAGAATTACCGTGATCCCGGCCAGTCGGGCGATCTCCAGCACCGCGTAGAAGTTGACCGGGGTAAAGATGCCGCCGATGGTGCTGGTGAGATTGGCCAGCGCGGTCGGCACGGTCAGCCAGTTGATGATCCGCACCGATCCGGCCAGTGCCGTCATCCAGCCGAGGCCGACCCCGGCCAGGGCCGAAAGCACGGCGAACACCGCGACGAACGTGGCCAACGACGCCAGTGCCGCGATGGCGAACGCCCGCAGTCGATTTCCGGCCAGGTGACGCGTCCAGACCCACACCATGAACGGCAGTGCGAGGATCGCGGTGGCTTTGACCGCGACGGCAACGGCGATCAGCGCAGCGCCGGCCACATGCCGGCGGGTTAGGGTCAGGGCGATGCCGGCCATCATCAGTCCGACCATCAGCATCTCGTTGTGCACCCCGCCCATCAGGTGGACGATCACCAGGGGATTGAGGACGCAGATCCACAACGCCACCGCGCCGTTGGCGCCGATATGGCGGGCCACCCTCGGGGCGGCCCAGATCAACAGCGCCAGGCCGGGAAGCATGCACAGCCGCAGCAACATGGTGCCTGTCACGACGTCGTCACCGACGATCAGGGTCACGAATCTGGCGACCAGGATGAAGGCCGGGCCGTACGGCGCCGTGGTGGTGGTCCAGATGGGGCTGACATCGTCGAGGAGGGTGTTCGGATTCTCGATCGGACCCACGACGTAAGGGTCGAAACCATCGCGCAGCAGCGCACCCTGGGCCAGGTAAGAATACGTGTCGCGGCTGAACAGCGGGACGCTCAGGAGCAGCGGCACCAACCAGAAGCAGGTCGTCGCGATCATGGTGTACTCGCTGATCGGCTGACCGTCGACCAGGCGACGCCCCAACCACAGCCAGGCTGCGAGTATCAGCGCGACACCGACCCACAGCACGACCGTGGAGACCACCATGCCGTGGCCGAAGCGAAGCCACGACAGGTGCACTGCTTCCAGCATTGGGTCGTGCTCACGGGTGCTGCCCGCCCCCAGCCCGCCGAGAGCGATCAAGGCCGCGCCCACCAGGCCCAGCAGTGCCGGCCGACCGTCGTAGCCGCGGGCGAACCCGCGCAGGCGGCTCAGGGCGCGCGGCGCGGCAACGGCTGTCCTCGGTGCGGTCATCTGCTCTAAGCCGACCGGTTGGCGGCCAATCCGGCTAGTTCGGTCAACCCGGCTCGGGCCGGGGCGTTGATCGGTGCACTTTCCAGCGTCTGCAGAGCGCGGTTGGTCAGCGCGCTGATGTGCTGCTCGACCGCGGCCAGGGCGCCCACCGAGTCGATGACCGAACACAGTTCGCCTACCTGCGCCTCGCTGAGTTCGGTGCCGACCGAGCAGCGCAGCAGTTCGGCGCCGTCCGGGTCGCAGCGCTCAGCCCGCTCGACGGCCTCGGCGAGCAGGACGGTGCGCTTTCCGGCGCGCAAGTCGTCGCCGGACGGTTTCCCGGTGACGGCGGGGTCGCCGAATACGCCCAGTACGTCATCGCGCAACTGGAACGCCACGCCGAGGTCGGTGCCGAGGCCGTGGAAAATCGTTTGCACGTCCGGACGGTCGGCTGCCGCGGCAGCGCCGAGTTGCAAGGGTCGCGACACCGTGTAGGACGCCGTCTTGTAGGTGTTGACGTTCATCGCCGTGTCGATCGAATGCCCACCGCGGGACTCAGCGACGATGTCGAGATATTGGCCGCCGAGAACTTCGGTACGAATGTCCGACCAAACCCGTTGCACGCGGCGCTGACCGTCGGCGGGCAGGTCGACACCCGCCACAATGTCGTCAGCCCACACCAGCGACAAATCACCGAGCAGGATCGCGGCCGATCGGCCGAATTGGTCGGCGGACCCGCGCCAGCCCCGTTCGCGGTGTAGATCGGCGAACTGCACGTGTGCCGTCGGCATGCCGCGGCGGGTCGCCGAGTCGTCGATGACGTCATCGTGCACCAGAGCGCACGCGTGCAGCAGTTCCAATGCGGAGAACAGTCGGAGCATGCCGTCGTCGACGTCGTCTTCGGCTCCGGGGGTGACCGCCCGATAACCCCAGTAGGCGAAGGCGGGCCGGAGCCGCTTGCCCCCGCGAAGCACGAAGTCCTCAAGCGTGGCGATCAGGCCGTCGTAATCGGTGCCGATATAGGCCGCTTCCGCACGCCGGAGGGTCAGATAATTCCGGAGTTGGTCGGTGACGGCGCCGACCAGTGCGGCGGCCGACGGCGCTGCGGGTGTGCTCAGCGCGGTACCCCTTTCTTCATGCGGATCCACCGGTCCGGGTGGTTCTCGGCCTAGCGTTCCTCGTCCGGCTGGGCCGGGGCGAACCGTTGCGAAGACCGGTCGCGATCGCGCCAGGCCAGCACCCCGATGATTCCGGCCACCAGCGCGGTCGCCAACCCCAGCCAGATGGCCGCCGTGGCGAACGATCGGGTACTCGGATCGGTGAACCGCGACTGGGCGCTCATCATGGTGACAGTCCCGGGATTGAGCTTCCACTCGACGACGCTGCCGGTGATGAGTTCGCCGTTGGTGGAAACCACCTCGCCGGGGAAGGCGGCGCTGAACGTCACATCGGCCTCCGGGTCGGTGACGTTGGTCAGGTCGACTCGGCCTTCGAGGATCACCACGTTGCCGGCCCGGCGCAGGGCGATGTCCACCCCGCTCGCATCGCGGCTGAGGGAGGCGAGCTGGGGCATTTCGGCGAACGTCAAATCGGAGAAGGTGACCCGGGAACCGACATACCCGTCCGCCTCGTAGGGCGACACCGAGATCTTCTCGTTGAAGCCCACGGCCTCGTCGAACTGCGGACCCTTGTCCTTATCGTTGCGCGGCTGGACGGCGGCGACGATCCGGCCGGACACGAGGTCATCGGGGGAGACGGTGATCGCGGCGTTCACGCGGAGGCACCCGGCCGTCAGCGGTATCGCGAACAGCAGCAGGGTTACCATCAGCCACCGACGCACGCGGCGGGAACCCTCCAGTGGTGGCACGAGAGGTATCGTGCCAGACTCGCCCGCCTACAGCGGCAACGTCCGTCCCAGGACGGCGAACGCGCGTGGATCTCCGGCGAAGTGATACCCGCGGATCACATCGGCGAACCCGAGTCGGCGGTACAAACGCCAGGCACGGTTGGCTTCATCGCTCGTCTCGGGCGTGGACAGCAGCACGTGGGCTTCGTCGCGGCCTTTGAGCAGTCGGCGCGCCAGCCCCTCGCCCAGCCCGCGTCCCTGAGCGCCCGGGTGGATGTGCAGTTCGGTCAGCTCAAAGTAGTCGTTCATCAGCCGGCTGATCCCGTCCCGGTTGAAGCCGACATGGTGCAGGCCCCGGACCACTTGCTGCTGCCACCATTGGCCCGGTGCGCCGCGATAGCCGTAGGCCACACCGAGCAGCGGTGCGGAAGCCAGTTGGTCCGGGTCGGGCCGTCCGGAACCGGTCATGTCGGCCTCGACCGCCGCGACTGCCCGCCACCCGAGCCGTCGGGTGTGCTCCAGCCACATCGACGCCCGTTGTTTTTCGGTGCCTCGCGGATAGTGCATCGCGTCGACGTAGACCGACAGCGCGTCGCCCAGTCGCAGCGCCATATCGGTCGGCGACAGATCGATCAGGAAGGCCGCCATCGTCCCCCTCGCCGTACGTGCCGCCATTGTCGCCTACACCGACATTATGGAGGCGTTGGAGTACTGCTCCGGTTCAGTCGTGACGGACGCCTTACATGAGCGGGAGCCATGCGGACCACCTCGGCGACGGGGCTACACTTTCTTACAGCGGTGACGGACAATCAAGTGTTCTAACCGGGTGGTACAGGGAATCCCCACCTCGTATCATGTGGTTAACCGTCCGGTGTGAGCCGCGGCGGACATCCGAAAAATGGCGGCGTCGGCAAGGAGGGACGAATGCCACTCTCCGATCATGAGCAGCGGATG
>CAZGPT010000003.1:32832-43933 GCA_964527015.1 uncultured Mycobacterium sp. | reverse complement strand
GACGACCTTTCGCTTACAAGGCGAGTGCTCTACCACTGAGCTAAGGAGGCTTGGCGGAGCCCGGCGGCGGCCGGGTCCGACCGAGACTGAGCCTATCGGGTCACTGCTCCTCGTCCCGGAACGGCCACAGCCGGCGGCCCGGCAGCGGGATGTGCTCGGCGATATTGCTGAGCGGATCGACCACCTTGGTCATCGCGATGACGGCATCCCGCAGGGCCTCGACCGTCGGGGTCAGGGCTTCCATACCGGGGGCAAGCCGATTGAGCGAGTCGGTGACAGTGGCGAGTTGCTCGATTGGTCCGTTCTTCGCGGTGAGGGTGTCGACCAGACCGCCTTGGGCCAGCAACCGGTCGGCCAGTCCGTCGTCGGCCAGCACCCGCTCCAGGATCCCGTTCTCGTCGAGGAGCTGGTCGACCAGGCCACCTGGCGACAGCGCCCGGTCCACTCCGCCTCCCTCGGCGGTCAGCCGCTCGAGCACCCCGTCCGGGGCGGTCAGTCGGTCGATCAACCCGCCCGGGCGCATCAGGCGGTCCACCGCGCCGTCCGGTGCCAGCGCGCGACCGATGGGGGCATCCTCGTCGATCAGGGAGGCGAACCGGTTGGCCCGCTCGATGGTCTCGTCCAGGCCGAGCAGATGGGCGACTGATTCCCCGGGCGAGGGGATTGTGGCGTCACCCAGACTCCGCCGGGCCAGGCCTATCGACGCCTCAGCGATTTCCAGGCCGGCGTCGGCCGCGGCGAGCCCAACCCGAACCGGGGTGGTCGCGATATCGACGAACACCTTTGCCAAATCCATCGGCCAAGTGTAGGGCGGCGGGAGCGCCGAACACGGCCGTTCCGTCCCACCTGGCCCGAGCCGCGTCAGGCGCGCAGACCTCAGGCCGGATCGGCCAGAGCCGCGATGATCTTCGCCTGAGCCTGATCGAGGGACTCCGCGGACGGGTTGCGATCGACGTGGGCGAAGCCGAAGTCGGCGAGGTCGTAGGCCGGGAACACGTGCACATGCAGGTGGGGGACCTCCAGGCCGGCGATTATCAGTCCGGCGCGGGTGGCGCCGAAGGCCCGGCAGACCGCACGGCCGATTCGCTGGGCGACGTCCATCACCCGCCCGAACACTGCCGGGTCGACGTCCTGCCAGTTATCCACTTCGGCGCGGGGCACCACCAGGGTGTGGCCCGGTGTCATCGGTTCGATGGTCAGGAAGCCCACCACGCCGTCATCGCCCAGGTCGTCCTCGTAGACGAAACGGCCGGGTAACTCACGGTTGATGATCTTGGTGAAGACGGACGTCATGGGCCCCAGCATAGGGTTCGGCGCGGGTTCAGTCGGGTTGTCCGAATTCCATTCCCGCCAGGTTCCAGTAGCCGCGAAGATTGGTGATCAGGCCGTCGACATCGACGCGATAGCAGAACACGCCGCGCACGGAACTGGTCATGCCGTTGTCGAATGTACTGCGCAGAACCAGGATGTGGGCCACCTCGTCGGGCGAACTCGACGGGAAGGTTTCCTCGCAGGTGACGGTGAGGTTGTTGACGCCGATGTTGGTGTCGTAGAACCCCGCCACCGCGTCCTTGCCGCGGATGCCCATCCCGTCGGGGTTGGTGATCGACGTGCCGATCGGGTCCTCGATGACGACCTCGGGTGCCATCAGCGCCAGCCAGCCCTCGCGGTCGTGGGACTGCACGCAGCGCCACGACGCCTGCGAGGCAGCCATGGCGGGTGTGAGTTCGATGTCCTGGCCCGTCATCTTGCGGATCAGCGATCCTCGTCGGTGTAGCGGATGACGCCGCGGATGTTGCGGCCCTCCAACATGTCCGTGTAGCCGTCGTTGATCTGCTCGAGGCGGTACTGGCGGGTGATCATATCGTCGAGGTTGAGCTTGCCGATCTTGTACATCGACAACAACTGCGGGATGTCGTAGTAGGGGTTACCGCCGCCGAAGATGGTGCCCTGCAGGTTCTTCTGCATCAGGGTCAGCATGGCCAGGTTGAGGGTGACATTCGTGTCGAGCATGCTGCCTATGGCGGTCATCACGCAGGTGCCGGCCTTCGACGTGATGTTCATATAGCTTTCGACGTCGGCGCCCTGCACCTCCCCGACGGTCACGATGACCTTCTTGGCCATGAAGCCGCCGGTCGCCTCGGCTATGCCCATCATCGCGGCCTCGATATCGGGGTAAACGTGGGTAGCCCCCAGTTTGAGGGCGGCGTCGCGCTTCCACTCGACCGGTTCGACGACGAAGATGTAGCGGGCACCGGACAGCGCGGCGCCCTGCAGGGCGGCCATTCCGACACCGCCTGCACCGACGATCGCGACATCCTCGCCGGGCTTGATCTGGGCGGTGTGGGTAGCTGATCCGTAACCTGTGGTCACCCCGCAGCCGACGAGGCAGGCCACCTCGAACGGGATGGCCCGATCGATCTTCACCACCGAGGACTCGTGGACCACCATGTACGGCGAGAAGGTGCCCAGCAGGGTCATCGGGAACACCGGCTGACCCTTGGCGTGGATGCGGTGGGTGCCGTCGGCGATCGCGACACCGCCGAGCAGTCCGGCGCCGAGGTCGCAGAGGTTGCGCAGGCCGGCCTGGCATGACGGGCACTTGCCACAGGACGGGATGAACGACATCACCACGTGGTCACCGACGGCGACGCCCTCGACTCCCGCACCGACTTCGATGACGATCCCGGCACCCTCGTGGCCACCGAGGACGGGGAAGCCCATCATCGGGATTCCGCCGGTCATCAGGTGATGGTCGGAGTGGCACATCCCCGACGCTTCCATCTGGACCTTGACCTCGCCCGGTGCCGGGTCGCCGATCTCGATCTCCTCGATCGACCACGGCTGGTTGAACTCCCAGATGAGCGCGCCTTTTGTCTTCACTGCAAACCTCCGCTGCGACGAGATGGTCGATCGAGAACGTGTTCTTGATCACGTCCGCTCATCCTAGGACCTGACAGGTGTCAAGTCACCAGATGGGTACCGGTGCCCGTCCCAGCGGGTAGTAACCGGGCAGCTCGTCCCCGGCCAGGCTGCGCTCGATACGCCCCTGCATACCCGGCGACAGCTTGCCCTCCTTCATCAGCTGTAGATAGAGCTTCTGCACGTGGCCGAAGTCGAAGAAGTCCCGCTGCCACTCGATGAGCGCCCCGCCGTCCCGGCCGGCCAGCCGGAACCAGCTGCCGCCGATTCCGTAGATCTCGGTTTCGAGCCCCTCGGCATCGGTGGCGACCTGTTTCCAGAAGCCCACCACCTCGCCGATCTTCTCGTCGATCAGCACTCTCTGGTACGGGTAGCGCCAGCCCTCGAGGCCGGCCATCTCCAGGCCCAGTGCGATCTCGCGGATCTCCTGACGACCGACGCACATGACGTCCTCCTTGGGGCCGATGTTCCAGCCGTAGGTGGCGTCCTCGGTGTAAAAGTCGGCCAGCGGTGTCCAGTCGCCCCGTCGCTCGGCCTCGCGATTGGCGTCCAGCCAGCGGTCGACGAAGTCCTCCAGCTGTGCCCGTGGGAGCGCGACCATGGTTCAATCCTCTTTCTCGATAATGAAAAGTGCTCGGGTGGGGCAACTTTCGACGGCGCGCTCGATCTCGGGCCGGACATCTTCCGGGGGGTCTGGGTCGAGGATCTCGACGGTGCCGCGTTTGGGTACCCGGAAGTGGCCGGGGGCCTCCAGGGCGCACATGGCGTGGCCCTGGCACAGGTCGAGGTCCACCTCGAGTCGGTATGTGCCCATGCCCACCTCCTTATCCGGTGCGTTTGCGGTAGCGGACCCGCGCCGGTTGGGATAGCTGAACAACCATCTTGGAGTGATCGTTACGGTAGCTTTCCGGCGGCTGGGCCATCTCGAAAAAATACTCGCGCAACAGGATTGAGAAGATCGCCTTGATCTGCATGGTGCCGAATGCCGCGCCGACGCATCGGTGCCGGCCGGCGCCGAACGGAATCCAGGTCCAGCGGTGCAGCACGTCCTCCTCGCGGGGTTTGTCGTAGCGGTCCGGCTGGAATGAATCCGGATCGGGAAAATCCGTGGCGATTCGGTTGGAGATCGCCGGAGATGCGGCGACGAAGTCACCCGGGTTTATCGGGTTGCCCTGGACCTCGAACTCACCCTGGGCCACCCGCATCAGGATGATCAGCGGCGGATGCAGTCGCAGGGTTTCCTTGATGACATTTTCCAACTCGGGGATCTGTCGCAGTGCGTGGAAGCTGACCTCCTGGCCGTCACCGTAGAGGTTGTCGAGTTCGGCGCTGACCGTGGCGTAGACGTCCGGGTGCCGCAGCAGCTCGATGAGCGTCCACGCCGACGTGCCGGCGCTGGTGTGATGGCCGGCGAACATCAGCGAGATGAACATGCCGGTGATCTCGTCGGCAGAGAACCGCGGGTTCCCGGCTTCGTCGGGAATGGACACCAGGACGTCGAGCATGTCGCGGTCGGTTTTGTCCTTGGGCGGGTTGGCGATCCGCTGATTCATGATGTTTCCCACCAGGCCGACCAGGCCCGCGCGGGCCTCGTCGCGGATGCGGAAGCTCTCGATGGGCAGATAGGGGTCGACATAGCACAGCGGATCGGTGCCACGTTCGAGGAGGTGGTAGTACTCGGCGAAGCGGGAGTCCACTTGTTCGCGGAACTTGCGGCCGATCAGGCAGGCCGTGGAGGTGTAGATGGTGAGCTCGGCGAAGAAATCCAGCAGGTCGATTTCGCCTTCGTCGCCCCAGTCTTTGAGCATCCGGCGCACTTCGCGTTCGATGGTGGCGGCATGGCTCTTCATGTGGTCGCCGCGGAGTGCGGAGTTGTGCAGCATCTCCTTCCGGCGTTCGGGGCTGGCGTCGAAAACCACGCCCTTGCCGAAGATCGGCGTCATGAAGGGGTAGGCCTGCGCCTGGTCGAGATCGTCGTCGGCGGCGCGGAAGAAGAACTCGTTGGCCTCCGCTCCGGTCAGCAGGACTACGTGCTTATCGGCGAGCTGGAAGGCGCCGACATCGCCGCACTCCTGGCGGACGCGGTGCATCAGGCCGATCGGATCGGTGCGGAACTCCTCGAGGTGGCCGTGTTCGCCGTCGGCCCCGGAGACCTGCCGGACTTCGGCGTGTGAGGAATCGGCGTGTGAGGAATCGGCGTGTGAGCAATCGGCGTGTGAGGAATCGGCGTCCGAACTGTTCAAGAGTCCTCCGGATATTTGAGTTGCTGCCGTTCCGTCGGAGCGTCGGTGAGTGGTGCCTCCGGTTGCAGCTCCATGGACACCACGAACCCACCGCGGGGGGTCTCGGCGACGAAGGCGATCGCCCGGGCGAGGTCGACGGCACGCAGGAAGTAGGAGTGCCGGGCCTGCCCCCACCTCGCCCAGTCCTCCAGCGCCGGGGCGATGGTCTCCGGTGGCAGGCTCCAGCCCATCTCCGTTTGCGTCGGGCCGGGGTGCACGATCGACGCGCGGACGCCGGTGCCCTCCAGCTCCATCTGAAGGTTGGTTACCATCGCGGTCAGCCCGGCCTTGGCGGCGCCGTAAGCACCCATATGCGGCCGCTGGCGCAGCGCCACGTCGGAGCCGATGAAGATGACGTCGCCCCGCCGACGTCGGACCATGCCGGGCAGCACCGCGGTGGCCAGCCGGCTGGCGCCGATCAGGTGAACCTGGATCTGGGACTCGAAGTCGTCGGCGGTGCTCTCGTGGAGTCGGCCGAAGAAAGTGTCCCCGGCCCCGGCGACCAGCAGCTCGATATCGCCGATCGCCTCGGTGGCGCGGTCCACGAACTCCCGTACCGAATGGGGGTCGGTGACATCGAGGGGTAGCGCGACCGCCTCCCCGCCGTCGGCGCGGATCTTTTCCGCAAGGTCTTGGCACTTCTGCACCCTGCGTGCCCCCAGGGCGACGGGATAGCCGCGGGAGGCCAGTTCGATGCCGGCGGCGGCGCCGATACCGGAGGAGGCGCCGGCGATCAGCGTGGGCCGCCGCGTGGGATGCGGGTCGAATCGGGGCATCAGGTCTTCTTCACCGTGCTGGGCTTGACTTCGATGGCTTGACTTCGATGGGTAGCGAGGCGAAGCCGCGCACGTTGCTCGAATGCACGCGGATCGCATTTGCCTCATCGAGGCCGTAGGCGGTGATCCGTTCCAGTAGCGCGGTCAATGCGACCCGGGCCTCCATCCGGGCCAGGTGCGCGCCGAGGCAGAAGTGCGCCCCACTGCCGAAACTCAGCAGCTTCGAGCCGATGTCCCGGCCGATGCGGTAGTCGTCGGGGTTGTCGAACATCCGCTCGTCGCGGTTCGCCGCACCGGGTGCCAGCAGGACGGTGTCGCCGTCGCGCAGGGTCGTTCCGTGGAACTCGACATCTCCGACGACGACCCGGGCCAGGATCTGGCTGGAGGTGTCATAGCGCAGTGTTTCCTCGACCCACAGCGGAATCCTGCCGCGATCGGCGTACACCCCGGCCAGCTGATCGGGGAATCTGCCGCCCCAATAGATGGCGTTACCAAGTAGTTTGGTGGTGGTTTCGTTCCCGGCGACGACCATCAGGAACAGGAACGCCATGATCTCTTCGTCGGCGAGGCTGTCACCGTCGACCTCGGCCTGCAGGAGTGCCGAGGTGAGGTCCTCGGCGGGCTTGCGGCGTCGTTGGGCCACCATGTCGGCGTAGTAAGCGAGCATCGTCATCGAGGCTTCGATCGCCGAGGCCGGGACGTCGGTGACACCGTCCGGCCGGTGCACCACCTTGTCGGCGAGTGCGCGTACCTGCTCGCGATCGGTCGGGGGAACCCCGACCAGATCGGAGATGACATCCATCGGCAGTTTGCCGGCGAAATCAGCGATGAAGTCGAAACTGTCCCCCTGCAGGGCGGTATCGAGGTGGGTATTGGTCAGTTCGAGTACGCGGGCCTCCAACTCGCGGACCCGGCGCGGGGTGAAGCCCCTCGACACCAGAGTGCGAAGACGCAGATGTCCCGGATCGTCCATGGCCAGAAACGACATGGTCCGATAGGCCTCGGGGGTTCGCGAGATCGGGTCCAGGGATACCCCGAGCTTGTTCGACAGCGCGGTGCTGTTGCGAAATCCCCGGTGTACGTCGGCGTGACGGGTCAGGGCCCAGAAGTTGAGCTCCTCATTGCGGTAGAGCGGGGCCTCATCGCGAAGCCGCCGGTAGTAGGGGTACGGGTTCTCGTGGAAGGCGTAGTCATACGGGTCCAGAACCAGCGGGACGGTTGCCGCGGTCACTGTTCGGCACCAAGGATGAGGCCGACGACATAGCCCAGCCGGTCGGCGACCTGGCGGTAGGTGAACACGCCGCTGCCGGCGTGCACCAATGCGCCGAAATAGCTCATCTCCAGTGCGGCCACCGTCCGGCTGTCGGCATCGGGGCCGAGTGCCGACCGGATGCGCTTGTGGATCTCGGCGCCGATCCGGTCCCGCACGGCGCGGACGGCACCGTCATTGCCCAGCAGTGCGGTGGTGCAGGCCGCCGCCACCTCGGGTTCGTCGGCGACCACCAGAGCCAGGTTGCGCAGCGCCTGCTGTACCCGGTCGAGACGGCTGTCGTTGACGTCGGTGAAGTACGGAACCTGGCGGACCAGGTCAAGGTAGACCTCGGCGACCAGGTGGTTCTTCGACGAGAAGTAGGTGTACGCCGTCGCGGGAGCCACGTGCGCCCGGGCCGCCACCGCGCGCACCGTGAGATCCGCGTGGGACGAGGCGCGCAGGGTCTCCAGCGCGGCGCCGATAAGTCTCCGGAAGGTCTCCTCCTGTCGCGGTCGACGCGTTTCCGAGCCGCCTGCGGGTGCGGTAGTCACGGCGTCATTGGACACATGTCCAGCCTAGTCTCCGCTGGCTATCCCCTGCAAGCGGACTTCGGAAAACGCACGTCATTAGCGGCGTTTGGCGATTCCTCTTGTTTCAGTCCGAACTTCGACGCTAGGCTTCCATGGGAACGGATCGGACAGGTGTCCATTTACTTTCGGGCGGGAGCATGGATGGCGATAACAGCCGATCGCCAGAGCGATCTGTTCATCGGCGGGGCACTGGTGCCCGGCGGTGCCGGTCTCTTCCCCACCGTTAACCCGGCTACCGAGGAAGTGCTCGGTACCGCCGCCGATGCCGACGTCGGCGATATGGACCGGGCTATCGACGCCGCCCGCCGCGCATTTGACACCACCGCGTGGTCTGCTGACACCGATCTGCGGGTGCGCTGCCTCCGGCAACTGCGCGCGGCCATGGGCGATCACATCGAAGAACTGCGCGCGATCACCATGGCCGAAGTCGGCGCCCCCCGGATGCTCACGGCTGCCGCGCAATTAGAGGGCCCGGTGCAGGATCTGGGTTTCTCCGCCGATACCGCCGAGTCCTATCCCTGGCGGACCGATCTCGGGGTGGCCGCCCCGATGGGAATCCGGACCGCGCGCACGCTGGTCCGCGAGCCCGTCGGCGTGGTGGGCGCCGTCACGCCGTGGAACTTCCCGCATCAGATCAACCTTGCCAAGCTCGGCCCCGCGCTGGCGGCCGGCAATACCGTCGTGCTCAAACCCGCCCCGGACACCCCCTGGTGTGCGGCGATTCTCGGCGAACTCATCGCGGCGCATACCGATATGCCCCCTGGTGTGCTGAACATCGTCACCTCCGCCGATCATGCGGTCGGGGCCATGTTGACCAGCGATCCGCGTGTCGACATGGTGTCGTTCACCGGGTCGACGGCCACCGGTCGGGCGGTCATGGCCGCCGGTGCGCCCACTGTCAAGAAGGTGTTCCTGGAATTGGGCGGCAAGTCCGCGTTTCTTGTGTTGGACGACGCCGATCTGGGCGCTGCCTGTGCCATGGCCGGTTTCACCGCGTCGATGCACGCCGGTCAGGGCTGCGCGATCACCACCCGGCTGGTGGTGCCGCGGAACCGCTACGACGATGCCGTTGCCGCCGCGGCCGCGATCATGTCCGGAATCAGGCCGGGTGACCCGACCGACCCGCGAACTATCTGTGGGCCGGTGATTTCCGCGCTTCAGCGCGACCGCGTGCAGTCCTATCTGGACCTTGCGGTCGCTGAAGGTGGAAGCTTTGCCTGTGGCGGCGGGCGTCCCGCCGAGCGGGATCGGGGCTTCTTCATCGAGCCGACGGTGATCGCCGGTCTGACCAATGATGCCCGGGTGGCGCGTGAGGAGATCTTCGGCCCGGTGCTGACGGTGATCGCCCACGATGGCGACGATGACGCGGTCCGGATCGCCAACGACTCACCCTATGGACTCTCCGGCACGGTGTTCGGTGCCGATCCGCAGCGCGCCGAGGCGGTGGCCACTCGACTGCGGGTGGGAACCGTCAACGTCAACGGCGGGGTGTGGTACTCCGCCGATGTCCCCTTCGGCGGGTACAAACAATCCGGCGTGGGCCGGGAAATGGGCATCGCCGGGTTCGAGGAATACCTGGAGACCAAAGTGATCGCGACCGCGTCCCCGGGGAGTTAGTCCCCGGGGCTAGCTACGGGAGCTACAGGAGCTATAGGAGCTTTAGGAGAACGTATGGAACGGTTTGACGATTTCAACGGCAAGGTCGGCATCGTGACCGGGGCCGGTGGCGGCATCGGGCAGGCCTACGCCGAAGCGCTCGCCGGTGAGGGTGCCGCGGTGGTGGTGGCCGATATCAACCTCGACGGCGCCGAGAAGGTGGCCACGGGGATCGTTGCCGACGGCGGCACGGCGATCGCGGTAGGTGTCGATGTATCCGATCCCGACTCCGCCAGGGCGATGGCGGACCGCACCCTGGCCGAGTTCGGCGGTATCGACTACCTGGTCAACAATGCCGCGATCTTCGGCGGGATGAAACTGGACTTTCTGCTCACCGTGGACTGGGACTACTACAAGAAGTTCATGGGGGTGAACCTCGACGGGGCACTGGCCTGCACCCGCGCCGTGTACAAGAAGATGGCCAAGCGCGGCGGGGGAGCCATCATCAACCAATCATCCACCGCGGCATGGCTATACGCGAATTACTACGGATTGGCCAAGGTCGGGATCAACGGTCTGACCCAGCAGCTGGCCCGCGAACTCGGCGGAATGAATATCCGGATCAATGCGATCGCCCCGGGCCCCATCGACACCGAGGCCAACCGCACCACCACCCCGCAGGAGATGGTTGCAGACATCGTCAAGGCAATTCCGCTGAGCCGGATGGGCCAACCAGAGGATCTGGTCGGCATGTGCCTGTTTCTGTTGTCCGACCAGGCGCGGTGGATCACCGGGCAGATCTTCAACGTCGACGGCGGTCAGGTCATCCGGTCATGAGTGAGGCGCTTCTCGGCTATGTCGGGCTGGGCACCATGGGGGCCCCGATGGCGCGGCATCTGGTCGATTGGCCGGGCGGGCTGATCGTCTATGACGTCCGCGGGACGGCGATGTCGCCGTTCGCCGCCTCCGGCGTGACGATCGCCGCCGATCTGGCCGAGGTCGCCGCCGCCGACCTGATCAGCGTCGCGGTGCTCAACGACGCCCAGGTGCAAGCGGTCGTCACCGAGATCGCCCGGCACACCGCGGCGGGCACCGTGATCGCGATCCACTCCACCGTCGCCGATACGACTGTCGTGGAGTTGGCGGCTCGGTGGGAGCCGCACGGACTGTACGTGATCGACGCACCGGTCAGCGGTGGTGCCGGCGCTGCCGAAGCCGGTGACCTGGCCACCATGGTCGGTGCGCCCCGCCCGGTTTACGAGCGGGTCAAGCCAGTCTTCAAACGCTGGGCATCGCTGGTGATCCACGCCGGCGACCCGGGCGCGGCAACCCGGATGAAACTGGCCCGCAATATGGTCACCTTCACCGCTTTCGCCGCGGCCTGCGAAGCGCTGAACCTGGCCGAGCGGGCCGGCCTGGACCTGCAGGCGCTGGGCCGGGTGGTACGCCATACCGACGCCATCACCGGTGGTCCGGGAGCGATCATGGTCCGCGACGATATGGCGGTTCTCGATCCCGGGCACTGGTTGTACGAGACCTTTTCCCACACGCGGGAACTGGGGGAGAAGGATCTGGGTCTGGCCCTGGAATTGGGGCGATCCTTAGACGTCGATCTGCCGCTGGCACGGGTGGCCCTGCAGCGTCTGGCCGCCGGGCTGGGAGTGCCGGACACCCCGACCAACA
>CAZGPT010000003.1:17552-32732 GCA_964527015.1 uncultured Mycobacterium sp. | reverse complement strand
AGGAGTGAGAATGGACGAACGGCGCCGCAGGGGCCTGGCCAAGATGAACGAGGTCTACGGCTGGGAGATGCCGGATCTGCCCGGCGATTATTTCGCCCTGACCGCCGACCACCTCTTCGCTGATATCTGGAGCAGGCCGGGACTGTCCATGCGGGACAAGCGAATCATGACGCTGTCGGTGGTGACCGCGCTGGGCCTGCGTGATCTTGCCGAGATTCAGGTTAACGCCACGTTGGGCAACGGCGAGATGACCGAGGCGGATTTACGCGAGATGGCCGTCTTCATCACCCACTACGTCGGGTTCCCGCTCGGCTCGACTTTCAACAACGTCGTCGAGAAGGTCATCGCCGCGCGCGCCAGGGCGGGCCGGGATCAGGCCCCGCCGCCGTCGACGGACTAGAACGCACCGGACCGGGACCGAACCACGACGGCGGCATTGGTCGCTGTCCAGGGGTCGTCCTGGCTATAAGGTGTGTTCCTGTGCGCGTCCTCGTAATCGGATCCGGTGCCCGCGAACACGCCCTGCTGGTGGGGCTGAGGCAGGACCCGGCCGTAGCTTTTCTTGCCGTGGCCCCCGGAAATGCGGGCACCGGGGGGCTGGCGGCGCAGTACGACGTCGACGTCACCTCCCCCTCGGAGGTGGTCGAGCTCGCGACCGGGATCCGCGCCGATCTGGTGGTGATCGGACCGGAGTTGCCGCTGGTGCTCGGGACGGCCGACGAGCTCCGGGCCGCCGGTATCGCTTGTTTCGGCCCATCGGCGCATGCCGCTCGGATCGAGGGCTCCAAGGCTTTCGCCAAGGACGTGATGAGCGCTGCGGGAGTGCGAACCGCTGCCAGCGAAATGGTCGACAGTCCGGCCGCACTCGATGCCGCCCTGGACCGGTTCGGCCCTACGGCCGGACAGCGGGCGTGGGTGGTTAAGGACGACGGACTGGCCGCCGGGAAGGGTGTTGTCGTCACCGCCGACCGGGCCGTCGCCCGGGCACATGCGGCCCTGCTGCTCGAGTCCGGTCACCCGGTGCTGCTGGAGTCGTTCCTCGACGGTCCCGAGGTGTCCTTGTTCTGTCTGGTCGACGGGTCCACGGTGGTTCCGCTGCTGCCGGCGCAGGATTCGAAGCGGGTCGGTGACGGCGACACCGGGCCTAACACCGGCGGTATGGGCGCCTACACGCCGTTGCCGTGGTTGCCCGAGACGGTCACGACGGACATCGTGCGGGACGTGGTGGAGCCGGTCGCCGCTGAAATGGTTGCCCGCGGATGCCCCTTCACGGGACTGTTGTACGCCGGTCTGGCGATCACCGCCGAGGGCCCGGCCGTGGTCGAATTCAATTGTCGCTTCGGCGATCCCGAGACCCAGGCGGTGCTAGCCCTGCTGGCAACCCCGCTCGGTGCGCTGTTGCACTCGACCGCGACCGGAACCCTTGCGGATTTCCCGCCTCTGCAATGGCGCGACGGTTATGCGGTCACCGTCGTGCTGGCGGCGGAGAATTACCCCGGCCGTCCCCGATTCGGTGACGTCATCGACGGTGCAGAGGGTGCCGGGGTGCTGCATGCCGGTACCAGCCGTCGTGACGACGGTGCGGTGGTCTCCGCCGGCGGCCGGGTGCTGTCAGCGGTCGGAACCGGTGCCGACCTGACCGCCGCCCGGGATCACGCCTATCGGACCCTGGCCTCGATTCGCCTGCCGGGCGGGCATTTTCGGACCGATATCGGTCTAGCCGCGGCACAGGGAAGGATCACGCTGTAGGCCGCCGTTCACGTCGCGCCCGTCGAAATTCAGGTCTATCAAAAACTAAGCCCTCATCAGCGGGGCCAGCCAGCCGATCTCGGCGGGCAGCTGTGAGCTCCAGTAACTCGCGTCATGTCCGCCGGGGGAGAAGCCGCCCGCCGGTGCGGTGGGCAACCCGGTGATGAACTCCCGGGTGGCCGCAGCGAAGGGATCGCTGTCGCCGCAATCGATCCGAAGCGGTATCGAACCCAGTGCCGGCAGGCCGAACACGGTGTTGGCGGCAAAGTCATCCGGTCCGTCGAACGCTCCCGGTGCGGCCGCGCTCGGGGCCAGCCACAGCGCCGGACTCACCGCGCAGATCGCGGCGGTACGCGCCGGGCCGAGTCGAGCGCCCAGCAGCAGCGCGCCGTAGCCACCCATCGACCATCCGAGGAAACCCACCCGGGAGATGTCCAGGCCTTGCCCACCGAGCATCGGGATCAATTCGTCCAGCACCATCGCTCCGGTGTCCTCACCGGAGGCGCGCCGGTGCCAGTAGCTGCCGCCGCCGTCGACCGCCACCACCGCGAATGGCGGAAGCCCGGCGCCCACCGCCCGGGAAAGACCGGTCTCGACACCGCCGGCCATCACCGATGCGGCACTGCCGCCCTTGCCGTGCAGGGCGATCACCGGCCGCAGCGGTCGGGTCTGGCCCGGTGGCCGAGCGATCGCCCAGTTGGTCGGTAGGCCGCCGCGGGCGGCGGAGGTAAACGTCCCGCCGACCATGGTCGGTTCGGCCGATGCCGACGGCGACGCGGTCAGCGCGCCCGCCGCGGCGGCGGCGGCTCCGGCGCCTAGTCGCAAGGCCGCGCGACGGGTCAGTTTCGACATCCGGCCATCCTGCCAGCCCGACCGGGGGAGCGGACCGGGGAGCGTTCCGGCGTCGTCACTTCCGCCAAACCGCGATGACACAACGGTGCGGCTGGCAGCATGACCAGGGTGACAGCGGCGGTGACCCCGAAGGGAGAACGACGCCGCTACGCGCTTGTCCGTGCGGCCGCTGAGTTGTTGTGCGAGGGCGGTTTCGAGGCGGTGCGGCACCGCGCCGTCGCTGACCGGGCGGGGATCCCGCGGGCGTCGACTACCTACTACTTTTCGTCGTTGGACGAGTTGGTGGGGAACGCGGTCGAGTATCTCGGCGCCGCGGAGGTTGTCGCGTTGCGGACCAGTGTCAAGGAGATACCGCGGCGGCGCCGCGGCGCCGAGGCCGCGGCCGATGTCCTGGTCGAACTGCTCGCTGCGGAGACGACGCGCGAGCAACTCATCTCGCGCTACGAGCGATACATCGCCTGCGCCCGATACCCGGGGTTACGCGGTGTCGAACGGCAGTTGTTGCAGCAGCGCCTCGACGCGGTCGCAGAGGCGATGGCCAGGTCCGGCCGGCTGGCCCGACCGGACATGATGGCGGCGCTGCTCTACGCCGTCGAGGGTGCGGTGCTATCGACGCTGGTCAACGATGACGGTGAGCCCAGGGGAAGCGTTCGTGACACTCTGGTGGATGTGATTGACGTACTGGCACCAATCGATCAGCGGATCTGACAATGGACCTCTCCGATGCCGCCCGCCCGGTGACGGGGCTGCTCGACGGCGCGATGGACCGTGCGCTTGTCCTCGGCTACACCAGGATCGGCCCGGGCCTGCGACGGCGCTGGTGGCCCGCGGACCCGGCACCCGACGCGCTAGCCGGTAAGCGTGTCCTGGTAAGCGGGGCAACCGCGGGGATCGGGTTGGAGATGGTCCGGGCCTTCGCGGGACTCGGAGCCACCGTGCACCTGCTCGGCCGCAGCGCCGCCAAGGTGCAACACTGTGTCGGCGAGATCGCCGGACAGGTACCCGGAGCTGAGCTCGTGGGTGAGGTGTGTGACGTGTCCGATCTGGAGGCCGTGGCGGCCTGGACCACCAACTTCGCCGATCGGGTGGCCGCGCTGGACGGGCTGGTGCACAACGCCGGACTCATGCCCAAGCAGCGCGCCGTCACCCGTCAGGGCCATGAACTGCAACTGGCGACCCACATCCTGGGGCCGCACCTGATGACTGAGCGGCTGCTGCCGCTACTGCGCGCGTCCGGGGGTGCGGCGGTGGTGTTCGTGTCCTCGGGCGGTATGTACAGCTCACCTCTGGTGATCGACGACCTGGAGTCCCTCCGCGACTACAACGGAGTGCGCACCTATGCCCGCACCAAGCGCATGCAGGTAGTGCTTGCAGATGCGTGGGCGCATCGCCTGGCCGGCACCGATGTCAAGGTGGAGAGCATGCACCCCGGATGGGTCGATACTCCCGGTGTGGCCGAGTACCTGCCGCGGTTCCGGGTCATCACCAAACCGCTGCTGCGCGAACTCGCCGAGGGCGCCGATACCGCGGTGTGGCTGGTGGCCACCCGGCCGCCGTCCAAGCCCGGCCACTTCTGGCACGATCGGGCGCAGCGTCCGACCACCTTCGGCTGGCAGCGCCCGGAGAACCCGGCCCGGGTGCGGCGGTTTCTGCAGCAGGTCAGCGATCTCACCGGTACGTCGAAAATCTGGAGCTAGGCTGCGCTAAGTCCGTCTCAGGTCCGCAGCGCCGGCGTGACGATACAACCCGTTTCGGCATCGCCGTAGATCGCCAGGTCCTGCGGTCGCTCGGTGGCGTACCGGGCGACGTAGGCGCACAGCACCGCGTCGACGGGGTCCTCGGCCCGGCGTAACTGCGCCTTGCTGGTTGCGTTGTGCACCGCGTGCCGCAGTCGGGCCCAGGCTTGCGTGCCGACCTCGAGCCCAGGTTCCGCCGACCGCAGCCCCTCAATGAAATCCATCAGCCGGATCAACTCCGATTTCAGCAGCGGGAGGTCGCGACCGGCCTTCTGCTTGTACTTCAGCGTGCGCCGCAGGCCGAACAGCGCCACGGTCGCCGCATGCGGATAGACCTCCAGCGCGCGCCGTGACGACGACACCCCCAGGTCCAGCTCGAGGCCGAGTTCGGCACAGATCCGTGCACCGCGCCCGCCGTCGGCGAACCAGGCCAGGCCGGTGTTGGCCGGGTGCGCCCCGGCGTCGAAACGGCGGAAGTCCTTGTTCAGTGCGGCCTCGCAGGGACGGTTGCCGGTCGCGTTGGTGACTATCAGCGGCGCGTCGACGGCCACCACACAATCACCCCGGACGAAGGGGTGCAGCTGGGCCAGCAGGTCGGCATCATCCCGGGCCACTCCGACGTGGCAGAGCCCACCGCCGGCATCGAGAGCCGCCACCCCCGTCGGGTTGCGCTGACCCCAGGCCAAGTCGACGCCGGCGAAGAACACCTCCAAACCGTAAGGCCCAAACCGTAAGGCCCAAACCGTAAGGCCCAAACCGTAAGCTGTTGGCCCGTGACCATCCCGAATGTCTTGGCCAGCCGCTACGCCAGTGCCGATATGGTGGCGATCTGGTCGCCCCGGGCCAAGATCATTGCCGAACGGCGGTTGTGGCTTGCGGTGCTGCGGGCCCAGCGCGAACTCGGGGTGGACGTCCCGGAGAATGCGATCACCGACTATGAGCGGGTGCTCGAACACGTCGAGCTCGGCTCGATCGGAGCCCGCGAACGGGTGCTCCGACACGATGTCAAGGCCCGTATCGAGGAGTTCAACGCCCTGGCTGGCCATGAGCAGGTGCATAAGGGCATGACGAGCCGCGACCTCACCGAAAATGTCGAGCAACTCCAGATCCGCCAGTCGCTGCAACTGGTGCACACTCACGGCCTGGCAGTGGCGGCCCGGCTGGCTGAGCGGGCCGTCAGCTATCGCGACCTGGTGATGGCCGGGCGCAGCCACAATGTCGCCGCACAGGCCACCACGTTGGGTAAGCGGTTCGCGTCGGCGGCGCAGGAGATGGTGACCGCGCTGCGGCGGGTGGCCGAACTGATCGAGCGCTACCCGCTGCGCGGTATCAAGGGCCCGATGGGAACCGCGCAGGACATGCTGGACCTGTTCGACGGCGACGCCGGCCGACTCGTGGAACTCGAGCGCCGTGTCGCCGGGCACCTCGGCTTTACCGCAGTGCTCGACAGTGTCGGCCAGGTGTATCCCAGGTCGTTGGACCATGACGTCATCTCCGCGCTGGTGCAACTCGGAGCCGGCCCGTCCTCGCTGGCGCACACGATCCGACTGATGGCGGGCCACGAACTGGTCACCGAGGGGTTCGCCGCCGGTCAGGTGGGATCATCGGCGATGCCGCACAAGATGAACACCCGCAGTTGCGAACGGGTCAACGGCCTGCAGGTGGTGCTGCGTGGATACGCCTCGATGGCAGCGGAACTCGCCGGGGCCCAATGGAATGAGGGTGATGTGTTCTGCTCGGTGGTACGCCGGGTGGCGTTGCCGGATGCGTTCTTCGCCGTCGACGGCCAGATCGAGACCTTCCTGACGGTGCTCGAGGAGTTTGGCGCGTATCCGGCGGTCATTCAGCGTGAACTCGACCGCTATCTACCGTTCTTGGCCACCACCAAGGTGCTCATCGCCGCGGTGCGGGCCGGATTGGGGCGCGAGGCCGCCCACGAGGTGATCAAGGAGCACGCGGTGGCGGTGGCGTTGGCGATGCGCGAACGTGGTGCCGAACCGGATCTGCTCGACCGGCTGGCCGCCGACCCCCGGTTGCCGCTGGACCGTGCGGCTCTCGATGCTGCGCTGGCCGACCGGCAGTCGTTCACCGGGGCGGCGGGCGCCCAGGTGGATCAGGTGGCCGGTGTGGTGGGTGAGTTGGTGGGTAGCTACCCCGAGGCGGCCGTGTACACCCCCGGCGCCATTCTTTGAGCGACCGGTTCGGCGCGGTTTCCAGCGCAGTGCGCTGCTCACCGCGCCGAAATCGCCGCGCGGATCTCAGCGAGTACTCGTTGAGGCTGCTGGGTGAGGTCCAGCCAGGTGAATCGCAGTACCTGCCAGCCCTGCAGGGCAAGCCAGTTCTGCCGAACCCGATCATTCTGGAAGGCAGCGTGATCGCTGTGGAATGCAAAGCCGTCGATCTCGATGGCGATACGTTGTTCCGGAAAGGCGAAATCCACCCTGTATCGCCCGACCGGAAAGTTGCTGTGCCAGCCGGTGATTCCTGCCGAATGCAGCAACTGCGTGGTAAGACGTTCGGCCTCCGAGCGAGCGCCGCCGGCCGCCGCGCACAGCATCCGCCCGGCCGCCGCAGCGCCGTACCGTCCGCTGTTACGCAGATGCGCGGCGGTCAAGTCGGTTAGGCAAACCCGGCGCTGTAACGCGGTATCCAAAACTGCGGGTCCGCCGCCCCGCTTGACGGCTGCCTCCAGAGCGGTCAGCGGCAAAGCGGTTACCCGTAGCCGACGGAATTCGCTGATGTCGGTAGTGCTGAGGTCGCGCCGTCGCACGCGGATGCCGGGGCCCCCGCGGCCGTGGCTGTTTCGGGGCACGGTCACCTCGACGGCGTCCGGCGCGGTGCCGATGAGATCAAGCCACCACGCCGCGGCCAAGCCACTGGCTACCGCGTGTGGGCCTCGGCCCCACACCACCGCCCGAATCCGGGCGGCGTGGGTGAACGGCCGGTCATCGGCGAAAAAAACGCCAGGTGAGCAGCGGCGCCAGCGGCCGGCGCGGACTCTGCGCTGCACGGCGTGCTCACTGAGTCCGGCCCGAATCGCCTGCGCCAGGGTGACGACACCGTCCTGCCGGCGGAGGTAGTCCTCGATCACACCGGTTTGGACGTATCCCGTCGTACAACCGGTTCCGTTCGGCGTGTTTTCCCGCGCGAGGCGCCGTTCAGCGCGCCGACGTCACCCGCGCTATACCCGCTGACCGCAGCTCCAGCGCGGCCAGCCCGCGGACCGCGACCGGATCCTGGTGCCGCCAGGCGCCGACCGGGTCCGGGCTGACCTCGGTCAGCCTCCGCAGCGGACGGTTGGCCAGTGCCCGCAGTGCCAGCAGTTGCTCGCCGGCCGGGGTTCCGGCCAGTGCGATGACCGTCCACTTACGGCGGAAGAACCGGACCCGCAGGAACAGCCACGGCATGCCTACCGCGAGCATGGGCGGTGCTGCCACTGCGATCGCCAGTAGTACGGCCAGCCAGGTGGCGGTGCTGTGGAGACTCTGGCCTGCCCCGGCCAGATCCAGCGCCGCCTCGCTCGCCGCCCGCAGCGGTGTGGCCACCGCATCACCGACCAGCGGCAGGCGGTCGGCGTTATCGCCGGCTGAACTGAGGTTGTCTGAGATGCCGGTGGCGCCGCTCTGCACCTGGGTACCGACCGACGCGAAGGTCGAGATCGCCTCATGTACCGCCAGGCCGACGAGTACCCAGACGGTGAACCACGCGGCGATCAGCAGGTCGCTGAGAAGTTGGGCGGTCAATCGGGCCGGTGTGGTGGCGTAGGGCAGGAAACGCGATTTCATGTATCCGATCCCAGCACAGTCGCAGTCCCGACGGCCGATAGTCTGACCCGGTGCGCCCCGCCTTGACCGACTATCAGCATCTGGTCAGCGGCAAAGTGCGGGAGCTCTATCGCATCGACGACCAGCACCTGCTCTTCGTCGCGACCGACCGCATCTCGGCCTTCGACCATATTCTCGACACCCCGATCCCCGATAAGGGCCGGATCCTGACGGCGATGAGCGTTTTCTTCTTCGACCTCGTATCGGATCGGACCGGCGTGCCCAACCACCTGGCGGGGCCCCCGGACGACCCGCGCATCCCCGCGGAGTTGGTCGGCCGCGCCCTGGTGGTCCGTCGGCTCGACATGGTGCCGGTGGAGTGCGTCGCCCGTGGCTACCTGACCGGTTCGGGACTGCTCGACTACCAGCGCACCGGAGCGGTCTGCGGTATCGAACTCCCTGCCGGATTGGTGGAGGCCAGCAGATTCGGCCAGCCGCTTTTCACTCCGGCGGCCAAGGCCGAACTCGGCGCCCACGACGAGAATATCGCCTTCGAACGCGTCATCGAGATGGTCGGTTTGTCGAGGGCCAGTGAACTGCGTGACCTCACTCTGCAGACCTACAACCAAGCCGCCGAATACGCGTTGAACAGGGGAATCATCATCGCTGACACCAAGTTCGAATTCGGCGCCGACTCCGATGGCCGGCTGATGCTCGCCGATGAGGTCTTCACCCCCGACTCGTCCCGGTACTGGCCCGCCGACACCTATTCCGAAGGTGTCGTGCAGGCGAGTTTCGACAAGCAGTTCGTCCGCAACTGGCTCACCGGGCCGGCGTCCGGGTGGGACCGGTCCGGCTCGGCACCGCCCCCGCCGCTGCCCGACGATATCGTCTACGCGACCCGGGCGCGGTATGTCGAAGCCTACGAACGGATTTCGGGATGTGCCTTCGGCGACTGGATCGAGCCAGGGGCATGACGGCTCCGGTGCCCAAGCGGGTCGACACCGAACGTGTCCATCACGACGACGTGTTCCTCGATCCTTACGAGTGGATGAGGGACAAGTCCGATCCGGAAGTCATCGCGCACCTGGAGTCCGAGAACGCCCACGTCGAACAGGAAACCGCCTTCCTGGAGCCGTTGCGGCAGCAGATCTTCGAGGAGATCAAGTCGCGTACCAAGGAGACCGACTTATCGGTTCCGCTGCGACGCGGCGACTGGTGGTACTACGGCCGAAGCTTCGAGGGAAAGCAGTACAGCGTGCACTGCCGGTGTCCGGTGTCCGGGCCCGACGACTGGAACCCGCCGATCTTCGACGAGCACACCGCCGTTCCCGATGAGCAGGTCCTGCTTGACGAGAACGTCGAAGCGGATGGCCACGACTATTTCGCCATCGGCGCGGCGACCGTCAGCCCGGACGCCGCCGTGCTGGCCTACTCGGTCGATGTGGTCGGCGACGAGCGGTATACGTTGCGTTTCAGGGATTTACGGACCGGCGAATTCCTGGCCGACCAGATCAGCGGCATATCGGCCGGGGTCACCTGGTCCGCCGACAGCGCATGTGTCTACTACACCACCGTCGACGAGGCGTGGCGGCCGGATACCGTCTGGCGTCATCGGCTCGGCGGCGATGCACAAGGCGAACAGGTGTTCACCGAGCCCGACGAGAGGTTCTGGGTGGCGGTGGGTCGCACCCGTTCGAACGCATACATCCTGATCGCGGTCGGCTCGGCTGTCACCTCGGAGGTCCTGGCGGCTGATGCCGCCGATCCGCAGGCCGGATTCACCAGTGTGCTTCCGCGCCGGACAGGCATTGAGTACGCCGTCGAGCATGCAGTGGTCGAGGGCCAGGATCGCTTTCTGATCCTGCACAATGACGGGGCGCCGAATTTCACTCTCGTCGAGGCCCCGGTGGACGATCCGACGGCGCAGCGGACCCTGATCGCCCCGCGCGATGATGTGCGACTCGAGGGGGTCGACGCGTTCTCCGACCACCTCGTCGTGCACTACCGCAGGGAGGCGCTGCCCAGGCTTCAACTGTGGCCCCTCGTCGCGGGTCGGGGCTATGGCGAGCCGGTGGAGATCGCCTTCGACTCCGAACTGATGGCGTCCGGCGTCGGCGGTAACCCCAACTGGAACTCGCCGCGACTGAGGCTCGGAGCCACATCATTCCTGACCCCGATGCGCATCTTCGATATCGATCTCGACACCGGACAGCGCGTCCTGCTTCGCGAACAGCCGATTCTTGGCGGCTATCGGCGTGAAGACTACGTCGAACGGCGGGACTGGGCGCTGGCCGATGACGGCACCCGCATCCCGATCTCGCTGATCTACCGGTCCGGTATCGAATTCCCGGCGCCCACGGTGCTTTACGGCTACGGCGCCTACGAGTCCAGCGAGGATCCCCGGTTCTCCATCGCCCGGCTGTCGCTGCTCGACCGCGGGATGGTCTTCGCGATCGCCCACACCCGGGGCGGCGGCGAAATGGGCCGGCTCTGGTATCAGCGGGGCAAACTGCTGGAGAAGAAAAACACCTTCACCGATTTCATCGCGGCCGGCCGGCATCTGGTCGACACCGGACTGACCCGGCCATCCAATCTGGTCGCACTCGGCGGTAGCGCGGGCGGGCTGCTGATGGGTGCGGTGGCGAACATGGCCCCGGACCTGTTCGCCGGGATTCTCGCCCAGGTGCCGTTCGTCGATCCGCTGACCACGATCCTGAACCCGTCGTTGCCTCTGACGGTTACGGAATGGGACGAGTGGGGTAACCCGTTGGAGGACGCCGGGGTCTACTTCTATATGAAGTCCTACTCTCCGTACGAGAACGTCGAGGCCAAGCAGTATCCGGCCATCCTGGCAATGACGTCGCTGAACGATACCCGGGTGTTCTATGTTGAGCCCGCGAAATGGGTTGCCGCACTGCGTCACACCAAGACCGACTCGAATCCGGTGCTGTTGCGGACTCAGATGGCCGCCGGCCACGGTGGTATCAGCGGGCGCTACGAACGCTGGCGTGAGGCGGCATTCCAGTATGCCTGGCTACTGGTCACCGCCGATCAGGACAGGTACGGACCCGCTGTCCCGGCGACTGACAGTTAACGAGTCATAAGCAAAGAGCCACCTCTGTTCCATCTGGCCGACACCGGCTGGACATTCGGTCCGGTAAAGCTCGGTGCATGCCAGGTGAGTTGATCGTTTCGGTATCCGGGATCAGCAACCGGACAGTGCGCGTGCTCGACGATTTCCGCAAGCGGCTCGAGGGCCGGGGTATCCCGCTGTCACTGCTCGTGGCGCCGCGTCGCAAGAACGGCTACCGGCTCGAATCCGATCCGGCGACCCTGGAACGGCTTCGGCACTGGCGGTCCCTGGGAGATGCGGTAGTCCTTCACGGCTTCGATGCGGCGGCCACCAAGAGACGCCGGTCTGAGTTCGCGGCGTTGGAGACACATGAGGCAAATTTGCGGTTGATCGCAGCGGACCGGGCCTTGGAACGGATCGAACTCCGAACCCGCCTCTTCGCAGCCCCGGGCTGGATCATATCTCCGGGAACGGCCAAAGCATTGCCACGCAATGGGTTTCGTCTTCTGATCGGACGCCACGAGTCGACGGATCTGCTGAGTGGGATGTCCAGCGGTGGGCGGATGATCGGCATCGGCGGCGGGTTTCCCAAGGAGCCGTGGTGGTGCCGCGTAGTGGTGCTGCTCGCCGACCGCACAGCGCGACGTGGCGCAACCGTCCGACTGGCCGTCACGGCCGGTCAACTCGGTAACGAGTGGACCCGGCATGCGGTTCTCGACGCGGTCGATGCGGCACTCGGTCACGGATGTGCGCCGGCGGTGTACCGCTGGGATCCGGGCGCGGCCGCAGGGGTTGCGGCCTGAGGGTTGGATACGGCCAGAGTCGAAAGCGGACCGCTGAATCCACGGGCCGAACCCACGGGGGTGAGCGCTAGCGGCCCGTTCCGCCCGCTGTCGTGGCGATGCCGCCATCGACGGGGATGATCGCCCCGTTCAGATAGGAACCGGCCCGGCTCGACAGGAATACCGCAATACCGGCCATATCGTCTTCGCGGCCGATACGCCGCAGCGGGGCCGCTTCGGCGATCGCCTCGCCGAATATCTCCAGTGTCGCCGCCATCATCTTCGAGGGGAACGGTCCCGGTGCAATCGCGTTGACCGTGATATGTTGTGGCCCAAGCTCTTTAGCCAGAACTCGGGTCAACTGGTGGATGGCAGCCTTGCTGGCCGAGTACGAATAGGTGGGCATCGGGCTGACCTGGATGCCGTCGATACTGCCGACGTTGATGATGCGGGCCGGGTCGTCCTGGCTGCCCGCCCTGCGCAGGGCCGGCAGCAGGGCCTGGGTCATCCAGAACGGCGATTTGAGGTTCAGATCGAGCACCCGATCCCACGCCGCCGCCGGAAAGGCCTCCAACGATTCCCCCCAGGTGGCCCCGGCGTTGTTCACCAGAATATCCAGGGAGTCCGATTCGCCCAGTGCTGCGGCGGCCAAGCGGTCGCATTCCGACTGGTGCGACAGGTCGGCGGGCACCCCCCGCACCGGGCCGAAGGCCGACAACGCCTCCACCGCCTGGTCGCATGCGTCTGGCTTTCGGGAGCTGATCACCACGTCCGCCCCTGCCTGAAGCAAACCGCGGGCGATCATCAGACCGATACCGCGGGTGCCGCCGGTGACCAGGGCGGTTTTGCCGCCCAGCCCGAAAAGTCTGTCCAGATCCGCTGTGCTCACGTGTGGGTCCTTTCGCCGGTCAGAACCGTACCGAGTTCTCCTCGGTGAGCACCCGAAAGTCGGTATCGCACATCTCGGCGAGCCGGCCGTAAAAGATGCCCCGTGCCTCCGGGGCGATGATGCCCTGATGGATCGGCACGGCGTACCGGGGTGACACCGCACGCAGATAGTCGACGGCCTCGGAGATCTTCATCCAGGGCGCCGCGGCCGGTGTGGCCAGTACCTCCACCGGTTCATCCGGTACGAACAACGCGTCGCCGGGGTGCATCAGCCGCGCCGCGTGCCCGCCGTCTCCGACCAGATAGGAGATGTTGTCGACCACCGGGATCTCCGGGTGGATGACGGCATGACGTCCACCGACGCCGCGGACGTTGAGGCCGTCGACGTTCAGTTCGTCGCCGACGTGGACGGCTGTCCATCCGTCCCCGAGCATGGCCGCGGTCTGCGGGTCGGCGTACAGCGCCGCCTGGGGGTTCGCCTCGACCAAAGCGGGTATTCGTTGCGGATCCGCGTGATCGGGGTGTTGATGGGTGATGAGGATTGCGGTGAGCCCGGTGATGCCCTCGAATCCGTGCGAGAAGGTGCCTGGGTCGAACAGCACTCGCGCGACACCGAAGTCGGCCAGCAGACACGAATGACCGAAATGCGTCAGGTCCATGCTTACGATTGTGCTCCAACAGGAGGCAGCGGGATGCGGATGGCCCTCACAGTGGCGCTGGCAGCCGGCTGTCTGGCGCTCGCGCCCCCGGCCACCGCCGAGCCTGCCAGCACCTGCCCTCCGGCCTGCAACCGGATTCCCACAACCGCGTGGGTCTCGCCGTCCGCCATCCCGCTGGATTCCCTTTATGACTGGCCGCAGCTCGCCGGCCTCGCGGTCACCGCCGATTCGCCGCGGTTTCGTTTCGAGGAAATCTGCGGTGTCCCGAAAATGCCCGGGGACCCGCGCGACTACGCCATCGCCGAGCGGTCGGTGGTGGCGAGTCCGGCCGGGCAGTGGCAATTGCAGGCACAGGTGGTGCACTGGCGTGGTGAGACCTGGCGCGGTGGGCAACTCGCTCAGGCGGCCCTCGACGCTGCGGTTGCCGCATTGCGGTCCTGCCAGGCGGCCAACGCTGATGCGTCCCCGTCATTGATCGTCGATCAGCCCGACCGAATCGCGGCGGTGATCAGCGGACCGGTGCTTCTGCACCAGTATCTCCTCGCCGATCCGGTCAACAGCACCGTCACCGAGTTGGCGCTGTGGTCGGACGCGCCGCCGCGGGACCCGTGGCCGACGATCACCGACACCACCGTTCTGGACGCGCTCGCCGCGCCGCTGTGCACCGCCTACATCGGTTCTTGCCCGTAAGCCGCCGGTAGGATCAGCCTGCACCGTCCGCCGATGTCAGAGGAGCCTTAGTGGCCCGGGTAGTTGTCACAGTGATGCCCAAGACCGAGATTCTCGATCCGCAGGGTCAGGCAATCGTCGGCGCTCTGGGGAGGCTCGGCCATACCGGTGTCTCGGAGGTCCGCCAGGGCAAACGATTCGAGCTCGAGGTGGACGACACTGTGACCGACGACGAACTTTCCGAGATCGCCGAGTCGCTGCTGGCCAACACCGTGATCGAGGACTGGTCGGTCACCCGGGAGCGGACGTGACCGCCCGGGTCGGCGTCATCACCTTTCCGGGCACTCTCGACGATGTCGACGCCGCCCGCGCCGTGCGGTTCTCCGGTGCCGAGGCGGTGAGCCTGTGGCATGCCGACGCCGATCTCAAAGGTGTGGACGCGGTCGTGGTTCCGGGTGGCTTCTCCTACGGCGACTACCTGCGCTGCGGGGCGATCGCAAAATTCGCTCCGGCGATGGGGGAGGTTGTCGCCGCGGCCGCGCGCGGCATGCCGGTGCTGGGTATCTGCAACGGTTTCCAGATTCTGTGCGAAGCGGGACTGCTGCCGGGTGCGCTCACCCGCAACGTGGGACTGCACTTCGTTTGCCGGGATGTCTGGCTGAAGGTGGACTCCACCACAACTGTCTGGACCACACGCTTCGAGTGGGGCGCGCAGTTACTGGTGCCGCTGAAGTCGGGCGAAGGCCGATACGTGGCAGGCGAATCCGTTCTGGATGAACTCGACGGCGAGGGCCGGGTGGTGTTCCGGTATGTGGAGAACCCGAATGGATCGATGCGCGATATCGCCGGTGTCTCCTCGGCTGACGGCCGCATTGTCGGGCTGATGCCGCACCCCGAGCATGCCACCGAGGCCTTGACCGGGCCGTCCGACGATGGTTTGGGTATCTTCTACTCGGCGCTCGACGCGGTTCTGTCCGCCGGGTCCTAGCTGGTCTTGGCTGTCCT
>CAZGPT010000003.1:0-17452 GCA_964527015.1 uncultured Mycobacterium sp. | reverse complement strand
CGACGCCTCGGCGGTATAGCAGAGGAACGTCAGGGTCTCGTCCAGATAGAGCTGAACGGTGTCCGCGTCATGGCTCAGATAGCCGATCGAGACATCGGTGCCGAGCTGCAGGTCGAAATCCCCGCCCCGGGTGCTCAGCACGAAGGCGCCGTCGATGGCCGGTGCCCAAATGATCTCCCCGTCCACCAGACGATTGAGGTGCTCGCGAATGGGATAGCCGTGCTCGGTGGTTTCGCTCACCTTGGTGTACGCGTCCGCCGACAGCAGCACGCAGTACGGACCGTCGACCCCCGCCAGCCGCAGTTGGGAGAGGGCTTGAGTGACGACGTCGGGGAACTCTCTGGGGTCCGCCGGCAACGTCAGCGCGGGGTTGGAACTGACACCCCGGATGCCGTGGATCGCCGCGTTGGTGTAGCCCTCGAAGATCGCGCGGTCCTCGGCGAACGCCAGTTTCTTGGCGGCATCCTTAACCGGATCCCAGTCGGAGTCCGAGGAACCGCGCTCGACATCATCGATGGCGGTGCGCGACAGGGTGAATGGGACGCGCAGCCGCACCAGCGGCTGGGCATCACGCAGGTGGGCAACCACGCCGGAGCCGGGTGAGTCCACCTCCAGCAGACGGCCGGTGGTCACCGCCGCCGTCGCCGAGCCGTGCGGCCCGGTCACGTCCACCACTCGACGGCCCGCGACATGTCGCTTGAAGGTCCGGCTGGCTTCCAGTTCGATCTCCCGCCAGGCCGCTTCGGTGACGGGGGCGAGTTCGCGGTAGAGATTGTTCACTGCGGTAATCCTTTCAGGCTTCCGATCGCCAGGCTTCCGGTTGCTGGGCTTCGGATCGACGGCGAGCCGCCGGGGGCGGCCGATGGTCGGGCGCCGGGAAACGGCGGGGGGTTGCCGAGGAAATCGACGGTGGGGGTGAAGAACGCGGTTCCGGTGACCGCCTCGGAGAAATCGAGGATTCGATCGGTGTTACCAGGTGGGTCGCCGATGAACATGTTGTTCAGCATTCTTTCGGTGACTGCCGGACTCCGTGAATAACCGATGTAGTAGGTGCCGTACTCGCCTTTACCGACCTCGCCGAACGGCATGTTGGCGCGCACGATCTTCAACTCGTTGCCGTGCTCGTCTTCGATGACGTTCAGTGCCACATGAGAGTTGGCGGGTTTGATGGCGTCGTCGAGCTCGATGTCCTCCAGCTTGGTGCGTCCGACCACCCGTTCCTGTTCGGCGACGGCCAGCTTCTCCCACGCAGCCATGTCGTGGAGGTATTTCTGCACGTGGACGTAGCAGCCGCCGGCGAAAGCGGGGTCCTCTTCCCCGATTTCGGTGGCCTGCACCGCCGTTCGACCGCCGGGATTCTCGGTGCCGTCGACGAAGCCGAGCAGGTCCCGGTTGTCGAAGAATCGGAAGCCGTGGACCTCGTCGACGATGGTGACGGCGCCGTCCATCGCCTTGACCACCTGGCCGGCGAGTTCGAAGCAGACGTCGAGCACCTCGGCGCGGATGTGGAACAGCAGATCGCCGGCGGTGGCCGGGGCGTGGTGGCGGGCTCCGGTCAGCGGGATGAACTTATGCAGTTCGGCTGGCCGCGGACCGGAGAACAACCTGTCCCACGCATCGGAGCCGATCGAGGTGACCATCGAGAGGTGTTTATCCGGGTCACGGAATCCGACCGCGCGGACCAGGGCGGACAGGCCGGACAGGGCCTCATGCACCCGCTCCTCACCGCCGTCGGTGATGGTGCCGACGAGGAAGATGGCAGCGGGAGTGAGCGGCGCCAGGACCGGCTGGGGCAGCGGAATCGGCACGGCTTCCACAGTAACGGAGTCGCTATCGACAATGATGATGACCATGTCCACCGGGTCTACCGGGTCCACCGGGTCCACCGCGGCGAGTGCGCAAGGTATGTGCGGGTTCATCGACGCGTCCCCCTCGCCGTTCCACGTCTGCGCCACCGCGGCCGAACGGCTGCGCTCGGCGGGCTACCGCGAGCTCGCTGAGACCGACCGCTGGCCGGAGGGCAGCGGGGGCCGGTTCTTCACGGTGCGGTCCGGGTCGCTGATCGCCTGGCACGGCGACCCCGGTCCGGCCCGTCCGTTCCGAATCGTCGGCGGCCACACCGACAGCCCGAACCTGCGGGTCAAACAACATCCCGATCGCGTCATCGCCGGCTGGCAGCTGGTGGCGCTGCAGCCCTACGGCGGGGCGTGGCTGAACTCCTGGCTAGACCGCGATCTCGGGTTGAGCGGCCGGCTCGCGTTCCGCGACCCGGACGCCGCCGGCGGGGTCGGGCAGCGTCTGATCCGTATCGACGAGCCGCTGCTACGGGTGCCGCAACTGGCCATCCACCTCGCTGAGGACCGGGCTGGGGTGAAACTCGACCCGCAGCGTCACCTCAACGCGGTCTGGGGTGCCGGCGAGCGGCCGAGATCGTTGTATGCCCGGGTCGCCGGTTGGGCCGGGGTTGCTCCCGCCGACCTGCTGTCCGCAGAGCTGATGACCCATGACCTGACGCCGTCCCGGGTCATCGGAGCCGACAGCGACCCCATCAGCGCCCTCATCAGCGCGCCTCGGCTGGATAATCAGGCCAGTTGCTATGCGGGGCTTGAGGCGCTGTTGGCCGCCGAGCCGTCGGAGTATCTGCCGGTGCTGGCGCTGTTCGACCACGAGGAGGTGGGCTCGGTCTCCGATCACGGCGCGCAGTCGGATCTGCTGCGCAGCACGTTGGAGCGCATCGTGCTGACCGCCGGGGGAGACCGGCAGGACTTCCTGCGCCTGGCCACCGCCTCGATGGTGGCCTCGGCCGATATGGCGCACGCCACCCACCCGAACTATCCGGAGCGTCACGAACCCGGCCATCCGATCGCGGTCAACGGGGGGCCGGTGCTCAAGGTTCAGCCCAACCTCCGGTATGCCACCGACGACCGAACCGCGGCGGCGTTCGAACTGGCCTGCCGTCAGGCCGGGGTGCCAATGCAGCGCTATGAGCACCGTGCCGACCTGCCGTGCGGATCGACCATCGGACCGATGACCGCCGCTCGCACCGGAATCCCGACTGTCGACGTCGGCGCACCCCAGTTGGCGATGCATTCGGCTCGTGAACTGATGGGAGCGGCCGACGTCCCCGTCTACGCCGCTGCGTTGCGGGCGTTCCTGTCGCCGACTGCCGCTCACTAGACTCGACGCCCGTGACCCTCGTCGACACCGTCGCGCACGCGGCAGCCACCCCCGATCAGCCGCAGCCCTACCGGGAACTAGGCCTCAAGGACGACGAGTACCAGCGCATCCGCGAGATTCTGGAACGCCGGCCCACCGACGCCGAATTGGCCATGTACTCGGTGATGTGGAGCGAGCACTGCTCCTACAAGTCCTCCAAGGTGCATCTGCGTTATTTCGGCGAGACCACGACCGAGCAGATGCGCCGTCACATGCTGGCCGGCATCGGGGAGAACGCGGGGGTGGTCGACATCGGTGACGGTTGGGCGGTCACCTTCAAGGTCGAATCGCATAACCATCCGTCGTATGTGGAGCCCTATCAGGGCGCGGCAACCGGCGTCGGAGGAATCGTGCGCGACATCATGGCGATGGGCGCCCGGCCGGTCGCGGTCATGGACCAACTGCGCTTCGGCGCCGCCGATGCTGCGGACACCCGCCGCGTGCTCGACGGGGTGGTGCGCGGCATCGGCGGGTACGGCAACTCCCTCGGACTGCCCAATATCGGCGGTGAGACGGTGTTCGACCCGTCCTACTCCGGCAACCCGTTGGTCAACGCGATGTGCGTCGGAGTGCTCCGAAAAGAGGATCTGCATCTGGCGTTCGCCTCCGGAGTGGGCAACAAGATCATCCTGTTCGGTGCTCGTACCGGTCTGGACGGTATCGGTGGGGTGTCGGTCCTGGCGTCGGACACCTTCGCCGGCGACGAGGGAGGTGCCGGCCGGAAGAAACTGCCCAGCGTTCAGGTCGGCGACCCGTTCACCGAGAAGGTCCTCATCGAATGCTGCCTGGATCTGTACGCCGCCGGCCTGGTGATCGGCATCCAGGATCTTGGAGGGGCGGGATTGTCCTGTGCCACATCGGAATTGGCATCAGCCGGCGACGGTGGAATGGCGATCGAACTGGACAGGGTGCCGCTGCGCGCAGCGGATATGACTCCGGCGGAGGTGCTCTCCAGCGAGTCCCAGGAGCGGATGTGCGCGGTGGTGTCGCCGGAGAACGTCGAGAACTTCATGGCGGTGTGCCGCAAATGGGATGTGCTGGCCACCGTCATCGGCGAGGTGGCCGAGGGTGACCGCCTGACGATCACCTGGCACGGCGAGACCGTGGTCGATGTTCCGCCGCGCACCGTCGCCCACGAGGGCCCGGTCTATCAGCGCCCGGTGGAACGCCCGGACACTCAGGACGCGCTGAACGCCGACACCTCCGCGCGACTGCCGCGACCGGTCAGCACAGACGAGTTACGCGCGACGGTGCTCGCGTTACTGGGCAGTCCGCACCTGTGCAGCCGGGCTTTCATCACCGAACAGTACGACCGCTACGTGCGCGGAAACACCGTGCTCGCCGAGCACGCCGACGGTGGTGTGCTGCGTATCGACGAGCAGACGCAGCGCGGCGTCGCGGTGTCCACCGACGCCTCGGGCCGCTATACCCAGCTTGATCCCTATTCCGGTGCCCAGCTCGCACTGGCTGAGGCGTACCGCAATGTCGCGGTCACCGGCGCCACCCCGGTGGCGGTCACCAACTGTCTGAACTTCGGTTCCCCCGAGGATGCCGGTGTCATGTGGCAGTTCGCCCAGGCGGTGCGCGGTCTGGCCGATGGTTGTGTGGCGCTGGGGATTCCGGTCACCGGCGGAAACGTCAGCTTCTACAACCAGACCGGCGCCACCCCCATCCTGCCCACCCCGGTGGTCGGCGTGCTCGGAGTGATCGACGATGTTCGCCGGCGGCTTCCCACCGGACTGGGCAATGAGCCGGGGGAGACGCTCTACCTACTCGGCGACACCCGCGATGAGTTCGACGGATCGACCTGGGCCCAGGTCACCGGCGACCACCTCGGCGGCCTGCCACCCATCGTCGATCTGGCCCGGGAGAAGCTGCTCGCAGAGGTGCTCACCGCCGCGTCCCGGGACGGGCTGGTCTCGGCCGCGCACGACCTCAGCGAGGGCGGCCTGATCCAGGCCGTCATCGAGGCGGCGTTGGCGGGCGAGACGGGCTGCCGGTTGGTTCTTCCGGCTGAGTTCTCGGCTGTGGGAGAGGCGTTCGTGCTGCTGTTCTCCGAGTCCGCCGGCCGGGTTCTGGTGGCGGTCCCGCGGACCGAGGAGAGCCGGTTCGTGGCCATGTGCGCCGCCCGACAGCTTCCGGCCACCCGCATCGGTGTCTCCGATGACGGGTCGGACTCGGTTGAGGTTCAGGGCCTTTTCACCGTCACGCTGGAGGAACTGCGCCGCACCTCAGAAGGGGTGCTGCCCAGGCTGTTCGGATGAGACGCGAGTCGGCGATCGCCTGGGCGTGGAGTCTGGTGCGCCTTGACTTCACCGGAGTCGCGTTCGCCGCATTGTTCTTCTGTTTGTCGCTGACCCCATCGTTGTTGCCGCGGGACTGGCTTACCGGTGGAATCATCGGCGGTATCACCGCCGCGATCGGCTACGGGATCGGGGCGCTGATCGGCGCGGCGGTCCGGGTGACTCTGCTGCGCGGCCGTCGCTGGTGGCCGCTGCGCCCGCGGATCCGCCGCGCTCTGGGGGCGGCCGTGGTGTCCGTCTCGATCGGCGCGAGCGTGCTGATGGTGGGCCCGGCAGCGGCCTGGCAGCGTGAAGTCGCCACGCTGATGGGCGGCGAAGGCCCGCCGACATCGGAATATCTGCGTACGGTCGCCGTCGCCCTGGTGACGGGTGGACTGCTGATCGCCGCGGCGCGGTTGCTCAGGGACGCGATCAGGCTGCTGGCCCGGCTGATGATTCGGCGGTGGGCCATCAACGACGAAGTCGCGATGTTCATCGGCACCGCGATCGTGGTCATTCTGGCCGTCACCCTGGTCAACGGTGTTCTGGTTCGGGGTTTCATCGCCGGTGCCAGTGCGGTCTTCCAGCCGCAGAATCTCGCCACCCGGCCCGGGGTGCAGCAACCGCGCCAGGCCGAAAGGTCCGGTAGTCCGGAGTCGTTCGTGAATTGGGACTCCCTGGGATACCAGGGCCGCAATTTCGTCAGCACTGGCCCGACCGCTGCTGAACTCACTGAACTGAACGGTAGTCCCGCCGCGGAACCGGTTCGGATCTACGCGGGCCTGCAGTCTGCGGACAGCATTGAGAGTCGGGTAGCGCTGCTGCTCTCGGAACTGCAACGCACCCGCGCCTATGAGCGCAAGCTGCTGGTCATCATCCCGACGACCGGGACGGGATGGGTGGATCCGGTAGCGGCCCGCGCGATCGAGGCGATGTACAACGGGGACACCGCCCTGGTGGCCATGCAGTACTCGTACCTACCCAGTTGGATTTCGTTCCTCGTCGACCGGCAGAAGTCCGTCGAGGCCGGCCGGGCCATGGTCGACGGGATTCACCAGCGGTGGATGCGGTGGCCCGAGTTCACCCGCCCGCAACTGGCTCTCTACGGCGAAAGCTTGGGCTCGATGGCCGGTCAGGCGGCCTTCGGCTACCTGCCGGACGTGGCTGCGAAGAACGTGACCTCGGTGTTGTGGGTCGGCCCGCCCAATGCCAGCGGGCTGTGGCGGGCCGTGACCGACCGCCGCGATCCGGGCACCCCCGAGGTGCAGCCGCGTTATGACAACGGGCGCGTCGTCCGTTTCGCGCAGGCGTCCAGCGCCACCGAGATCGCCTCGGTTGCCGCCGTGCCGCCGTGGGGTCGAACCCGGGTGATGTTTCTGCAACACGCGTCCGACCCGGTGGTGTGGTGGTCACCCGATTTGTTGTTCAGGAAACCCGACTGGCTACGTGAACCGCCGGGATTCGATCGCAGTCCGTCAATGCGGTGGTACCCGATCATCACGTTCTGGCAGGTGAGCGCCGATATGGCGGGCAATGTCACCAACGCGGGCGGAATCCCGGCCGGGCACGGGCACGATTACGGCGACGATCAACTCGACGGATGGGTGGCCGTGGCCGCACCCGAGGGCTGGACTGAGCTCGACACCGACCGCATCCGGCAATCGCTGGAAAAGGTCATCGCGGCCGGTGGACCGGAGTTCGCGTGACCACCGCAGCGACGGCCAGGACCACGGGGCAGGATCGGGCCCGGATCAGGGCGGTGGGTCTGGCTACCGCGCTGGTGGGGTGGAGTTTCACCGCGGGTCTGCAACATCCCTGGCGCCGTCATCCGGTGGCCCAGGCCGCCCTCGGTACCGCACTGGCGGTGGTGTCCCGGGCGCCGCTGGGCTTGGGCCGGCCGCATGCACGTGCCGGACTGCGGCTGGGTCTCGCGACGGCGGGGCTGGTAGCCGTGGGGGTGGGCGTCGGCAGCACTGTGCCGCGGGTGCGCGCGGCGATGGCCGTATCCGCATTACCGGCTCGGCCCTGGCACTGGCTCGCGGTGGAAATCCCGCTCGGCACGGTGTGGTCGGAGGAGACCGCCTTCCGCGGCGCGTTGGCGACGACTGCAGCCGCCGGGTTCGGCCCGGTCGGCGGGCGGGCCGTGCAGGCGATCACGTTCGGGCTCAGTCACATCCCCGACGCGCGGGATACCGGCGCGCCCGTATTGGGCACCGTGGCGGTCACCGGACTCGCCGGGTGGGTGTTCGGCCTGCTCGCGGAGCGTTCCGGCAGCCTGCTGGCACCGATGCTGGCCCACCTGGCGATCAATGAGGCCGGTGCGGTGGCCGCATTGGCTCTGCGGGCAGCCGCCACCGCCGTCTCCGCAGCCGCCGTCCGCGCAGTAGAACCGGGATAAAAGAATGTCCGCACGCCGTCGATCCGATCCGCAGGCCGCCCGCGAGGCCGTACTGGCCGTCGCCGCTTGGCTGCGCGATGGCAACGCCCCCGAACCGGGCAGAACGGAGATCGCTGCGGCCGTGCGGCTGACCGCCCGGGAACTGGCTGCTGTGGCGCCTGGTGCGAGCGTCGAGGTCCGGGTGCCTCCCTTCGTTGCGGTGCAATGTATTTCGGGCCCGCGTCACACTCGGGGCACCCCGGCCTGCGTGGTGGAGACCGACCCGCGGACCTGGCTGCTGCTGGCGACCGGTCTCGCCGAGTTCCGCGATGCTGTCGATGACGGCGCGCTGCAGCTGTCCGGAGCTCGATCTGAGGCCATTGCTCCCTGGTTTCCGCTGGTCAGAATGGGCGGGGAGGACAATCGGTGAATTCCGCCGGTCGATTCCCGGTTTGCCGGCCGCGGGCCGTAGACTGATGCCGTCGCCGACAATGGAGATGCCCATATCGTGACTGACCAACCAGAGAATCCCCCTCGGGAAGAATGTGGCGTCTTCGGCGTCTGGGCTCCGGGCGAGGAAGTGGCGAAGCTCACCTACTACGGTCTCTACGCGTTACAGCACCGCGGCCAGGAGGCGGCTGGCATTGCCGTCGCGGATGGCTCGCAGGTGCTGGTGTTCAAAGACCTGGGCTTGGTCAGCCAGGTTTTCGATGAGCAGACGCTGGGCGCCATGCCCGGTCACGTCGCCATCGGCCACTGCCGCTACTCCACCACCGGCTCCACTACCTGGGAGAATGCCCAACCGGTATTCCGCAACACCGCGGCCGGAACCGGAGTTGCGTTGGGACACAACGGCAATCTGGTCAACACCACCGAGCTGTCCAACCGCGCCCGCGCCGCCGGGTTGATCAATCACAACGCGCGGGGAGCGGCGACCACCGACTCCGACATCCTCGGGGCACTGCTCGCCGGCGGTGCGGCCGACACCAGCATCGAGCAGTCGGCACTGGAACTGCTGCCGGACGTGCGCGGAGCGTTCTGCCTGGTGTTCATGGACGAGACCACCCTCTACGCCGCGCGCGACCCGCACGGTGTGCGGCCATTGTGCCTGGGCCGACTGGACCGCGGTTGGGTCGTGGCCTCCGAGACCGCCGCACTGGACATTGTCGGCGCGTCCTTCGTGCGCGATATCGAACCCGGTGAACTGCTGGCCATCGACGCCGACGGTGTGCGATCCAGCAGGTTCGCTCCGCCCACCCCGAAGGGCTGCGTCTTCGAGTACGTCTATCTCGCCCGGCCCGACAGCGTGATCGGAGGCCGGTCCGTGCACGCCAGCCGGGTCGATATCGGCCGGCGACTCGCCCGGGAGAAGCCGGTCGACGCCGACCTGGTGATCGGTGTTCCGGAGTCGGGCACTCCGGCGGCGGTGGGCTACGCGCAGGAGTCCGGGATTCCCTTCGGCCAGGGCCTGATGAAGAACGCCTACGTCGGACGCACCTTCATCCAGCCGTCGCAGACCATCCGTCAGTTGGGTATTCGTCTGAAGCTCAACCCCCTCAAAGAAGTCATCCGGGGTAAGCGCCTGATCGTCGTGGACGACTCGATCGTGCGGGGCAACACCCAGCGTGCCCTGATCCGGATGCTGCGTGAGGCCGGGGCGGTCGAGGTGCACGTCCGCATCGCCTCGCCGCCGGTGAAGTGGCCGTGTTTCTACGGGATCGACTTCGCCACCCCGGCCGAGTTGATCGCAAACGCACCGGGGACCCAGGCCGATGAGGGCGAGATGCTGGAGTCGGTCCGGCAAGCGATCGGAGCGGACTCCCTGACCTACATCTCCCAACAGAGCATGATCGCGGCGACCGAGCAACCGGCCAGCCGGCTGTGCTGTGCGTGTTTCGATGGTAAGTACCCGATAGAGCTGCCATCGGCCAACGCTCTGGGCAAGAACGTCGTGGAGAACATGCTGGCCGCGGTTCAGGCCGATAACGACAATGTGACCGCGCTCAGCCGCCCCTGACCGCCGCTGTCACCCGTCGGACCCGGCGGTCCAGGGCGACTGCCTGCACTGGGCGCCCGGCGTACCAGTACACCCGGCCGAGCAGGCCACGGGGATAGAAAATGGCCCGCTGCTCGTACCGACTTCCATTGCCCTCTGGGGTGATTCGCATCTCCAGCCACCGTTCCCCGGTGCCACGGCGGTCGGCGCGCAGTTTGAGAACCTTACCGACCTCGCGCTCTTCCACCCGCCAGTGTTTCGGGACGCTGGTCTCGACGGCCTTCCACAGCTGTTCGGTGCCGGCTGGGACGTACCGGGAACGGGCATCGGTGTAGACCACCTCGCCGGACCAATCCGGGTCGCTGGGCAGCTGTGCGGCGGTCCCGGTGTTCCAGGTGGTTTCCACGTCACCGCGGGCGATGCGAGCCAGCGCCAGCGACACCGACCGCTTATAGGGCGTCAGGCCACCTTCGGGAGGCGCGATGATGGTGTCGATATCGTGGTTACTCATCACGGCGTCGCAGTGCAGGGATTCGACCAGTGGGCGCGCCAGGCCGGAGGGAATCGGGGTTACCAGGCCGACCCACAGCGCGGCGATTCGCGGGGTGAGCACCGGCAATACCAGGATCCGGCGCGGCCGCAGTCCGGCCACCTCCGCGTAGATCTGCATCATGTCGCCGTATTCCAGGACATCGGGGCCGCCGATATCCCAGGTTCGCGACGCCGGAATCGGGCAGGTGGCCGCCGCCACCAGATAGTGCAGGACGTCTCGGATCGCGATGGGCTGGATCTTGTTGTGCACCCACTTCGGGGTGGTCATCACCGGCAGTCGGTCGGTTAGATGTCTGACCATCTCAAAGGAGGCCGACCCGGATCCCACCACCACTCCGGCCTGCAGAACGATGGTCTCGATCCCGGACGCGATCAGAATCTCGCCGACGGTGGTGCGGGATCCCAGGTGCGTGGACAGATCGGCACCTTCGGGGTGCAGGCCACTGAGGTACACGATGCGGCGCACGCCGGTCAGGCGGGCCGCGGTGACCACGTTCTGCGCCGCCCGCCGCTCCTCGGCGGCGAAATCCTTTTCGAAACCCATCGAGTGGACGAGGTAGTAGACGACGTCTATGCCGGCGAAGGCCGCCTCCAGCGATGCCACGTCGCCGAGGTCTCCGCGCGCGACGTCGATGCGGGTGCGCCATGGGACGGCAGCCAGTTTGTCGGGATTCCGGGCCAGTGCCCGCACCTCGAACCCGCTGTCGAGGAGGCGAGGAACCAGTCGCCCGCCGATATAACCGGTGGCACCGGTCACCAGACATCGAAGCTGTTCAGCAGACACCCGCGCCCTCTCTGTTCGACACCGCCCGTTCGCTTCCGCCCATTCAACCCTCCCGGTGTGCGGCGGCGCAGGCGATGTGGTTGTTCCGTCACTGCGGCGTCAGGAAAACAACGACGATATCGAATCTTGCGGGAATAACGCCTGCGTCCGGGCGTCTACTGTTGAACACGCAGACCCGGTCACCAGATTTCCGCGGTGCGGCATCCGGGTCCGGACAGGCGGTGACGAGGATATGGCATTGCTGAGGTTCGCCGGTTGGCCGGTCGAGGCCGTCGAGTTTTACGAGGGACTTCAGGCAGACAACTCGAAAACTTACTGGCAGGCGCATGACGAGGTCTATCGGCAGTCGGTGCGCGGCCCGATGGAACAGTTGTTGGCCGAACTCGCCGACGAGTTCGGTCCCGGGAAATTGTTCCGGCCCTACCGAGATGTGCGGTTCAGTGCGGACAAAACGCCCTATAAGACCACCTGCGCAGCGACTCTGGGCCGGGGCTATGTGTCCTTCTCCGCCGACGGCCTGTCGGTGGGCGGCGGCCTGTACATGCCTGACGCCGCCACACTGCAGCGCTACCGCACCGCCGTGGATCGGGAGAAGTCCGGAAACCAGTTGGTCGGAATTGTCGGCGACCTGCACGACGCCGGATATCAGACCATGGCCCATGAGGTGCTCAAGACTGCACCGCGCGGTGTCCCGAAGGACCACCCACGCATCGAACTGTTGCGGTACAAAGGCATCGCGATGATGAAGACCTGGCCGGTGGGGGCCTGGCTGGGGACCGCGGTGGCCAAAGAACGGGTGGTGAGCGTGCTGCGGGCCGGGGTGCCGCTCAACGAGTGGCTGACCCGATACGTCGATTGATCCGGTACGGGTAGCCTTACCGCTGATGTCCAGGGAGTCGACGAGCAACGAGCGCGGAGAGGGGTTCCGCGTCTCCTACGCATCCGCAGGGGTCGACATCGGGGCCGGTGACCGGGCCGTCGAGCTGTTCAAACCGTTGGCCGAGCGGGCAAGCCGTCCTGAGGTGCTCGGCGGGCTCGGTGGGTTCGCGGGTCTGTTCGCGCTGCGCGGTGGATACCGGGAACCGGTACTGGCCTCATCCACCGACGGTGTCGGCACCAAGTTGGCGGTCGCCCAGGCTATGGACAAGCACGACACCGTCGGCCTGGACCTGGTCGCGATGGTCGTCGACGACCTTGTCGTCTGCGGGGCGGAACCGCTGTTCCTGCAGGACTACATTGCGGTCGGCCGCACCGTCCCGGAACGGGTCGGCGCCATCGTCTCCGGTATCGCCCAGGGCTGTGTCATCGCCGGATGTGCGTTGCTGGGTGGCGAGACCGCCGAACATCCCGGTCTGATGGAGTTCGATCACTACGACGTCTCAGCGACCGGAGTAGGCGTCGTCGAGGCCGACGACGTGCTGGGGCCGGACCGGGTTCGTCCCGGCGACGTGCTCATCGCGATGGGGTCATCGGGTCTGCACTCCAACGGCTATTCACTGGCCCGCAAAGTGCTGCTGGAGATCGACCGGATGAGTTTGGCCGGCCACGTCGAGGAGTTCGGCCGGACTCTCGGCGAGGAGCTACTCGAGCCCACCAGAATCTACGCCAAGGACTGCCTTGCGCTGATCGCCGAAACCCGGGTCCGCACCTTCTGCCACGTCACTGGCGGTGGACTGGCCGGCAACCTGGAGCGGGTCATCCCCTACGGTCTGACGGCCGAGGTTGAGCGCGGCAGCTGGACCCCAGCTCCGGTGTTCGGGCTGATCGCCCAACGCGGTCGCGTCGAGCGCACCGAGATGGAAAGAACTTTCAACATGGGCGTCGGTATGGTCGCGATCGTCGCCAAGGAGGACACCGACCGAGCCCTGGCGGTGCTGACAGCCCGTCACTTGAACTGCTGGGTCCTGGGTGGAGTCACAAAGGACAGGGACGGGCCGAGAGCAAGCCTGGTGGGCGAGCATCCGCGGTTTTAGCGTTCAGCGACGCCAGGTTTCCTCGTCGTCCTGCCCATCGTCGAAACCACCGCCCGACTGACCTGGTTCGCCATCACCCGGCCCGGACAGCTCCTGGCGGAGTCGTTCGAAGTCGGTTTGCGGAGAGCTGTACTTCAGCTCTCGGGCAACCTTGGTTTGCTTCGCCTTAGCCCGGCCGCGGCCCATGGGGGAACCCCCTCGCGCAGTAACGGAGCGGCCTGCGGACAGGCGGCTCCGATTTAGTGTCAATTTGTCCTGCCCACACTTTACCGTGCCCCGCCGCGAAGCGCGGGCAGGCCCGTCCACCGGCGGCGAAAACGGTCTGAGTGTCAGCCGCCACCCCGCAGCCGTTCCACGGCCAGTCGGCCCGCTCCCGTCTGGTCGGGCGCGGGCATCGTGTCGGCGTCGATGCCCGCCGCGACTGGGTGCTCTCCGCCGGTACTCAACGCGGTATCCGCGGCCACGCCACGTTTGATCAAAGCGAGCGCGACAGGCCCGAGGTCGACGTGATCGACGACGGTACCCAGGCGCCCGACTCGACGGCCACCGGCCAGCACCGGATCCCCGGTCGCCGGCCGCTCGCCGGAGCCGTCGAGATGCATCAGCACCAGCATGCGCGGCGGGCGGCCCAGGTTGTGAACCCGGGCCACCGTCTCCTGGCCCCGGTAGCACCCCTTGTCCAGATGTACCGCCCGGTCGATCCAGCCCACCTCGTGCGGGATGGTCCGCTCGTCGGTGTCGACTCCGAGGCGGGGTCGAAGCGCAGCGACGCGGAGGGCTTCATAGGCCCAGATTCCGGCCGGGCGTACCCCGGCGCCGACGAGTTGCTCCCACCATCGGTCACGGTGCTCGCGCGGAATCAGCAGGTCCAGTTCGATCTGGTTCGGGATCGTCGGCATCCGGCGGACGAATCCGCCGCCCGCCACCGCGATCGCCGTCGATGTCCGGGGCAGTTCGTCAAGGCCGAGCGTGTGGAGGACTCCCGGGTCTGCCAGTCCCGGCCCGATCAACGACAGCACGGCGAGATCGGCGGCAGCGGGCTGCACATCAGACCAGAAAACCATCTTCTGCAGGTAGGCGAGCAACGGTTCACCACGCCACGGTTCAGTGTCCAGGTAGGTCACACCGTCCAGTTCGGTCTGCTGCCAGTGGTCCTCGACCCGGCCCTGACCGTCGAGGCTGAGATTCTCGGTGCAGGCGCCGTCGGGTAGTTCGGCAACGTGCTGGGTGGAGATCGAATGCAGCCAGCTGCGCCGGTCGGTGCCGGTCAGGGTGATCACTGCGCGGTTGGATCGATCGACTACCACCGCGTCGCAGCCGGCTGAGCGCTGTTCCCCCAGCGGATCACCGCGGTGCCATACCGCTCCGGCATCGGGCGAACTCTCGGGAGCTGGTACGGCTGACACACCTCAACTGTACGAGCCCGCCAGTAGGCTCATCCTTCATGTCCGGCCGGCCCGCAGTGCTTATGACCATCGAAGGCGGGCCGCGCGACCCCGAGCAGCCATTGCTGTTCGCCGACGACCTCGCGGCGGTGCGCGGTGACGGTGTTTTCGAGACCCTGCTGGTTCGCGACGGGCGCGGGTGCCTGGTGAATTCGCATCTGCGTCGGCTGGCCAGGTCGGCCTCGTTGATGGATCTGCCCGAGCCCGATGCGACGGCCTGGCGGGAGGCGGTCGACACCGCGGTTCGGCAGTGGTCGGCTCAGACGGCGGATGAGGGTGCGCTGCGGTTGGTGTACAGCCGTGGCCGGGAAAGCGGCTCGGATCCGACCGGCTACCTGACGGTCAGCCCGCTGGCACCGCGAGTCGCCGCGGCCCGGCGCGACGGAGTGGCGGCCGTTCTGCTTGACCGAGGCCTGCCGGCAGAAGGTGGCGAAGCCATGCCCTGGCTGCTGGCAGGAGCGAAGACCCTGTCCTACGGCGTGAACATGGCCGCGTTGCGACATGCCGCCGGTCTGGGCGCCGATGATGTCATATTCGTCAGCGCCGAAGGCTTCATCCTGGAGGGCCCGCGGTCGACGGTGGTGGTCGCGATGGCGGACACCGGCGGGCGGCCTTGTTTTCTGACCCCGCCGCCGTGGTACCCGATCCTTCGCGGCACCACTCAGCAGGCGCTGTTCGAGACCGCCAGGGCCCGGGGGTATGACTGCGACTATCAAGTCCTGCGGCCCGCCGACCTGGCTGCGGCCCAGGGTGTCTGGCTGGTGTCCAGCATTACCCTGGCGGCCAGGGTGCGCAGTCTGGACGGTCTTCCGATCGGGGGAACCGGACTGCAGAAAGAGATGGCGGCACTCGTGGACGCTGCCATCACCAGTGAGCCCTGAGGGCATTCGGTCGCTGATTCGCTTACCGCGAAACCCTCCGCTCCCGAACCCATGGCGCACCCTCTTCGCGCGCGGTACCGTCTGCGGTACACAAGGAAGGAGGTGGTCCGGGACTTTGAGTACTTATTGGACATGTGAGGTGGCTGCCCGCTAGCAGCACAAGGTGCCGGAAGTCTCCCGCGCTTGTAGTGCGCTGGCGAATTCCAGGCAGCTACCCGGCCCCCGAGCCCACGGTCCGTCCAGCTGTGGATACCAGGCTCGGGGGCCGTTCCATGTCCGGGGTTGGTTCAGGGGTCGTCCAGCTCAGCGGTCGCGGCCACCGGGCCGGTCGCCCACTCACCGGTGCAACCCGGCCGCCCTCTCCAGTTCGCCCAGTGCCGGCCCGATCCCGTCAGCGAGCTCGTCGATATCGTCGGCAATCTCCGGGGTGGTGACGAACCCGAAGTCCATGCGGTCCCGGTAGCTGAAACATGTCACGTTCAATCCGACATCCATCAGCAACGGGCCGATCGGAGTGAACCGTTCCAGCACCGCCCCCGCTACGTACAGCGGTGCCGCTGGCCCCGGAACATTGGACACCACCAGGTTGATCGGGGGCACGTTCTCACCGAGTCGGCTGGCGGTGAAAGCGCGGGCGGCGAGCCGGAACAACCCGGGTGGTGTGGTCTCGGTCAGTCCCATGATCTGATGGGCCGTCATCGCCTCGGCCATCTGTTTAGCCGCCTGCGAGTTCCGGTAGACGCTGCGGATCCGCTCGGCCGGGTCGGCGATACCGGTGGGCAGGGTTACCGTCATGGATGCGATGGCATTTCCTACCGCCGTGGTTTCGGTCCGCGTCGACACCGGCACCTGGGCGACCAGCGGTCGGACCGGGAGTTCCCCGCTCCTGTCCAGATAGGACCGGAGTGCCCCCGTCACCACGGCCAGGACGACATCGTTGACCTTGACCCCGTAGGCGTCTTTGACCGCCTTGACCCGATTTAACGGCAACCGGGCCGAACTGAAGCGGCGCTGCTGTGAGATGGGCGCGTTGAATCGGGTCGGGGGTGCCTCGAAATAGCCGGGCGGCTTCGCCGGGATGCCACGTGCCACCTGCTGCTGGCGCACAGTCTGGGCTAGCAGACGGATGAGGCGGTAGGGGGTCATGATCGCGACGTTCGCCGCCGCGCCCAGCAGGCGCGCCTCCCGCCCGGGCAGTCCGACCAACCCGCGGGGATTGGAGGTTTCGGCCGCGGGTCGCGGTTCGGAAGTAACGTCGAAAAGGATCTCGGTGATCCCGGCCCCCGAGACGCCGTCGACCAGACAGTGATGGATCTTGGTCAGTAGGGCGACCCGCCCCGCTTTCAGACCCTCGATAAACCACATCTCCCACAACGGTTTTGAACGATCCAGTTTGTACGACCACAGTCGCGCGACGAGTTCGTCGAGCTCGTCGCGGCCGCCCGGCGAGTGCACCGCGATATGGCGGATGTGGTACTCCAGATCGAGGTTGTCGTCATCGACGTACCACGGCCGGTCCAGGCCGAGCGGGCTTGCCGACACCCGGTAGCGCAGCTGCGGCAGTTCGGCCAGTCGTTCGCTGACGATCCGTCGTAGGTGTTCGATCGAGAAGTCCGGCGCCGCCCGCGGATCGCAGATCGCCAACGCGCCGATATGCATGTGCCAGGTCGGCGTCTCAGCAAACCAGAACGCTGCGTCCACACTGGACATCCGGGGCACATGGCCCAGCGTAGGTCAGGGCGCGGCCGGTCCGGGGGCCAATGTCGAGCATGCTTCCACGGCCGCGTCCCAGGTGTTCTGATCGACGCCGGCCGGTGGGTCGAGCACGGCTGCCCCGGCATCGGGTTCCGGCACGAAGTTCGCCCGTAGACACTCGGCGAGAGACCCGTGCTGGGCCGGTGGCGGCGTGTCGGTGGGAGCCGGCGCCGAAGAACACCCGGCGAGCA
>CAZGPT010000002.1:0-56748 GCA_964527015.1 uncultured Mycobacterium sp. | reverse complement strand
CGAAGTGGGTATGACATCGCTCATTGTGGTGCGCTCCCTGAGGGTCCGAAGCCCGCTGTGTGGCTGCGAGTATGGCACCGCCGAATTGACCTCACCTGCGGTTCGGGTTTCTCTCAGATGAACTGATGACTGCGGCTGGTCCGTCGTGATGTCAGGTCGATCAGTGACCGCACCGGGCCCCGGGGGACCCCCGCCTCCGAACCGCTGCCCTGCAACAATGGGCGCCGCCGGACCACACACCACCGGCAGAGGGGTGGGGACTGACCGTGCTAGGACGAATCGCCCGGTTGGGGATCGCCGCGCCGCGACGAGTGATCGCCACTGCGGCACTACTGATGGTCATCATCGGAGCCTTCGGGGTCACCGTCGCCGACAAGCTCTCGCCGAGCGGATTCCAGGACCCCAACGCCCAGTCATCGCGCGCGGCGGACCTGCTCACCGAGAAGTTCGGTCGCGGTGACGTCTCGCTGGTGATCGTTCTCACCGCACCCGACCGCTATGACAGCCCGCAGGCCCGGGCCGTCGCGCAGGATGTCATCGACACCCTAGAGAACTCCGGGGACGTCGCCACCGTCACCTCGGCCTGGACGTCACCGCCGGCGGCCGCGTCCGCTCTGGTCAGCGCCGATAAGAAGTCGGGTCTCATCGTCACCGGGATCGTCGGCGCCGAGAGCGAACAGCAGACCTACGCCAAGCAACTCACCGAGGCGATCGTCGGTGAACGCGACGGCGTCACGGTGCGCGCCGGTGGATCGGCAATGGTGAATCTGCAGGTGACCGAGCAGTCGAAACGCGATCTGCTGCTGCTGGAGGCCATCGTCATCCCGCTGAGCTTCCTGGTCCTGATCTGGGTGTTCGGCGGCATGTTGGCCGCGGCGCTACCGATCGTTGTCGGGGTGATGGCGATCCTCGGGTCGCTGGCCGTGCTGCGCACCGTGACCTACTTCACCGACGTGTCGATTTTCGCGCTGAACCTCACCACCGCGATGGGTCTGGCCCTGGCCATCGACTACACCCTGCTGATGATCAGCCGGTACCGCGACGAACTGGCGGCGGGCAGCAGTCGGGAGCGCGCGGTCCTGACCACCATGTCCACCGCCGGGCGCACCGTGTTGTTCTCAGCCGTCATCGTCGCCCTGTCGATGGCAGTGATGGTGGTGTTCCCGATGAACTTCCTGCGGTCGTTCGCCTATGCGGGCGTGGCGACCGTCGCCTTCGCCGCGGTGGCCGCCATCGTGATCACTCCTGCGGCGCTGATATTGCTCGGGGACCGGATCGACGCGCTGGATGTTCGACGTGCGTTGCGTCGGCTGCTGGGTCGCCCGGATCCGGTGCCGCTGCCCGTCGAGCAGCAATTCTTCTATCGCTCAGCGAAATTCGTGACCAAGCACGCGGTGCCGATCGGCCTGGCGGTGGTGGTGCTGCTGGGTGTGCTTGGCGCTCCGTTCCTCGGCGTACGGCCGGGTTTCCCCGACGACCGGGTGCTGCCGAAGTCGGCCTCGGCTCACCAGGTCGGTGATCTGCTACGGGCCGACTTCGCCATCGACTCCGACTCCGAGGTGCCGATCATCATCACCGAGTCCGCCGGCCTTGACCCCGCGGAGATCGACCGTTACGCCGCGGAGCTGTCCCGGGTGCCGGACGTGGACTCGGTCTCGGCACCCGCCGGCACCTTCGTCGGCGGTCAGCTGGCCGGCCCGCCGGTGGCCGGCACCGGGGAGTCGGCCGGTAGCACCTTGTTGACCGTCGGCAGCTCCTTGCCGCTGTTCTCGGAAAGCTCCGAAATCCAGCTCACCCGTATGCATGAGGTGCCCTCCCCGGACGGCCGGACCGTCGAGTTCGGCGGGCTGGCCCAGACCAACCGCGACAGCGTCGACGCCATCACCTCGCGGCTTCCGCTGGTGCTCGGTCTGATCGCCACCATCATGCTGGTGCTGTTGTTCCTGCTGACCGGCAGCGTGGTGCTGCCGGTCAAGGCCCTGATCCTCAACATGCTCTCGCTCAGCGCGGCGTTCGGTGCGATTGTGTGGATCTTCCAGGAAGGGCATTTCGGCGCGCTGGGCACCACCGCGACCGGCACCCTGGTGGCCAATATGCCGGTGCTGCTGTTCTGCGTCGCATTCGGGCTCTCGATGGACTACGAGGTGTTTTTGGTCGCGCGAATCCGGGAATTCTGGCTGGCCGCCGGAGCAGCTGGGCCGGGGACGTCCGGCCGGGCGCAGACCAGCGCCGACAATGACGAAAGTGTGGCCCTGGGTCTGGCCCATACCGGCCGGGTCATCACTGCGGCCGCGTTGATCATGGCGATTTCTTTCGCGGCTCTGATCGCGGCACAGGTGGCGATCATGCGGTTGTTCGGGGTGGGCCTGACGCTGGCGATTCTTGTCGACGCGACCCTGGTCCGGGTGGTCCTGGTGCCGGCGTTCATGCACATGATGGGCCGGTGGAACTGGTGGGCTCCCAAACCGCTCGCCCGGCTGCATGCCCGATTGGGGATCAGCGAGGGCGGCGCCGAGCCCCAGCCAGCAAACCGGGCACAGTAGTCTCCGGACGCAGAAGGTAGTCTGCGGACACAGAAGGTGGCTCGACATACGCTCCCGTCGAGGCGAAAAACGTTGCGCCCCAGTGATGTCTAGCCCAGGTAGTCTGATTCGAGAACCAGGTCTGGGACTAGGGACTGATATTCGACGTGGGTTCGGTGCTCGACGGTGTTCCAATGCCGGCCCTGCTCGTCGCGCATATAGGCGCGGTATTTCGGCGAGCCGGGGAAACCGACGTTGTCCGCCACCACGATGGCACCGGGGCGCAGCCAGCCACGGTCGAGGATGGACCGCAGATCGGCAAGGTAAGCGTTCTTGTCGTGGTCGATGAACAAGAAGTCGAGTAGGCCGGTGGCGAAGCCGTGCTCATGGTGCAGGGCGTTCAGGGTGCGTCCGCCATCGCCGATGGTCCCGACCACGCAGGTGATCTGGTCCGCCACCCCGGCATGAGTCCAGATGCGCTGCGCCACAGCGGCGTTGGCGGCCGACAGCTCCACGGAGAACACCTTGGCCGATGGAGCTGACCGGGCGATCCGCAAGGCGCCGTAGCCGCAGTAGGTGCCCAACTCCAACGCCAGCTTCGGATTGCAGCGCCGGACCGCCGCATCCAGCAGTTTCCCCTTCTCGTCACCGATGTTGACCAGGAAGGATTTGTCGTAGGCGTAGGTGTCGATCGCAGCCAGGGCGTCATCGACACTGCCTCGTCGGGCGTTGGCCACCACGTAGTCGGCAGCCGCTGCTTCGCGCCCGTCCCCTAATTGGCCCGTAGTGTTGAACTTCCGGATCCCGAACCCGGTGCGCACCACCGACCAGCGCAGCATCGGCAGGCGTTTGCGTAATCCCATGCGGCTACGCTACGGGAGACCGGAGCGGCGGTACCCGTGGCACTGCGGCCGGGAAACGGCGCCACGGCGCGAAAGACGGCTGGGAAACGGCGCCACGGCGCGAAGGTTCGGTGAGGTGATGGTGTCGGTTCAGAACAGCGGCTCAGGTGGCCGCCGCAGGCTACTGGCCGTGTGCTTCGGCCTGGTCTGTCATGTGTCCTTCCTGCTCGGTGTGCTGACCATGATGCTCGCGATGTTCTTCGGGATGAGCAGGTCTCTGGGTGCAGTGCCCGCGCCGTGGACCTGGGTCGCCAACATCGCCTTGCTCGTTCAGTTCCCCGTCGTGCACTCCCTGCTGCTGACCGGCAGGGGCAGAGCGCTGTTGGCTCGGCTCGCGCCGTCAGGTACCGGAGTCACGCTGTCCGCAACGACATACGCCACCATCGCCGCGCTGCAGGTCTTCGCGCTCTTCGCTTTCTGGACGCCGACCGGAACGATCTGGTGGCAGGCGAGCGGGACCGCACTGCAGGTGATGGTCGCGCTCTATGCGGTGTCCTGGGTTTTACTCGGCAAGTCCATGGCCGATGCCGGCCTGTCATTGCAGACCGGCAGCCTGGGCTGGGTGGCGCTATTTCGCGGTCGCAAGCCGGTCTACCCGCCGATGCCCGCTACCGGCTTGTTCCGGCTCACCCGCCAGCCCATCTACGTCGCGTTCGCGTTGACCCTCTGGACCGTCCCGACCTGGACTCCCGATCAACTGGTCGTCGCGTTGACCTTCACGGCTTACTGTGTCTTTGCGCCGCGATTCAAAGAAGCCCGGTATCGGAAGATCTACGGGACGACGTTCGACGACTATGCGCGCACGGTGCCTTACTGGTTGCCCTGGCCACGTCCACGGATTCGGTGACGACACTCACACCTGGTCCGGTCGGCGAAGCGTCATCGGCCAATCGTCAGCAATCAGCGCTAGCCGGCCCGGTGAAAGCAGGCATACTTGAGTGGTGACGAGAAACCCGGGAGACACCACTGACTGGCCCGTCAGCGTGATCGCCGGCGTCCAAGGGGCGCTGCCGGCGAACCGTTACAGCCAGGAGGAGATCGCCGAGGCGTTCCTCGCGATGCCGGGCTTCGCCGAGCACGAGGAACTTGTGCGCGGCCTGTACCGGTCCGCGAAAGTCGGCCACCGACACTTGGTGTTGCCACTGGACGCCTACGCCGGTTTGCGGGATTTCGGCACGGCCAACGATCACTACATCGACAACGCCGTGGACCTCGGTTGTGCCGCGGTCTCGGCCGCCTTGGACGAAGCCGGGCTGCAGGCCAGTGATGTCGACCTCATCATGTCGACGACGGTGACCGGCATGATGGTGCCGTCGGTCGAGGCAAGGGTGGCCACCAGGCTGGGGATGCGGCCCGATGTCCGCCGAGTTCCGATGTTCGGCCTCGGCTGCGTTGCCGGTGCGGCCGGAGTCGCCAGGGTGCACGACTACCTCCGTGGCGCACCCGACGGCGTGGCTGTGCTGCTGTCGGTGGAGTTGTGCTCGATGACGTTCACCGCGGTCGGGCCGAATATCGCGAGCCTGGTCGGCACGGCGCTGTTCGGCGACGGCACCGCGGCAGTCGTCGCGGTCGGTGAACGGCGGGCGCGTGAGATCGACGCCCGCGGGCCCGCCGTCATCGACTCTCGTAGCCACCTCTACCCGGACACGCTGCGCACCATGGGTTGGGACATCGGGTCCAGTGGGTTCGAACTGGTCCTGTCGGCTGATGTGCCCGAGGTAGTCGGCAAGTATCTGCGCGACGACGTCTCCGGATTCCTCGGCGCACACGACCTCGTCATCGACGATGTCGGCACCTGGGTGAGTCACCCGGGCGGACCGAAGGTCATCGAGGCGATCGTCGCGAGCCTCGACCTGCCCGACGATGCGCTCGAACTCACCTGGCGTTCGCTGGCCGACGTCGGCAACCTTTCCTCATCGTCGGTACTGCATGTGCTGCGCGACACCATCGCCAAAGGTCCCACTGCCGGACCCGGAGTGATGATGGCGATGGGACCCGGCTTCTGTTCGGAACTGGTGCTCTTGCAATGGCCCTGACCTGGTACACGTTGCTGGTTGGGGCCGTCGCCGGCGAGCGGTTGGTCGAACTGGTGGTCGCCCGGCGCAACCTGGCGTGGAGCCGCGCCCAGGGCGGTATCGAGGTGGGTTTCGGCCACTACCCGGTGATGGTCGTTCTGCACGTCGGCCTGCTGCTGGGGTGCCTGGTCGAGGTGGCCGTGCTGGACCGTCCCTTCCTGCCGTGGCTGGGCTGGCCTATGGTCGCCGTTCTTGTTGCGGCACAGGCACTTCGGTGGTGGTGTATCGCCTCGCTGGGGTATCGCTGGAACACCCGGGTCATCGTCATCCCCGGTGCACCACGCATCAGTGGCGGACCCTACCGAGTGTTCAGTCACCCGAACTATGTCGCCGTGGTGGCCGAGGGAATCGCGTTACCGCTGGTGCATTCGGCCTGGATCACCGCGGTGGTGTTCACGGCGCTCAACGCCGCCTTGCTGACTGTCCGGATCCGCACCGAGAACACCGCTTTGGAGAAACTGTCGTGATCGATCTCATCGTCGCCGGGGCCGGCCCGGCCGGACTCGCCACCGCAACCTTCGCGGCCCGCGCCGGACTGGACACCGTGGTCATCGACCGTCGTGGCGGCCCGATAGACAAGGCCTGCGGCGAAGGGCTTATGCCGCACACCGTCAGCCAGTTAGAGAAACTCGGTGTTGCTTTGTCCGGCAGGCCCTTTCGGGGTATCACCTACCTCGACGGAAGCCACCGGGTCGAAGCCGACTTCCGGTCGGGCAAGGGGATGGGGGTGCGGCGCACCGTGCTCTCGGAGGCGCTGCACGACGCCGCCGCCGACGCCGGTGCACGGATCGTTCGCTGCGATATCGGCTCGGTCAGCCAGAACCCCGACTCGGTTCGTTGCGGAGACTTCCAGGGCCGCTATCTGGCCGCCGCGGACGGTCTGCACTCACCGATCCGCCGGTCGCTCGGGCTTGACCGGCCGGCCCGGGGCCGCCGCCGCTGGGGAATCCGGCGGCATTTCGCCATCGCACCGTGGAGCGACACCGTGGAGGTGTATTGGGGGCGGGATACCGAGGCCTATGTCACCCCGGTAGCCGATGATTCCGTCGGCGTGGCCATCCTCACGTCCACTCAGGGTAGGTTCAACGATCAGCTGGTTGGGTATCCGGAGTTGGCGGCACGGCTGGCCGAGGCGCCGCACGACTCGTCGGACCGAGCGGCCGGGCCGCTGCGCCAGCGGGTGCGCGGCCGCGCATTGGGACGGGTGATGCTGGTCGGCGACGCGGCCGGATACGTCGACGCCCTCACCGGTGAGGGGCTGGGTATCGCGTTCGGCGGTGCCGAGCTTGCGGTGGACAGCGTGTTGGCCGACGACCCGCGGGACTACGACCGGCGCTGGCGGCAGATGTCCCGCCGCTACCGGCTATTGACCGCCGGCTTGCTCACTGCCAGCGGACTGGCCCCGGTGCGGTCCCTGATCGTCCCGGCTGCCGCTGCTGCGCCGGCCGCCTTCCGAGGCGTCGTGAACTTGCTGGCCAGCTAGGCATAAGCCGTATCAGGGAATGACTGACGAGACCGACTTGGTGTCGGCGCTGGAGAACAGCCCCGGACAGGTCATGTTGCGCGCCGATGGCCTTGCCGAGATGGAGCTTTTCGAGGGCTGCTCCGCCGACCAGCTGGCGGTGCTGGCCGAGCGATTGCGACCGGTGCGGGCCGAACCGGGGCAGGTGCTGATGCGCCAGGGCGAACCGGCGGTGTTCTTCATCCTGATCTACTCCGGGGCCGGCGAAGTGAACCATCTCGGCGATGATGGTGAGATCTTTCTCGATTCGCTCGGCCCGGGAGTAATCGTGGGCGAGATGGCGCTGTTGCGCGACAAGCCGCGGACCGCCACCGTGATCGCGACCGAACCGCTGTCCGGCTACCTCGGCGACGTGAAGGCCTTCGGCGTGATGGCCGATCTGCCAGGGGTCAGCGACCGGCTGGTTCGCACGGTTCGGCAGCGTCTGGCAGCTTTCATCAGTCCCATCGCGATCGGTTTCGCCGGTGGCGCAGACCTGATGTTGCGGCCGGTTCTCCCCGGGGACAGCGAACGATCGACCCACCCCTCGGTGGAGTTCTCCAGCGACACCCTCTATCGACGTTTCATGTCCACCCGAGCACCGAGCCCGGCGTTGATGAACTACTTGTTCCAGGTCGATTATGTGGACCATTTCGTCTGGGTTCTGGTTGACGGAACCGACGGGCCGGTGGTCGCCGATGTCCGCTTCGTCCGGGATGTCGAGAACCCGACGACCGCCGAGATCGCCTTCATCGTCGCCGATGACTATCAGGGCCGCGGGATCGGCAGCTTCCTGATGGATGCTATCGCGATCGCCGCCCGGGTCGGCGGTGTACACAGGTTCACCGCCAGGCTGCTGGCGGAGAACCACCCGATGCGGGCCATCCTCGATAGGTTCGGTGCTCAGTGGGAACGCGATGAACCCGGGGTAGTGACAGCCGAATTCCAGGTTCCGGCCGCGGACCGGCTGCGCATCGACCCGAGACTCGCGCGGGACATCCGTGTCATGGCCCGGCAGGTCCTGCGCGCGACGGTCAACTGAGCGGGCCGAATCACCCGGGCGACGTCGCTGGACAGCCTGCTCCTGGCCCGCCGGGGTGTCGGCGTTGAGCTCGAGCACGAAAAGCGCATCGTTCTTTGCCGTCCGACTTTCCAGCCGTGCCGACGAAACGAAGCGCAGAGTCCACTGCCGTGAGCCGCCCACGCGGTACCGTGAGCCGATGCGCAAAATACTCGTCGGCACCGGACTGGCCACCGCGGCGGCGGCCGTCGCGGGAAGCGTGGCCAGCCGGGAAGGTGTTCAGGGGTGGTACACCAAAATTCGCAAACCCGGATACGTGCCGCCGAACGCGGTTTTTCCGATTGCCTGGACAGCGCTCTACGTCGACCTCGCCACCACCTCCGCGGCGGCCATCGAGCGGCTCCGTGTCGACGGCGAGAATGGCAAGGCGGGCGGGTACATCGCCGCGCTGGGCACGAACCTGGTTCTCAATGCCGGATGGAGCTGGGTGTTCTTCAAGATGAACAAACTCGGCCCGGCGGTGGTGGCTGCCGCCGCGCTGACAGTGAGCAGCGCCGACCTGGTTCGCCGGACCGCCGAAGTCGATCCCAAGCTCGGTGCCGCCCTGGCGCCGTACCCGCTGTGGTGCGGCTTCGCGACGGTGATGACCGGCGATATCTGGCGGCTCAACCGCTGAACGTGCACCGGTGGGTGGTGCTGAGCTCCGCTTTGGCGGCTTTTACCGCCCTCGCAGGCTGCGGATCGGCCTCTGAGCCTCCGTATCCGTCGACACTGTCTGTGTCCTCTGGGTCGGCCCCATCGCCGCCGAAGGTCAACCAGGCCAATATTATCCGGGTCCGCGCGGCATTACCGGACGACTACGAGGTAGGTGAGCTGGCCGGCCCGTTGAGCGCAGCAGCACTGTGGGGGTTCGGCGGGGGCTGGGCCGCCGACCCGGCGCAGTGCGGGCTGTTGGCCGACCCCGCCCCCGCTGACCGTGCCGCTCGTGGTCTCTCGGCATCGGGTCCCGGGGGGACTGTCTTCGTCGTCTCAGCCATCAGGCCCGACGGCGCGCCGACGGCCGAGCTGCTCGGCCAATGCGAGCGTTGGGCGATGAGTTTCGGGCACACCACGGCTGAGGTGGTCCGTACCGATGGCCCGTCCATCGAGCGCGCGCAGACGCTGGCCTGGCGGGCGGTGGCCCGAACCGTCGTCGAATCCGGCAGCGAGACCACCGCCGATATCCACACTGCGGTAACCTATTTCGACCGCCACGTCGTTAGCGTCACGCTGGTCACCGACCCGGGATCTCCGTACCCGCCACTCGGATCCGGTTGGGTATCGGAACTGCTCGCCACCACCGTGACAGAGCTGCGCGGCTGATTCCCGGTGCGCACCCTGTCCGGTAAGTTGTGGTCGGTGTTGATCCGCACCGTTGTCATGACGTTGCCGGCTGCGAGCGCGCTGATCGGCTGCGGCGCCGGTGCGCCGAGCGCGGATATTGCCCGGATCGCGGAACTGAAGTCCAGTTTCGGTCCGCAGTTCAATGTCACCGAAGTAGCCCCGACCGGGATCGATCCTAAACTCCTTACTGGTCAACGACTTCCGGACGGGGTGACCTTCGAACCCGCCGACTGTGGGCGGTTCGCATCCGGACAGGTGGTGCCGACCGGAACCGAGGGCAATATGGCGGCGATCGCCGCGGAGGGCGAAGGTAACCGTTTCATCGTCATCGCCGTGCAGACCAACGAGCCGGTACCGGTCACCGAGCCGGGTCCGGACTGCCGCAAGGTCGCTTTCAGCGGTGGTGCGGTCCGCGGAACGGTGGAATCGGTCGAGGCACCAAGGATCGACGGGACGAAGACGATCGGGGTGCGCCGGGTGATACAGGCTGTGTCCGAGGACAAACCCCGCACCGGTGAGATCTTCAACTACTCTGCCCATTTCGGTGATTACCAGGTGATCGTCACCGCGAACCCGCTTGTGCTGCCGGGCAAGCCGACGGTGGCGGTCAACACGCAGCGGGCCCGCGATCTTCTCATCGCCGGGGTGAATGCCGTGCGGCGCTGACGGAAGGATGAACGGGCCGCGTTGTCGTCAACGCACACCGTGTGGGCGGAACTGGACGCTGATCCGCGGCCCACTCGGCGTCGCCGTCTTGGGCACGGCATGCTCCCAGGTGCGCTGGCAGGATCCGCCCATGACCAACAGGTCGCCGTGATGCTGCGGAAGTCGCAGCGAGGTGCCGCCACGGCGCGGTCGCATGGCGAAGAGGCGGGAGGCACCCAGACTGACGATGGCGACCATGGTGTCCTCGGTACTCCCGCGTCCGAGGGTGTCGCCATGCCAGGCCACGCTGTCGGCGCCATCGCGATACAGGCAGAACCCCGCTGAGGTGAACGGCTCACCTAGTTCGCCGGCGTAAACATCGTTGAGACGTCGGCGCAGTCGGGCCACCGCCGGATGCGGCGCCGGGCCGCTGGTCAGGTCGCAGAAACTCACCAACCGCGGCACGGTGAGCACCCGGTCGTACATCTGACGACGTTCAGACCGCCAGGCCACCGCCCCGAGCAGGTCACTAAAGGTCGCATCGGGATCCTCCGCCCAGCCGGACCGGATTTCGATCCACGCTCCGTCGCCGAGGTCCCGTCGTTCGCGATGCTCGAATAGTCGGCCCTGAACCGTTATGGACACTCGGCCACACTATCGCACACACGTTCGATCGCTGCGCATTCGCCGCGCTGGGCGCTACGGTGCTCCCTGTGACCGGAACCGTACTCGGGGTGGACTCCGAAGTGGGCACGCTGCGTTCGGTCATCCTGCACAGGCCGGGCGATGAGCTGAATCGGCTCACTCCGCGCAATAACGATGCGCTGCTTTTCGACGGTCTGCCCTGGGTGTCCCGGGCCCAGGAGGAGCACGACGCTTTCGCGGCGTTGCTGCGCTCCCGGGGCGTCGAAGTGCTGCTGCTAGCGGAACTGCTCGCCGAGGCACTGGTCAGCGGGGCGGCCAGGATGCAAGGTATCGCCGCCGCCGTCGATATCCGACGGCTCGGTGAACCGCTGGCCCAGGAGCTTTCGGCTTACCTTCGCGGACTGCGCGCCGAGGACCTGGCGCATGTGCTGATGGCGGGATTGACGTTCACCGAACTGCCGTTCGGCGCCCGCGGCGACAGCTCGTTGGTGCGGCGCATGCACGACGGCGGTGATTTCGTCATCGACCCGCTGCCGAACCTGCTGTTCACCCGGGACTCGTCCTTCTGGATCGGGCCCCGTTTCGCCATCACCTCGCTGGCCCTGCCGGCCAGGATCCGTGAAACGTCACTGACCGATCTGGTCTATGCACATCACCCCCGTTTCCTTGGTGTGCGACGGGCCTACGAATCGCACTCCGCCCCGGTCGAGGGCGGCGATGTGCTGCTACTCGGTCCCGGTGTGGTGGCGGTCGGCGTGGGGGAGCGCACCACGGCCGCCGGCGCCGAGGCGTTGGCGCGCAGCCTCTTCGAGGATGATCTGGCGCATACCGTGTTGGCTGTGCCGATCGTCCAGCAACGCGCGACCATGCACCTGGACACCGTATGCACCATGGTGGATGTCGACGCGGTGGTGATGTATCCGGCCGTCCAGGACACGCTTGGAGCATTCGCCATCAAACGCACTCCCGATGGGGTGCGGATCCTCGATGAGAAGCCCTTCGTCGTGGCCGCGGCCGACGCGATGGGGATCGACCGGTTGCGGGTCATCGACACCGGACTCGACCCGGTGACCGCGGAACGCGAGCAGTGGGACGACGGCAACAACACGCTCGCGCTTGCGCCCGGCGTCGTGGTGGCCTACGACCGCAACACCGAGACCAACGCCCGCTTGGCCGACGCGGGGATCGAGGTGCTGCCCATTGAGGCTTCCGAGTTGGGCACCGGTCGGGGCGGTCCGCGGTGTATGTCCTGCCCGACCGCACGTGACCCGCTGTGAGCGCTATGCCGCGGGGTCGACACCAGGGCTGTGATCCTTGCCCGGGCCGCAGCCCTCAGGTGGATTTCGTGACGGGCAACGGCGCCGGAACGCCTCATGCAAGCGGTGCAGGATGAAGGTCCGGCTGTGCTCCTTGACCACGCGGATGATCAGCCAGCCCAGCTGACTCAAGGTCTCGTAGCGGCCGATGTCCCTGACGAACCGGTGCCGGTCCGCGAGGTGTGTTTCGCCGTCGTATTCCAGGCCTATCTTCAACTCTTTCCAGCCCATGTCGATGAAGGCGGTGAAACCGCGATGGAACACCCCGATCTGGGTTTGCGGCCTGGGGAAACCCGCGTCCATCACCAGCAGGCGTAGCCAGGACTCGCGGGGCGACTGGGCCCCCGGATCCAGCAGCGCAACCCGATCCCGGGCCAGTCGCACACCGCGGGCGCCGGGATAGCGATCGGCCAGGGTGCGCACCTGATGCGGGGTGATACCCGTCGCGGCCGCCAGCGCGTCGAGATGCACGAGGGCCTGCGTCCGGGAGAGATGTCGGGCGAGGTCCAGAGCCGTCCGGGCGGGTGTGCTGGCTCTCAGGCCCGCCGAGGTCGTCGTCTCGTCATCGGCGATACGTTCGGAACGAACGATGACACCGGGGCGGGGCCGTCGACTGCGGCCGATGACCTCGATGGGAGTGTCTTCATCGACGAATCCGGCCCCATGCAGAGCTGCCGCGGCCCGGCCGGTGATGATGCCGCCCGGCACCCAGAGCGCGGCGGCGGCTGTGTTCACCCGCAGCGATCGCCGGGCATCCTTGTCGATGTAGACATCGGGATGGACGGCGGTGTAATTCCAGCGCAGTTGCCCCCTGGTGAGTCGCCCGCTGCGCAGGGCTTCACTGCCGAGGAAGGCCATGGGCACCGATGGTGCGCCGCCGCGCGGCGCCAAGTCTTCACATCGACCCCAGGGCTGTGGATAAGCTGGTATCGGCAGCCTTGGTGTCGATCTCGTGCGGGTTGGACTCGCCGCCGATCACCGCCAGCTAGGAAGCCACATCTCTAAATTCCAGGTAGCCTGCGAAACGGGGATGCCGGTCAGAATGGGGAACAGCCAGGCGAAATTGGTGATCGCCAGGGCCAGGTAGCAACTGACCGCGATCAGGCCGAGGGTCCGCCGCTCCGGGTTGCGGGTCGGCTGATAGAGGATGTCCCCCAGGATCAGCGCGATCGCCATCATCAGGAACGGCGCCAGCGGAACGGCGTAAAAGAAGTACATCTGCCGGTCGGCGTTGACCAGCCACGGCAGCCAACCCGCCAGGTACCCCACCAGCACGACGCCGTAGCGCCAGTCGCGCCGGACCAGTGACCGCCACGCGGCGTACAGCAGCACCGGCACGGCCACCCACCACATCGTCGGGGTTCCGACCAGCATGACCGCCTTGACACAGGATGACGCCCCGCAGCCGGGAACATCCTGGTTGTCGATGGCGTACAGCACCGGTCGTAGCGACATCGGCCAGGTCCAGGGCTTCGATTCCCACGGATGGTGGTTGCCGGCGGAGTTCGTCAGCGTGGAATGGAAATCAAAAGCCCGGTAGGTGTAGTGCCACAGAGACCGGATGGCATCCGGCGGCTGCCACCATTGCCGCTCCCCAATCGACTGGCCCACCTCATAGCGATTGATTGCCGTCTCGGAGGCGAACCACGGCGCATAGGCGAGTAGGTAGATACCGGCGGGAATCAGACCCAGGACATATGCGGCCGGGCCGGTATCGCGACGTAGCGTCCCGGCCCACGGCCGCGGCACCCGGTAGGCCCGCCGTGCCGCGACGTCCATGCCCAGCGACATCAGCCCGAAGAAGGCGATGTAGTAGAGCCCCGACCATTTCGTCGCGAATGCCAGTCCGAGCAGCACGCCGGCGCCGAATCGCCACCAGCGCACGCCGAGCCTCGGACCCCACGGGGTCTCGGCGATCCGGCCCTGTCGCCGCGCGATCTCCAGCCGCCGGCGGACCTGATCGCGATCGACCATCAGAGCGCCGAACGCCCCGACGACGAAGACGGTCATGAAGATATCGAGCAGTGCGGTGCGCGCGGCGACGAAGCTGACACCGTCGGCGATGACCAGCAGCCCGGCGATGGAACCGATCAGCGTCGACCGGCTGATCCGGCGCGCGGTGCGCATCACCAGCACCGCCAGGATCACCCCGAACACTGCGCCACTGAACCGCCAGCCCAGTCCGGTGTAGCCGAAGAGCGCCTCGCCGATCGCGATCAGCTGTTTGCCCAGGGGCGGGTGCACCACCAGACCGAACCCGGGGTTGTCTTCCACGCCGTAGTTGTGCAGCAGTTGCCAGGCCTGCGGCGCGTAATGCTTCTCATCGAAAATCGGTGTCCCGGCATCGGTGGGGGAGCCCAGGTTCATGAATCTGGTCAGCGCGGCCAGCGCGGCGATCACCGACGTCGCCGCCCAGCCCTGTATGCGGTCGGCGGGGCCGAAGTCTGCGACCGGAACCAGAGGTTCCGGGCTGATGACGGGGGCGGGGCGCCCGGGCGTCCCGAGATCGTCAGCGGTCATGGTCATTGCCCGCCAATCGTAGGGTGTCCGGTATGACATCCGGCCGCCTGCTCCTCGCCGCCACCCCGCTCGGCCAGCCATCCGATGCTTCGAAACGCCTGATCGACGCCCTGTCTGATGCCGACGTCGTGGCGGCCGAGGACACTCGACGGATCCGGATGCTGGTGAGGTCGCTGGGCGTGACGATCGGTGGCAGGGTCGTCAGCCTGTTCGACGAGAACGAGCAATCCCGGGTGCCCACGCTGGTCGCCGATATCGCGGCCGGGGCCACCGTGCTCGTGGTCAGCGATGCCGGGATGCCGCTCATAAACGACCCCGGCTACCGGATCGTCGCGGCCTGTATCGCCGGGGGTTGGCCGGTTTCCTGCCTGCCCGGGCCGTCGGCGGTCACCACCGCGTTGGCCGTTTCGGGATTGCCCTCCGGCCGGTTCTGCTTCGAGGGTTTCGCCCCGCGAAAACCGACGGCGCGGCGTGGCTGGCTTGCCGGGCTGGCAGCCGAAACCCGCACCGTGGTGTTCTTCGAGTCGCCGCGTCGGCTCGGGGACTGTTTGCGCGACGCCTGCACGCAGCTGGGCGCCGAGCGCCGGGCCGCGGTGTGCCGGGAACTGACGAAGGTCCACGAGGAGATCCGCCGGGGAACGCTCGGTGAACTCGCGGAGTGGGCCGCCGAGGGGGTTCTCGGCGAGGTCACCGTGGTGCTGGACGGTGCCACACCGGTAGCGGATCCCGACGAGTTGCTGGCCGCTGTGATGGCGTTGGTGCAGGACGGTATGCGGGTTAAAGATGCCTGCGCAACGGTGGTGGCCGCGCATCCGGGTGCGCCGTCGCGGCGCGAACTCTACGATGCCGTGCTGCGCGCCCGGGAGAGCTGAGCACCGGGTGGGCCCAGGATCGGGGCGGCCTTGTGTAGGCACTCCTGCCATTCCGCGGCCGGGTCGGAGTCGGCGGTGATACCGCCCCCGACGCCCAGCACCACCCCGCCATGCGCGTCGAACTCCACCGTGCGGATCGCGACGTTGAGTTCGCAGCCCGCGATGGGGGAGGCCAGCCCCAGGGTGCCGCAGTACACGCCTCGCCGCCGCGGCTCCCACTGCGAAAGAAGCTGCCGTGCACGGGCTTTCGGAGTCCCGGTGACCGATGCCGGAGGAAAGGTCGCGGCCAGCACCGCCGGCGTCGACACCGCTGCCGGAACCCGCGCGCCGACCGTCGAGACCAGATGCCACACCCCCGGCGCGGGACGTACCGCCAGCAATTCGGGGACCGTCACCGAGCCGACGTCGGCGATCCGGCCGAGGTCGTTTCTGACCAGGTCGACGATCATGATGTTCTCGGCCACGTCCTTGACCGACTCCCGCAAGTCGGCGGGCTCGGCGTGCAGCGGCAGAGTGCCCTTGATCGGACTGGAGGTGATGGCATCGCCGGACCGGCGCAGGAACAACTCCGGCGACAGCGAGGCGACCGCACCCCAGTCTCCGGTGAGGTAGGCGGCCCGCGCCGGTGCCGTGCGCCCAACCGCGTCCGCGAAGAAATCCAGCGCCGACCCGTGCAGGGTGCCGGTGAATTGGGTGCATACGCAGGCTTGGTACACCTCACCGAGGCCGATGGCGTCAAGACATGACAGGATCCCGCGGCGGTGACTCCCGAAATCCGGCCCGGCCCAATCGATCGCGCAGGGCCTCGCCGGTGCCTCGGCGGCAAGCGCACCGGTAAGCCAGCCAGGTACCGGGGCTCCGGACAGGCTCTCGTACCACCAGCAATCACCGCGGTCGAGTCGAAGCACGCAGTCGGTCCAGCCGCCGGCGGCCTCGGGGATACGCGGTGGGTTCCCATTGCCGGAGCCATCGGGGTAGGACAGGTAGCCGATCCAGCCGCCGCCGACCGCATCCGTTCGGGTGCCTGGTCGGACGTCGAACACGGCGGCCGGGTCGGCGGGCAGCAACGCGACGCTGGGGGCGATCACCGCGGCCGAGCCGAACCAGTCGCCGATCAGCGCGGCCGGCGGCGCCAGGCCGGCGCGGCGCGTCCCCGCGTCGACCGCGCGCAGCACGGCGGCGGCCGTCCCCAGCGCTCCCAGTCGCTCGGTCAGCATCGATACAGCTTGCTGCCTCCGGCAGGCAGACGCAAAGTTCGGCGGAGCCCCGGGACATTCGGGGAACGTCGCCGTTGAACGCGGTTAGCGGGCCGGAGCCTCGTAACGGGGGAACACCCCGGTGGGGGCCGGGAGTTCGGTACCCGGCGCCATGCGCTGTGCCAGCGACGCGAAGTCGCGGCAGTCGGCCGGCTGTCCGAGCAGATCGAGCAGCCGGGAGGCTGAGTTCGGCATCACCGGCTGGACCAGCACCGCCGCGATCCGCACCGCTTCCAGTGTGGTGTAGAGCACGGTGCGGAAGCGGGTCTGATCGGCTTCGGTGTCGGATTTTCGCAGCACCCACGGCTGTTGGGCCGAGAAGTACCGGTTGGCCGCGCCCAACATCAGCCAGATCGCCTCAAGACCCTGATGCATGGCCTGCTCGTCGAAGGCCGCGCGCACCCGCGGCAGCAGGGCGCCGGCGATGGCCAGCAGTTCCTCGTCCTCGGCGCTGACTTCGCCGGGTTCGGGAATCTGGGCTCCGAGGTTCTTGGCGACCATCGACAGCGACCGCTGCGCGAGGTTGCCCAGTTCGTTGGCGAGATCGGTGTTGATCCGGGCGATGATGGCGTCTTCGCTGTAGCTGCCGTCCTGACCGAAGGGCACCTCGCGCAGCAGGAAATAGCGGACCTGGTCGACGCCGAACGTCTCCACCAGGGAGACCGGATCCACGACGTTCCCCACCGACTTGCTCATCTTCTCGCCCCGGTTGTACAAGAATCCGTGCGCAAAGACCCGGCGCGGCAACGGGATTCCGGCCGACATCAGAAATGCCGGCCAGTACACGGTATGGAATCGGATGATGTCCTTACCGATCATGTGCAGATCGGCGGGCCAAAATCGCTGGTAGATCGCCGAGGAGGTATCGGGATACCCGGCACCGGTCAGGTAATTGGTCAGAGCGTCGACCCAGACGTACATCACGTGGTCGGGGTCGCCCGGCACCGGCACCCCCCAATCGAACGAGGTGCGTGAGATCGACAGGTCGCGCAGACCCCCCGAGACGAAGTTCACCACCTCGTTGCGGCGGGCCTCGGGTGCGATGAACTCCGGATGGCGGGCGTAGTGGGTCAGCAGGCGGTCGGCGTAGGCGGACAGTCGGAAGAAATAGGTCTGCTCCTCGGTCCAGGTCACCGGGGTGCCGGTCTCGGCCGCGACCCGAATGCCGTCACCGTTGATGATGGTCTCGGCCTCGGTGAAGAATCGCTCGTCGCGCACCGAGTACCACCCGGCATAGGTATCCGGATAGATATCGCCGCGCTCGGCCATCTGCTGCCAGATTGCCGTCGATGCCGCGTAATGGTCCGGATCGGTGGTGCGCACGAAACGGTCGAAGGAGATGTTCAGCATCTCCTGCAGTCGCTCAAAGGCGTCGGAATTACGCCGGGCGAAGTCGGCGGTTGTCATCCCCGCGGCGGCGGCGGCCTGGGCCATCTTCAGCCCGTGCTCGTCGGTGCCGGTCAGGAAGCGCACATCGAAGCCGTCCAGCCGCTTGAACCGGGCGATCGCGTCGGTGGCGACGTACTCGTAGGCGTGTCCGACATGCGGTGCGCCGTTCGGGTAGGCGATCGCGGTGGTCACATAGAACGGTTCGGTCATGGCGGACTCACCCTATTCGGTGGGGTTCGATGGAGGTTTACGGTGTGCCGGTGAGTTCGAAGCGTTCCGAGCGCGCCGCGCCGCCGCCACCTTCGCCGCTGGCGCCGCTGATCGACGCGCACACCCACCTGGACGCGTGTGGTGCCCGCACTGCCGAGGACGTGCGTGCCATTGCCGACCGCGCCGAGAAGGTCGGCGTGGTCGCGATGGTCACGATTGCCGATGACCTCGACTCGGCCCGGTGGGCGGCCGGCGCCAGCCAGTGGGATGACCGGGTCTACGCGGCCGTCGCGTTGCACCCGACTCGGGCCGATGCCCTGACCGGGCCCAGGGGCGACGCCGCGCGTGCCGAGATCGAGAACCTCGCAACCCGGCCGCGGGTGGTGGCAATCGGCGAGACCGGGATGGACCTGTACTGGCCGGGGAAACTCGACGGCTGCGCCCAGCCGCGCACCCAGCGGGAGGCGTTCGCCTGGCATATCGACCTGGCCAAGCGCATCGGCAAACCCCTGATGATCCACAACCGTGACGCCGACGCCGACGTGCTCGACGTACTGTGCGCCGAAGGGGCGCCGGAGACGGTCATCTTCCACTGCTTCTCATCCGGCCCGGAGATGGCCCGGCGTTGTCTCGACGCGGGTTGGATTCTCAGCCTTTCCGGCACCGTCAGCTTCCGCAACGCACACGAGCTACGGGCCGCGGCGGCGCTTATCCCGCCCGGGCAAATGCTCGTGGAGACAGACGCGCCTTTCCTGACCCCGCATCCGTTCCGGGGTGCGCCCAACGAGCCGTACTGTCTGCCCTATACGGTGCGCGCCCTCGCCGAATTGCTGCAGCTGCCCGCCGAGCACATCGCCGAGGAGTCCGCGCGCACGGCGCGTCGCGTCTACGGTCTGGGCTGAGGGTCCGCTGAGAGTGTCCCTTTCGGGTTGCCCGCGTGCGGATCGTTTCGTTACCTTCTGGTGACCTTGAGGCTGCTGAGCCGGCCTCCGTTGCTATTGAGGCCGGGATATCCAATGAATGCGCTGACCAGACTGCAGGAGTCATCGTCACCTGCGCTGCGTCTTATCGTCGCCGCGCTGCTGGTTACGCTGATCGCCGCCGGCGGAATGGCGATCGCCGCCCGCAAGACCGTCACGTTGAACGTCGACGGCACCGCGATGACGGTGACCACGATGAAGTCCCGGGTGGCCGATATCGTCGAAGAGAACGGCTACACCGTCTCCGACCGCGACGAGTTGGTTCCCGCGGCCGGTCAACGGGTCGGCGATATGCAGGCGATCGTGCTGCGCCGCGGCCGGACCGTCGAGATCTCACTGGACGGCCAACCAGCCCGCGAGGTCTGGACTACGGCCGCCACTGTTGATGAGGCGCTGGCTGAGCTGTCGTTGGCCGACACGGCCCCGGCCGAGGCTTCGCGCGGTAGCCGCGTACCGCTGGCCGGGATGGCCCTGCCGTTGGTCAGCGCCAAGACCGTTCAGATCGACGACGGCGGTAGGGTCAGCACTGTACGGCTGGCCGCACCCGACGTCGGATCGTTACTCGCCGCCGCCGGCGTCCCGTTGCTGCAGCGCGATACGAGCGTTCCGGCCGCCTCCGCGCCGGTAGTCGATGATATGCGGATCCAGGTGACGCGGACGCGGGTCCAGAAGGTGACCGAACGAGCACCCCTGGAACCCTTCGTGCAGCGGATCGAAGACCCCACCATGAACATGAGCCGACGGGTGGTCGAGGATCCCGGCTCACCCGGGCAGCAGGAGATCACTTTTGCTGTGGCGACCGTCAACGGCGCGGAGACCGGCCGGCTGCCGGTGGCCAACGTCATCATCGCCCCGGCTCGCGACTCCGTACTGCGGGTCGGGGCAAAACCCGGTACCGAAGTCCCGCCGGTCGTCAACGGCGTCATCTGGGATGCCATCGCCGCGTGTGAATCCGGCGGTAACTGGGCGATTAATACCGGGAACGGGTACTACGGGGGTGTGCAGTTCGACATCAACACATGGAGGGCGAACGGCGGTCTGCGTTACGCTGAAAGAGCAGATCTGGCAACCAGGGAGGAGCAGATCGCCATCGCCCAAGTGACGCAGAGCAGGCAGGGCTGGGGCGCCTGGCCTACTTGCGGGGCTGCGGCGTCGTGACGATTCGGCTACTGACTCGCACCGAGATTCGTTCCGTCGCAAAAGATTTGGACTTCCGGCCCCGTAAGGCGCTGGGGCAGAACTTCGTTCATGATGCCAACACTCTGCGCCGTATCGTGTCGTCCTCCGAGATCGTCAAGTCCGACCACGTGCTCGAGGTCGGCCCCGGGCTGGGATCGCTGACTCTGGCACTGCTCGAGCGCGGCGCCACCGTTACCGCTGTCGAGATCGACCCGGTGCTCGCTGGGCGGCTTCCGAAGACGATCGCCGAGCACTCGCACAGTGAGATTCACCGGTTGACCGTTCTCAATCAGGATGTGCTCGGCCTGCGGCCCGCCGATCTGGCCGAGCAACCCACCGCGGTGGTGGCGAATCTTCCTTACAACATCGCCGTCCCGGCGCTGATACATCTGTTCTCCGAGTTCCCCACCATCCGGACCGCCCTGGTGATGGTGCAGGCTGAGGTTGCCGAGCGACTGGCCGCCGAGCCCGGTGGTAAGAAATACGGTGTTCCCAGTGCCAAGATGCGTTTCTTCGGCGGCGTCCGCCGCTGTGGCATGGTGTCGCCGACGGTGTTCTGGCCGATCCCGAGGGTGTATTCGGGCCTGGTGCGCATCGACCGCCACGAGAGCGCGCCCTGGCCGGCCGACGAGGAGTTCCGCCGGCAGGTCTTCGCTCTGGTCGATATTGGATTCGCGCAGCGGCGCAAGACCGCGCGCAACGCGTTCCTGGAGTGGGCGGGATCCGGTAACGCGTCCGCCGAGCGGCTGTTGTCGGCCAGTATCGATCCGGCGCGGCGCGGTGAGACGCTGACGATCGACGACTTCGTCCGGCTGCTGCAACGTTCCGGCACGGCGGTCTCGGCCGATAGCGCCCCGCGATCTGCCGCTGAGCGGGAAGACGCGCACGGACCGCCGCCCGGCCGGCCGTTACCCTCCGATGATGGGCGGTAACGGCGAGATCGCTACGGATTGGGTGCCAACCGCATCGGTGACCGTGCGGGTTCCCGGCAAGGTCAATCTGCACCTCGGCGTCGGTGACCGTCGGCCGGACGGCTATCACGAATTGACCACTGTCTTCCACGCCGTCTCGCTGTCCGACGACGTCACCCTCCGGAGCGCCGATCTGCTCTCGCTGAAACTCGTCGGGGAGGGCGCCGACGAGATCCCGACCGATGAGCGCAATTTGGCATGGCAGGCCGCCGCGTTGATGGCCGAGCATGTCGGACGAGCCCCCGATGTCGAAATCATCATCGACAAGTCCATCCCGGCTGCCGGCGGTATGGCCGGCGGCAGTGCCGATGCGGCCGCGGTGCTGGTCGGGATGAACGAGCTGTGGGAACTCGGCGTTCCGCGCCGGGACCTGCATGCGATGGCCGCCGAACTGGGCAGCGACGTCCCCTTCGCGCTCCATGGCGGGACTGCCCTGGGAACCGGCCGCGGCGAGGAGCTGACCACGGTGCTGGCCCGCAGCACCTTCGACTGGGTGCTGGCTTTCGGAGTGGGTGGGTTGCCGACAGCGGCGGTCTACGCGGAGATAGACCGGCTGCGGGAATCGGGGCATCCGCCGGAGCTGTCCAGTCCTGAACCCCTCATGACGGCGCTGTCGTCGGGTGATCCGCGTGTGCTGGCCCCACTGCTGGGCAACGACCTGCAGCCGGCGGCGATCAGTCTGCGGCCCAACCTGCGCCGCACGCTGCGGGCCGGGGTCGAGGCGGGTGCGCTGGCCGGCATCGTGTCCGGCTCGGGACCGACCTGCGCGTTCCTGTGCGCCTCCGCCGAGGCCGCCCTGGATATCGGCAGTGAACTGGCCGGCGCCGGAGTGTGTCGGACGGTGCGGGTGGCCAGTGGGCCGGTGCACGGCGCCCGCGTCCTGCCGACATGAGGAGCCCCGGATGCGTCATGCCCTGTCCCATGCCCGGTGACACGCCCGACGAATTTGCCTCCGAGGGTGGCCAGAAATCTAAGGGAAGTTTAAGATGATGCGCGGTGACATCAGCGGCCCGATACTGCGCGTCTGCGGATCGCCCACCGAGACCGGTGGGCGATCTCGTGGCAGGCGGGCTCTTGGCAACGGGCCATCACCGATTCGAGACCGAAAAGCTTCCCGGTCGTGCGGGCGTGCCGATTATGCGACACACCGCGACGGGCGGAGCATCAATAACCGGGCGAACGCGCCGTTGACGCCGCACCGGGACCCGAGGAGGTCGTCGTGAGTCGATTCACCGACAAGATGTTTCACAACGCCACGACCAGTGCCAAGGGCATGGTGACCGGGGAGCCCCACGAGCCGGTTCGGCATACCTGGCTTGAGGTGCACGAGCGCGCGCGGCGCATCGCCGGCGGGCTGGCGGCCGCCGGAGTGGGCCCCGGTGATGCGGTCGGAGTGCTGGCCGGGGCGCCGGTCGAGATCGCTCCCACCGCCCAGGGGCTGTGGATGCGCGGTGCCAGCCTGACCATGCTGCACCAGCCCACCCCGCGCACCGACCTGGTGCACTGGGCCGAGGACACCACCAATGTCATCGACATGATCGAGGCCAAGGCCGTCGTCATCTCCGACCCGTTCCTGGCGGCCGCCCCGGTGCTGACCGAGCGCGGCATCACCGTGCTGACGGTGGAAGAACTGCTCGCCGCCGAGCCGGTGGACCCGGTGGAAACCGGTGAGGACGATGTCGCACTGATGCAGCTGACGTCCGGGTCGACCGGGTCGCCGAAGGCCGTCATCATCACCCATCGCAATATTTACTCCAACGCCGAGGCGATGTTCATCGGCGCGGAGTACGACGTCGAGACCGACGTCATGGTCAGCTGGTTGCCCTGCTTCCACGATATGGGCATGGTGGGCTTCCTGACCATCCCCATGTATTTCGGTGCGGAGTTGGTCAAGGTCACCCCGATGGACTTCCTGCGCGACACCCTGCTGTGGGCGAAGCTCATCGATAAATATCAGGGCACCATGACCGCCGCACCCAACTTCGCCTACGCATTGTTCGGCAAGCGCCTGCGCCGTCAGGCGAAGTCGGGCGACTTCGATCTGTCGACGTTGCGTTTCGCCCTGTCCGGGGCCGAGCCGGTGGAACCGGCCGATGTCGAGGACCTGCTGGAGGCGGGTAAACCGTTCGGGCTGCGGTCCGACGCCATCCTGCCGGCCTACGGGATGGCCGAGACGACACTGGCAGTCTCGTTCTCCGAGTGCGGCGCCGGGCTGGTGGTCGACGAGGTCGACGCCGACCTGCTGGCCGCGCTGCGCCGCGCGGTGCCGGCGGCCAAGGGCAATACCCGGCGGCTGGCCACCCTCGGTCCGCTGTTGCGCGATCTCGAGGCGCGCATCGTCGACGAGGACGGCACCCTGCTACCGGCCCGGGGTGTCGGAATCATCGAACTGAAGGGCGAGTCGCTGACCCCCGGCTATCTGACCATGGGTGGTTTCGTGCCGGCGCAGGACGATAACGGCTGGTATGACACCGGGGACCTGGGCTACCTCACCGAAGAGGGTCACGTCGTGGTCTGCGGCCGGGTCAAGGACGTCATCATCATGGCGGGCCGCAATATCTACCCGACCGATATCGAACGTGCCGCGGGCCGGGTCCAGGGTGTGCGGCCGGGCTGCGCGGTGGCGGTCCGGATGGACGCCGGCCACTCCCGGGAGACGTTCGCGGTGGCTGTGGAGTCCAACGAGTGGGAGAACCCCGCCGAGGTGCGCCGGATCGAGCAGCAGGTCGCCCACGAGGTGGTCGCGGAGGTCGATGTGCGCCCGCGCAACGTGGTCGTGCTGGGCCCGGGCACCATCCCGAAGACCCCGTCGGGCAAACTGCGCCGTTCCACGTCGCTGACACTGGTCACCTGAGCCTGACCGTCACCTGGCGAGCGGCTCATCCATCTTGTACGCTCTGGGCGACCCCCTGAGGAGAGGACGGCATGGCGAAATCGCGTGTGGTGTGGGCAGTTTTGGCGGCGGGTGTGCTCGCCGGCGGAACCGTCTCAGGTTGCAGCAAGTCGGAAACCCCCGCAGCGGAATCCACGGCGAGCGAGACCACAGCCGCCGAAACCTCGGCCCCCGAAACCAAGGCTCCGGAATTCGACCCCAGCAAGTACATCGACCCCCAGGACCCCTCGGTCGCTGTCGGTACCGGAGAGTTCCTCGACCCGGCAGGCGATTCCGATCCCGCCACCAACACCCTCGTCGGTTTCGTTGCCAGTGGGGCGACCAACGAGGAGGCATCGGCGACGGTGATCAAGGCCTGTCAGGATGCCGGTGGGGTGGAATGCACCGCCGATGAGGTCACCAACGATGACCTCTGCATCGTCTCGGTAGCCTCAGATGCCACCGACGTGGTGGCCGGCGGCGCGGGTGCGACCGTCGAGGAAGCCAAGCAGGATGCTCTCCGTCGGGCCGAGGCCAACGGCACACCCGAGGGTCCCGACGCGGTCGTCGTCGTGTCGAACTGTAACGATGAGTGATCCGATCACACCGCGTTCAGCGACCCCGGCGGACGCCCGGAAAGTGAGCTACACTATGAGCAGCCCGGCCAAAGCGGCAACACTGTTGGTGGGCTTGGCCGTTGCGGCGGGGCTGTGCGCCCCGAATGCCGCGGCCCGCCCGACATGCCAGGACGCGGCGACCAAGACCGTCTGTCAGACTAACGGCAGTGTGTCGATCAAGGCCAGGCCGGGGACGGTGGCACCACCGGCCAATATGCCGATGATTCCGTGGCTCGGTATGCCTGGCCGGCGCCGCTGACGATTCGGTCGTCCGAGCGGTCGGTGGTCTGATCAGTTGTTCGTCTGATTGGTTGTTCGTCTGGGGGAGGCTCAACGCCTCCCGCAGCGGAGGGGTATGGACCGATACGATTGGCACGACTAGGGCGGTAGCCCCAGAGGGGAAGTGCACTATGACGGCTCCCGCGAAATCAGCCGCGCTGGTCGCAGGTCTGATAGTCGTGGCGGGAACATGGGCCCCGGTTGCCGCCGCCCGGCCGGACTGCCAGGACAGCGGGACTTCGAAGACCTGCCGGACCAGTGGCAGTACGGCGATCAAGGCCAAACCGGGCACAGTCGCACCCCCCGCCAACCAGCCGTCCATTCCCTGGCTGGGGCAGCCCGGCGGTCGCCGCCGTTAGTTCCGCTCGGCTGCACCGGGCGCACTTGCGGGGCCGGTTTCAGGTCCGCGATTACCAGGCGTGCACCTGATTCTGGGCGGTCTCCAGACCCGCCTCGATCAGCATCTCCGTCGCATCGGCGGCCAACTCGCAGATGGTCGGGACCTCCCGGCGCTCGGCCGAACTGAATGGCTCGAGGACGTAAGCCGCCGGTTCCTTGCGCCCCGGCGGACGCCCGATACCAATGCGAATCCGCTGAAAGTCCTTGGAGCCCAGAGCATTCGCCACCGAACGTAAACCGTTGTGGCCGCCCTCTCCACCGCCTAATTTCAGCCGCACCCGGCCGAAGTCGATGTCGAGTTCATCGTGGATGACGATGACGTCGGCTGCCGGCACCGAGTAGAACTGTGCCAGCGGACCCACCTGACGCCCCGATTCGTTCATATAGCACCGCGGTTTGGCGAGCACGACCGACCGGTGCCCCAGCCGTCCGGTGAGAACTTCGGCACCGGACCGCTTGTGTGCCTTGAACGCCCCGCCTATTCGTGTGGCGAGCACGTCGGCAACCATGAAGCCGACATTGTGCCGGGTCTTGGTGTATTGCGGTCCGGGGTTGCCCAGGCCGACGACCAGCAGCGGCTCGGCCACCGGGCCCTACTGGGCCTCGGACTCAGCCTGCTCGCCCGCGGCGGCGGCAGCGTCGGCGGCCTGCTCCTCAAGTGATTCGCCGCCACCCTCGGACTCGAGATCCGCAGCGGACGGGGCCTCGACAATATTGACCACCAGCGTCTCCGGGTCGCTGATCAGGCTGACGCCGGCGGGCAGGTCGAGCTGGCCGGCCAAAATCCGGGTGCCCTCCTCGGCGCCTTCCACCGACACCGAGAGTTCCTCCGGGATCGACATGGCCTCGGCCTCGATCTCGATCGTGTTGGCATCCTGAGTCACCAGGGTGCCGGATGCGGCCTCGCCCTCGATGATGACCTGAACCTCGACCGTCACCTTTTCGCCGCGACGCACGATGATCAGGTCCGCGTGGGTGATGCTGCGCCGGATCGGGTGCAGGGCAAGGGCCTTGGTCAGCGCCAACTGCTCCTCGCCGTTGATGTCCAGAGCAAGGATGGCGTTGGTTCCTGAGTTGCGCAGGACCGCGCCGAAGTCCCGGGCGTTGAGTTCGAGGTGCTGGGGTTCGCTGCCGTGGCCGTATAGCACCGCGGGGACCTTGCCCTCCCGTCGGGCGCGACGCGAAGCACCCTTGCCGGTGGTGGTGCGAACCGCAACGACGAGCTTATTGGTGGTGGCGCTGTCGGCCATCGTCGATCACTCCTGCCTTCGGTGGGTCATCATGCACGGCGAAGGCGGGGATCACCCCGGGCCTCGTCGATAACGGTGGCCGTCCACCCTCGCCGTGACGCGGGCTTAAGAGTAGCCGACGGTGCGCCAGGGCGGAAATTCGATGGAGATCACAGCACGGTCGCGGGAGTGAACCCGCGTCACTGCGTGACCTTGACGGAGAAACCCTCGATTACTTTGAGGACGTCCGGAGCCTGGGCCGCCGCCTTGTCGGCCAGTGTGGTCACGGTGAACTGCACCAGATAGCGATCGAAATCGGCCGTCACCGGGACGACGATGCGGTTGTAGGCGTGCAGCCGGGTCTCGCCGCTGTCGTAGCTGCCTTCGATCATCGCCGACGGGAAGCCGTCGAAGTCGGCGTCCGAGGAGTTCAGCCGGGTGAAGTTCGTGGTCAGCTCGGCGTCGTCGTCGGCATGTTCGAGCGCCTCGGCCACGTCGAAGTTCCCGTCCAGTTTGAAGACCATGACCAACGCCGTCGGATAGGTGTTGTCCTTGGCGATCGCCTCGGTGCCGGGGGAGAAGTTCGGGTTCGCGTAGGTGCTCCAGCCCGGCGGCCGCGGCAAGGTCACGGTGAGATCGGTCAGTTCGTCCAGCGGCAGTTGCTCGCCGGTGACGCCTACGCCGGCCAGGTACTGGGCGATCGGGGTGGGGCTGGTCGGAGTGCTCTCGGTGGTGCTGCGCGGACTGGTCGTCGCGAACGAGGAGTAGTCCGCGGTGTGAGCTTGACATCCGACGGCCACAACGGCCACGACGGCCGTGGCAAGGGCGCCAACCGCGGTCCATCGGCGTCGAGCAGCATTTTTCATCGGAGGATTGATCTACGCGTCCCCGTCGAAAAGACCCGTCACCGAACCGTTGTCGAATACTGCGCGGATCGTGCTGGCCAGCAGAGGGGCGATGGACAGCACGGTCAGCTGCGGGAAACGTTTCGAATCGTCGATCGGCAGGGTGTTGGTGACGATCACCTCGCGGGCGCCGCTGGCGGCCAGGCGTTCGGCTGCCGGGTCGGACAGCACCCCGTGGGTCGCCGCGATGATGACGTCGGCGGCCCCGTCATCGCGCAGAAGTTTCACCGCGCCGGCGATGGTGCCGCCGGTGTCGATCATGTCGTCGGTCAGCACACAGGTCTTGTCTGCCACCTCGCCGACAACCCGGTTCGACACCACCTGGTTGGGTACTCGGGGGTCGCGGGTCTTGTGGATGAAAGCCAGTGGGGCGCCGCCGAGTGCGTCGGCCCACTTCTCGGCGACCCGCACTCGGCCGGAGTCGGGGGAGACCACCACGATGTTCTCGCAGGCGTAGTTGTCCCTGATGTAGCCGGTGAGCAGGTTCTGTCCCCGCATGTGGTCCACCGGTCCGTCGAAGAACCCCTGGATCTGGTCGGTGTGCAGGTCCACTGACACGATCCGGTCGGCACCGGCGGTTTTGAACAGATCGGCGACCAGTCGGGCGGAGATCGGCTCGCGGCCCCGGTGCTTCTTATCCTGGCGGGCGTAGGGATAGAACGGCAAGATCGCGGTGATCCGCTTGGCGCTGCCGCGCTTGAGCGCGTCGATCATGATCAGCTGTTCCATCAACCACTTGTTCAGCGGCGCCGGGTGGGACTGCAACACGAACGCGTCGCAGCCGCGTACGGATTCGTCGAACCGGACGAAGATCTCACCGTTGGCGAAATCGCGGGCCGTCTGGGCCGTGACGTGGAGGTCGAGCTCCTTGGCGACCTGCTCGGCCAGTTCAGGGTGTGCGCGACCTGAGAACAGCATCAGGTTCTTGCGGTTGTCAATCCACTCGGTTCCCACTGCGCTGCCCTTGCCGGTCGGGGGTCGGTACGCGGCTCATCGTACGGTGCGCGGCCGTCCTCAGAGCTGTTCGGGGTCGCTCGTCCCGGCTTTCGCCCGGGCGGCCGCGCGGGCGGAGTCGCTGTCTGGCCGATGGTGCAGCACCCAGTCTTCAATGATCCGTTGCTGTCCCGCCGAGATCGCCAGTGCACCGGGCGGCACATCCCCGCGCACCACCGTGCCGGCGCCGGTATAGGCACCGTCACCGATGGTGACCGGCGCGACGAACATGGTGTCGCTGCCGGTTCGTACGTGAGATCCGACGGTGGTCCTGCTCTTGGTCTCGCCGTCGAAGTTGACGAAGACGCTGGATGCCCCGATGTTGCTGTAGTCGCCGATGTCGGCGTCGCCGACATAGGTCAGGTGCGGCACCTTGGTGCCGGCGCCGATCGAGGCGTTCTTGGTCTCGACGAAAGCCCCGAGCTTGCCGTCGGCGCCCAGTCGGGTGCCGGGCCGCAGGAATGTGAACGGCCCGACGTTGGCACGCGCGTCGATGACCGCTTCGCTGCCGTGGGTGCGGACCACCGAGGCCTCGTCGCCGACGTGAACATCGGTGAGGGTGGTGTCCGGGCCGATCCGGCAGCGCGCTCCGATTCGGGTACCGCCGAGCAGTTGGCTTCCCGGCTGCACGATGGTGTCGCGGCCGATCGACACATCGACGTCGATCCAGGTGGAGGCCGGGTCGATCACGGTGACTCCGGCCCGCTGATGTGCGGCGACGATGCGACGGTTCAACTCGGCGGCGAGGTCGGACAGTTGTACCCGGTCGTTCACGCCGGCGACGACGGCCGCGTCGTCGACATGTTTGGCGTGCACCACGCGTCCGTCGGCGCGCACGATGGAGATGACATCGGTGAGGTACAACTCGTGCTGGGCGTTGTCCGACGACAGCCGTCCCACCGCAGAGCGCAGTTCGGCGATATCGAAGGCGTAGATTCCGGCGTTGATCTCCCGGATGGCCCGCTGCTGCGGAGTGGCGTCGGTCTCCTCGACGATCGCGATGACCTCGCCGTCCTGGGTGCGCAGAATGCGACCGTAGCCGGTCGAGTCCGCCACTGTTGTGGTCAGCACCGTTACCGCGGCCGGCCCACTGCGGTGGGTGGCAACCAGGTCGGCCAGGGTGTCGGCATCGAGCAGTGGGATATCGCCCGAAGTGACCACGACCACGCCGCCGAAGTCGGCCGGCAGTGCCGACAATCCGCACAGCGCCGCGTGCCCTGTCCCGAGCTGGCGGTCCTGTACGGCGATGTCGATCGCGCGGCCGAGGCCGGCCGCAAGCTCGCCGACCACCGGGGCGATACGTTCACGGTCCTTACCCAGCACCACCACCAGGTGCCGGGGGTCAACTTCGGCGAGGGCGTGCAGTGCGTGCGAGAGCATGCTGCGTCCGCCGAGGGCATGAAGAACCTTCGGGGTGTCCGACCGCATCCGGGTGCCGGCGCCGGCGGCCAGCACCAGCACCGCGGAGTCACTCGCAATGGTCATCCGGCCTCCCAGTGTGCGATGTCCCAGTGTGCGATGTCCGACGTGGTCGGCCGCCGTGGCGACGAGACCCGCACGGTCGCGGCACGAAATGTCGCGGCGACGAGATCACGGGGCTGCGCCGCGCCCGCCATGGTCGCTGGGTGAGCCTCGTTTCCGCTCCGCCGCCAGGACTCGAACCTGAACTATCTGAACCAAAATCAGACGTGCTGCCTATTACACCACGGCGGATCGCCCGTCCAAGACTGTAGTCCACCTGGGTACCCTGATAGCCGTGGCAGCATCCGAGAGCCGGCAGCGGCCACCACGGGTCCGGATGACCGGCAGCGAACGCCGTCACCAGTTGATCAATATCGCTCGTTCTCTGTTTGCCGAACGCGGTTACGAAAGCACCTCCATCGAGGAAGTCGCCCAGCGCGCCGGGGTGTCCAAACCGGTGGTCTACGAGCATTTCGGCGGCAAGGAGGGTCTGTACGCGGTGGTCGTCGACCGAGAGATGTCGGCGCTGCTGGACGGCATCACCTCGTCGCTGACCAACAACCGATACCGTCCCCGGGTCGAACGGGTGGTGCTGGCCTTGCTGACCTATGTCGAGGAGCGCACCGACGGCTTCCGCCTGCTACTGCGGGACTCTCCGGCAGCGATCAGTTCGGGCACCTACTCCAGCCTGATCAACGATGCCGTCAACCAGGTGGCCTCGATCCTGGCCGGTGACTTCACCCGCCGCGGGCTCGACCCCGAGCTGGCTCCGCTCTACGCCCAGGCGTTGGTGGGGTCGGTGACCATGACGGCCCAGTGGTGGGTGGACGCGCGGGAGCCCAAAAAAGAGGTGGTGGCCGCCCATCTGGTGAACATGATGTGGAACGGCTTGATCAACCTCGAGGTCGACCCGCAGTTGCAGGGGGATTAAAAGAAAGTAGCCATCACGCGAATCTCCGTCCGCCACAGGGTTTTCTGCGTCGCTATCTAGGATGACATCACCATGACCGCACAATTGCTCCGGCACGCCCCACCCCCTCTGGCGGGCCTCGTCGACATCGCGCTGAACGCTCCGGCATTCGCCGGGCTCGCCGACCGAGCCGCGCGTCGGCCCGGGGAGTTGGCGGTGGTGGGCCCGGTCAGCGCTCAACTTTTCGCCGCATGCGCGCTGGCCCGCAACGGCCCACTCCTGGTGGTGACCGCGACCGGCCGGGAGGCTGATGACCTCACCGCCGAACTGCGTGGAGTGTACGGCGGCGCGGCCGCGTTGTTCCCGTCCTGGGAGACACTCCCGCATGAGCGTTTGTCGCCCGGGGTGGACACCGTCGGCGCCCGGATGATGTTGCTGCGCAGGCTGGCCCACCCCGACGATGACCGGCTGGGGCTGCCGTTACAGGTCGTCGTCGCGACGGTGCGGTCGCTCTTGCAGCCGATGGCCGCCGACCTGGTCGATATCGAGCCAGTGGTCTTGGCTCCCGGTGCTGAATTCGATTTCGGTCGTTTGGTGGCGCGGCTGGTCGAGCTTGCCTACGTGCGGGTCGACATGGTGGCCCGGCGCGGCGAGTTCGCGGTGCGCGGCGGCATCCTCGATATCTTCCCGCCCACCGCCGAGCATCCGGTGCGGGTCGAGTTCTGGGGCGACGAGATCGGCGAAATGCGAATGTTCGCCGTCGCGGATCAGCGCTCCATCCCCGAGATCGACGCCGGTGTGGTCGTTGCGGTCCCGTGCCGGGAGCTTTTACTCACCCCGGAAGTCCGTTCCCGGGCAGCACAATTGGCTGCCGATGCCCCTCGGGAGGAGAACACCGTCACCGGCGGCATCTCGGATATGCTGGCCCAACTGGCGGAGGGGATTCCGGTCGAGGGTATGGAGGCGCTGGCGCCGCTTCTTCGGCCCGACGATCTCGGGCTGCTGGTCGATCACCTGCCGGCCGGAACCCCCGTGCTGGTGTGCGACCCGGAGAAGGTCCGCACCCGTGCCGCTGACCTGATCAAGACCGGGCGGGAGTTCCTGGAGGCCTCCTGGTCGGTGGCCGCCGTCGGCGGAGCTGCCCCGATCGACATCGAGCAACTCGGCGGTTCCGGCTTCCGCGGCCTCGAGGAGGTCCGGACGGCTGCCCGCGCGGGTGGCCACCCCTGGTGGACGGTCGGCCAGCTGTCCTCGGATGGTGCCGTGGATCTTGAGGTGCGGTCCGCGCCGGTGGCCCGCGGTCAGCAGTCCGGCGCGGAGGAGATCTTCGCCATGCTGCGCGCCCACGTGGCCACCGGCGGACTCGCCGCTGTCGTGGCGCCCGGTAGCGGCACCGCGCAACGGGTGGTGGAACAACTCGCCGAACACGACACCCCCGCCGCGCTGCTCGAGCCCGGTGAGCCACCGGCGACCGGTGTCGTCGGTGTGCTGAAGGGTCCGTTGCACAACGGGATCGTGGTTCCGGGTGCACAGCTGGTGGTGATCACCGAGACCGACCTGACCGGAAACCGGGCCACCGGTCCCGAGGGCCGCCGGCTGGCCGCCCGCCGCCGCAACACCGTCGACCCGCTGGCGCTGACCGCCGGCGACCTGGTGGTGCATGACCAGCACGGCATCGGGCGGTTCGTCGAGATGGTGGAGCGCACGGTCGGCGGCGCTCGCCGGGAGTACCTGACCCTGGAGTACGCCTCCGGTAAGCGCGGCCAGCAGGCCGACAAACTGTTCGTTCCGATGGATTCCCTCGATCAGCTCTCCCGCTACGTCGGTGGTGAGCAGCCGGCCCTGAGTAAACTCGGCGGTAGCGATTGGGCTAACACGAAAACCAAGGCCCGCAAGGCGGTTCGTGAGATCGCCGGTGAACTCGTCGCGCTCTATGCCAAGCGGCAGGCGGCGCCCGGACACGCTTTCGCCCCGGACAGCCCATGGCAGGCCGAAATGGAGGACGCTTTCGGCTTCACCGAGACCGTCGATCAGTTGACCGCCATTTCGGAGGTCAAGTCCGATATGGAAAAACCCGTCCCGATGGACCGCGTGGTGTGTGGCGACGTGGGCTACGGCAAGACCGAGATCGCCGTGCGGGCGGCGTTCAAGGCCGTGCAGGACGGCAGGCAGGTCGCCGTGCTGGTTCCCACCACTCTGCTGGCCGATCAGCATCTGCAGACCTTCACCGAGCGGATGGCCGGCTTCCCGGTGACGGTCAAGGGACTGTCGCGGTTCACCGACCCGGCTGAGTCCAAGGCGATCGTCGCGGGTATGGCCGACGGCGGGGTGGACATCGTCATCGGCACCCACCGGCTGCTGCAGACGGGCGTGCGTTGGAAGAACCTCGGGTTGGTGGTGGTCGATGAGGAGCAGCGTTTCGGAGTCGAGCACAAGGAGCACATCAAGGCATTGCGCACCCACGTCGACGTGCTCACCATGAGCGCCACCCCGATTCCGCGCACGCTGGAGATGAGCCTGGCCGGTATCCGGGAGATGTCGACCATCCTCACCCCGCCCGAAGAGCGCTATCCGGTGCTGACCTACGTCGGCCCGCACGACGAGAAGCAGGTCGCCGCAGCGCTTCGCCGTGAGCTGCTGCGTGATGGGCAGGTGTTCTACGTTCACAACCGGGTGCGCACCATCGACCAGGCCGCCGCCCGGGTCCGCGGCTTGGTTCCCGAGGCGCGGGTTGCCGTGGCGCACGGCCAGATGCCGGAGGAAACGCTCGAGAGCACCGTGCAGGGTTTCTGGAACCGAGAGTACGACATCCTGGTCTGCACCACGATCGTGGAGACCGGGCTGGACATCTCCAACGCCAACACCCTCATCGTGGAGCGGGCCGACACGTTCGGCCTGTCCCAGCTGCATCAGCTTCGCGGCCGGGTCGGCCGCAGCCGGGAGCGCGGTTACGCTTACTTCCTCTACCCGCGGGACACCCCGCTGACCGAGACCGCCCACGACCGGCTGGCGACGATCGCGCAGAACAACGAACTCGGTGCCGGTATGGCGGTTGCGTTGAAGGACTTGGAGATTCGCGGTGCCGGTAACGTCCTGGGCGCCGAGCAGTCCGGCCACGTGGCGGGCGTCGGCTTCGATCTGTACGTCCGGTTGGTCGGGGAGGCCGTCGAGGCGTATCGAGCGGCGGCCGACGGTAAGACGGTGACGACCGCCGAGGAGACAAAAGACGTGCGCATCGACCTGCCGGTCGATGCGCACCTGCCCCCGGACTACATCGGCAGCGACCGGCTGAGGCTTGAGGGCTACCGGAGGTTGGCCTCGGCGGCGGACGAGGTAGCCGTCACCGCGGTGATCGACGAACTCGTCGACCGCTACGGCCCGCTGCCCGAGCCAGCCCGGCGCCTGGTCGCGGTGGCTCGGCTGCGCCTGCTGTGCCGCCACTACGGCGTCACTGAACTGGCCGCCACCGCGACGGGTTCGGCGGCGACGTTGCGGGTTGCGCCGCTGACCCTGGCCGACTCCGCGCAGGTTCGGCTGGCGCGGATGTACCCCGCGGCCCGCTACCGAGCCACTACCTCAGCGGTTCAGGTGCCCATCCCACGGGCCACCGACGCTGTGGGCGCCCCCCGGATCCGCGATCTGGAACTCGTGCAGATGGCCGTCGATCTGCTACTCGCACTCGACGGCCGGCCCAAGGGGGAGATCGATGTGACGGCGTTGGACGATATAACGGCGTTGGATCACGAGGAGGTAGCCCGATGACGGTGATCCTGGTCGATCCGCGTAGGCCTGCCCTGGTACCGGTCGAGGCGGCGGAACTGCTCGGCGGTGATGTGCAGTACACCGAGGAGATGCCGATCCGGGTGCCGTGGTCGTTGCCCTCGGCCCGGTCTGCCCTGGTCGGTCCGGCGGCGCCGGTGCTGCTGTCGTCCGACCCCGGGCACCCCGACGTCCGGCACCGGCTGGCCGCCGGTGAGCGGCTGGTGTCCGTCGCGCCGCCCAGACCTGGCGAGCGGCTGGTCGACGCGGTCGAGATCATGGACAAACTACGCACCTCCGGGCCTTGGGAGAGCGAACAGACCCACCATTCCCTACGCCGCTATCTACTGGAGGAGACCTACGAGCTGTTCGACGCCGTCCGCGGTGGAAACGCCGGCGAGCTCCGCGACGAACTCGGCGATGTGCTGTTACAGGTGCTGTTCCACGCGCGCATCGCCGAGGAGGCTGATCAGGATCCGTTCACCATCGATGATGTTGCCGACGCACTGGTGCGCAAACTCGGTCACCGGGTGCCGGCCGTGCTGGCCGGCGAGCAGATCACCCTGGAGGATCAGCTGGCCCAGTGGGAACAGCGCAAGGCCCTCGAGCGCTCCGGGGAAGGATCGTGCATCGACGGTCTGCCCACCGGACAACCGGCGCTGGCACTGGCGCAGAAGGTCATCGACCGGGTTACGGCGGCCGGACTGCCGTCCGAGCTGATTCCACCGGCGCTGACAGCGGTGTCGGTGAGCCCCGGCGGCGACGCCGAGCAGGAGTTGCGGGCCGCGGTCCTGGAGTTCATGGACACCGTGCGTTCCGCCGAGCGGTCCGTCGCCGAGCAGTCCAACGGTGTGTCCGGGTCCATCAGCGCCGAGCAGTGGCACGGCTGCCTGGGTCAGCCGCATTAGATAAATGGTGCGAATGGTGTGAATGGTTCGGTTCCGGCTAACGAAACACCCGCCATGGAACGATAGGGGATCAAACGCAACCGGACTCGTGCGATCGGAGGGGAGTGTCGTGTCGTCGTCACGCAGGGCCGCAGCCGTGGCCGCCGTGGCTGCGGTGATCCTGCTCGCCTCCGCATGCTCCCTGCAGTCCGGTCCGCCCATCCCCGGCGGCGTCCCGCCACCGGCGGGTGATCCGGTACCGGCCATCGACACCCGCGCCCCCGGCCGCGCCTCCGGCCAACTGCGGGAATGGGCCGAAAAACGTGCTCCGGCGTTGGGCATCCCGATCTCGGCGCTCGAGGCCTACGGATACGCCGCCCGAGTGGCGGAGGTGGAAAACCCGGAGTGTCGCCTGTCGTGGACGACCCTGGCCGGAATCGGGATGGTCGAGAGCCATCACGGCACCTACCGCGGGGCTGAGATCGCGGCCAACGGTGATGTGAGCCCGCCCATCCGCGGGGTCCGCCTGGATGGAACCAACGGGAACCTCGAGATCATCGATCCGGAAGTGTCGACGACCGACGAGCCGGTTTACGCCCGGGCTATGGGCCCGATGCAGTTCATTCCGGAGACCTGGCGGCTGTACGGGGTGGACGCCAACAACGATCTGGTGATCAGCCCGGACAACTTCGACGATGCTGCGCTGTCGGCAGCGGGCTATCTGTGTTTCCGGGGTAAGGACCTGGCGACGCCGCGCGGCTGGATGAACGCCCTGCGGGCCTACAACGATTCCGATTCCTATGCGCGCGCGGTCCGGGATTGGGCCACCGCATACGCGGCCGGTCGGCCGCTCTAGCCGACCTGCCCGACTGAGGCACCGGAGGTGTCCGTCGTCACCTAGGCTGATCGACAGATCACACGTCCCGTACAGCAAGGAGCAGCCTGTGCCCATCATCGATCAGGTGGCGGCCCGCGAAATCCTCGACTCGCGCGGTAATCCGACGGTGGAGGTCGAGGTGGCTCTTATCGACGGCACCATGGCCCGGGCCGCCGTGCCATCCGGTGCCTCGACCGGCGAGCATGAGGCCGTCGAACTGCGCGACGGTGGTGCACGTTACGGCGGTAAGGGGGTGGCGAAGGCCGTGGAGGGTGTGCTCGATGAGATCGCGCCCGCCGTCATCGGGCTGGCCGCCGACGATCAGCGCCTGGTCGACCAGGCCCTGGTCGACCTCGATGGCACCGCCGACAAATCCCGGCTGGGCGCCAACGCCATCCTCGGCGTGTCACTGGCGGTCGCCAAGGCCGCCGCCGATTCGGCCGACCTGCCGTTGTTCCGATATCTGGGCGGACCCAACGCGCATATTCTCCCGGTGCCGATGTTGAACATCCTCAACGGCGGTGCGCACGCCGACACCGCCGTGGACGTCCAGGAGTTCATGGTCGCGCCGATCGGCGCCCCCAGCTTCAAAGAGGCGCTGCGCTGGGGCGCGGAGGTCTATCACGCGCTCAAATCGGTGCTGAAGAAACAAGGTTTGAATACCGGGTTGGGCGACGAGGGCGGTTTCGCTCCCGATGTAGCGGGGACACGGGCCGCGCTGGACCTGATCTGTTCGGCCATCGAGTCCGCCGGGTTCAAGCCGGGGAACGATATCGCCCTGGCACTGGATGTGGCGGCGACCGAGTTCTACACGTCGGGATCCGGCTACGCCTTCGAGCAGCAGACCCGGACCGCTGCCGAAATGGGTGAGTTCTACCGCGGGCTGCTGGACGCGTACCCGCTGGTGTCCATCGAGGACCCACTGGACGAGGACGACTGGGACGGCTGGGTGGCGTTGACGACTGCGATCGGCGACCGGGTGCAGATCGTCGGTGACGATCTGTTCGTCACCAACCCCGAGCGGTTGGAGGAGGGTATCGACCGAGGCGCCGCCAATGCTTTGCTGGTGAAGGTCAACCAGATCGGCACACTCACCGAGACCCTGGACGCGGTAGCCCTGGCGCATAACAGTGGTTATCGCACGATGATGAGCCACCGCAGCGGGGAGACCGAGGACACCACCATCGCCGACCTCGCGGTGGCGGTGGGCAGCGGCCAGATCAAAACCGGCGCTCCCGCCCGCAGTGAGCGGGTGGCAAAGTACAACCAGTTGATGCGCATCGAGGAAGCGCTCGGCGACGCTGCGCGCTACGCCGGCGATCTGGCCTTCCCTCGCTTCGTCGGACCCGAATAGACCATTCGAGTAGGCGAACAGACCGGTGGCAGAGGGCAAACGGACCGACCCGAAACGGCGTGCGCCGGCTTCCCGGCCGGGTGCGTCGGGTCGGGGCCGGGCCCGGCCTGCCCGGATCGGTGCGCGGGAGAGCCACCGCGGCGGCCTGCGCGCCCGGGCCGAGTCGATGGGCCGCAGTATCACCGAACCGCTCCGGCAGGTGATCTCGGAGTCGGTTCAGCAGCAGAGCGAACAGCGTCTCGGTTTCACCGCCCGCCGCGCCGCCATCCTCGCCACGGTGGTGTGCGTACTGACCCTCACCATCGCCGGACCGGTTCGGACCTACTTCGCTCAGCGAACTGAGATGAAACAACTGGCGGCCAGTGAGGCGGCGCTGCGCACTCAGATCGCCGACCTGGAAGGCCAGAAGGCCAAACTCGCCGATCCGGTCTATATCGCCGCCCAGGCACGCGAGCGGCTCGGTTTCGTCAAGCCCGGCGACATTCCCTACCAGGTTCAGCTACCGCCGGGAGTGGTGGTGCAGCCGGATTCCGGACCGCAATCCCAGACGGTGCCCAGCGGCGACCCCTGGTACACGGCACTCTGGCACACCATCGCCGACACCCCACACGGTCCGCCGGCGGTGCCAGGCGAGCCGGCGCCGGCCCCCGGAGCCCCCGGCCCCGCCCCACCCGTTCCGCCTGCGCCGACAGCGCCGATCCCCGGTGGTTGACCCGGCTGATCTGGAGGCGGTAGCGGGTCAGCTCGGCCGCGAGCCCCGCGGCGTGCTGGAGATCGCCTACCGTTGCCCCAACGGTGAGCCCGCCGTGGTCAAGACCGCACCCCGGTTGCCCGATGGCACCCCGTTCCCGACGCTGTATTACCTGACCCACCCGGTGCTGACCGCCGCGGCGAGCAGACTGGAGTCCGAGGGGGTCATGCGGCAGATGACGGCGAGGCTGGCGCAGGATCCGGAACTGGCCGCCGATTATCGGCGCGCCCACGAGTCCTACCTGACCGAGCGAGATGCCATCGAGTCGCTGGGCACGACGTTCTCCGGGGGAGGCATGCCCGAGCGGGTCAAATGCCTGCACGTGGTGATGGCCCACTCCTTGGCCAAGGGCCGTGGTGTCAATCCCTTCGGTGATGAGGCGCTGGCGCTACTGGCGGTGGAGCCGGCGATGGCGGGTCTTCTCATTTGCGAGGAGTGGGTGTGAGAGCGGCGACGGACGGGGCGAACGCGATGAACGGGGTGAACGCGATGCACAGGGTGGCGGCGATCGACTGCGGCACCAACTCGATCCGCCTGCTGATCGCCGACCGGTCGGGCAACCGGCTGCGGGATCTGCACCGGGAGATGCGTATCGTCCGGCTGGGTGAGGGTGTGGACGCCACCGGCCGATTCTCGGTTGATGCACTGGCTCGGACCCGGGCCGCACTGGTCGATTACGCCGGGCTGTTGGGTGAATATGGTGTGAGTAGGCTGCGCATGGTCGCAACCTCAGCGACCAGGGACGCCGACAATCGCGACGATTTCTTCGCCATGACCGCCGCGGTGCTGGGCTCGGCGGTCCCCGGCGCGGTGGCCGAAGTGATCGCCGGGGATGAGGAAGCCGAACTCTCCTTCAACGGTGCGATCGGTGAATTGGATTCCGGTGCGGCCCCATTCGTGGTCGTCGATCTCGGTGGTGGATCTACTGAGGTGGTCCTCGGCAGTGCACCGGAGGGCGGTGGTGTACAGGCGAGCTATTCGGCTGATATCGGTTGCGTGCGGATGACCGAACGTTGTCTGCACTCCGATCCACCGACCGCCGGTGAGATTGCGGCGGCCCGCGCAGTGGTACAGGAACGTCTCGCCGACGCGCTGCGAGTGGTTCCGGTGGAGCAGGCCAGAACCTGGGTCGGGGTGGCCGGGACGTTCACCACCATCGCTGCACTGGCTCACCGTCTGAACAGCTACGACGCGGAAGCGATCCATCTGTCGCGAGTGCCGTTCACCGATCTGCTCGCAGTGTGCCGGCAGCTGATCGCCATGCCCCGGGCTCAGCGCGCCGCGCTGGGGCCCATGCATGAGGGCAGAGTCGACGTAATCGGCGGCGGAGCGATCGTGGTCGAAGAGTTGGTGAATGCGCTGGCTGAGCGTACGGATATCGACGAACTAGTCGTCAGCGAGCACGACATTCTCGACGGGATCGCCTTATCGGTCCCGTGACCCGGCCCGCAGGCCGGCCCGCAGGTTGCAGAAGATCGTTGCCAACATCGGGATGTGTCAGCAGAAACCGGACCGTCGGGCAAGTTTCGGTATCACCCGGGAGGCCTTCGCCCCACCGCTGTCGGCTGGTGCCGACGTACCCAGCGGTACGGTGCTGTGGTGCCGTTCACGGCACGCCCCCATAGCCCAATTGGCAGAGGCAGCGGACTTAAAATCCGCCAAGTGTCGGTTCGAGTCCGACTGGGGGCACGGGACAAGCCGGGTCGACCTGTTGCCGTTGGGTCATTCCGGCGCCCCTAACACTCGGCGCCCCTAAAGCGGGCTCCTGCCGTTGCTGTGAGCAGCACGGAACTCTTCCTCGGCCTTCTCGAGCTCTTCTTCGGTGACGACATCGACGACTTCCGGGCCGAGGGGATCGACCGGGTCGTTGATCGTCAGCGCTCCGGTCTTCTCGTGCACCTCACAGGTGTCGATCGGAATGCTGCGCACCGCGACCAGACCGGCAAGGGTCGCCGAAACGTCATGGCGCTCGTGGTCGGGGCCGGTCAGTTCCGAAGCGAGCTGATCCGGCGCCGAGACGTGCATCAACTGGGGGGTGGTGGCCAGGTCGAACCGGAATGCGCGGAACATCGCCACACAGGCCGCCACGATAACCAGCGAGAACGGCAAGGCCGTGGCGATTGACGCGGTCTGCAGCGCGGTCAGTGACCCGGCACCGCCGGCCAACAGCAGTACCGCCGCGGCCACCCCCTCCAGTACGGCCCAGTAGACCCGGGTCGGCTTCGGGGGATCCAGGTCGCCGCCGGAGGCCAGGATGTCGATCACCAGCGATCCCGAATCGGAGGAGGTGACGAAGAAGAAGACGATCACGAGCACCGCGACGAGGCTGGTGATGAGGCCGAGCGGCAGTTCATCGAGGAGCCGGAAGAGCGAGGTGTTTGTGTCGACCGCTCCGTCGACGAGCATGTTGCCTTCATCTCGCTGACGTGCGATCGCCGACTCGCCGAAGATGGTGAACCACAGTGAACCGATGACGGTGGGCACCAGCAGGACGGCCACCACGAACTCGCGGATGGTTCGGCCCCGGGAGATCCGGGCGATGAACAGGCCGACGAAGGGCGCCCAGCTGATCCACCAGCCCCAGTAGAAGACGGTCCAGTCGCCCAGCCACTCGCCAGTGGTGAAGGGCCCGGTGCGCAGCGCGAGGTCCGGCAGTTTGCCGATATAGTCGCCCAGGTTCTGGACCCAAGCCTGTAGGAGGAGCAGCGTTGGTCCGAGTAGCAGCACGAATCCGGCCAGCGTTGCCGCCAGCACCATGTTGATGTTGGACAGCCACTTCAGACCTTTGCCGACACCGCTGACCACCGAGAACACCGCGATCCCGGTGATCACGGCGATCATCAGGACGGTCCACCAGTTGGTCACCCGGATCCAGCCCATATATTGCAAACCGGCGGCGATCTGGGTGATGCCGAACCCCAGCGAGGTCGCGACGCCGAACAGGGTCCCGACCACCGCAACGACGTCCACGGCATGGCCGATGGGTCCTTCGACACGTTTGCGGCCGATGAGTGGCTCCAGGAGCCAGCGCACCGACAGTGGCCGCCCGCGTCGATAGGTCATATACGCCATGCCGAGGCCGACAACGGCGTAGATGGCCCAGGCGTGCAGGCCCCAGTGGAAGATGGTGATGGCCATCGCCTGGTTGGCGGCCGCCACGGTTTCCGCTTTGACTCCGAGCGCTTGGGGGGGACTGACGTAGTGGCTCAACGGTTCAGCCACCCCATAGAACACCAGCCCGATGCCCATGCCCGCGCTGAACAGCATGGCCATCCAGGGCAAGAAGCCGAACTCCGGGCGTTCGATATCGCGTCCGAGTCGGATGGTGCCGATCCGTGACAACCCGCAGAACAGCGCGAATACCACGAACATCGTGGTGGCGAGGATGTACCACCACCCGACGGTGCTGGTGATGGTCCTGTTCAGCTCGACGAATGCGTTCTGCGCTGTTGTCGAGTAGATCACCGCGAAGGCGATCAGTCCGATGATCAACACCGATGCCGGAATGAAAACTGGTTTGTGGATGTTGTGCAGGTCGCGCTTGCGCGGGCCGGGCTGTGATCCGGCGGCGTGTTCACGCTTGAGCGTGGTCACGAGTGACTCCTCGTATCTATCGTCAAATTACGTTGCGTGCGCCAGGTGGTTCTGGACATTGGTGAGGGCGATCCGGATGTCGACTCTACCGGGTTTGCTGGACGCCCCACGTGTGGTTCGGGAGATCGCCGGATGCCCCTGACTCGGAACGCGAAATTCGTCCTTGACGTTGCGCACGGCAATGGCACTGTCCGGGTACGACCCGGAGTGCGAGTAATCCCACCGGCCGGACCGTATGCATTTTCTATGAATAAGGCTTCGTGAGTCCTCATTCGGCATTTTGGCAACTTGTTATCGGTATCGTGAAGGAGAGGAGAGTCGGAAGGGGACGGCGTGCTGACCATCATCTACGCAATCGGGGCCATAGCGGTCGCGCTGGTAGCCGTGCTGTTCGCGGCTTTGGCCCGCGAGCCGGGAATGAACGCGCCTGGACGGTGCAGCGGGGTTGCGGTCGCCGCCGGTTTGTTGTGGCCGGTGCTCATCATCGGCGTTGCACAGTGCTTCCTGATCGCGGCAGTCCAACGCCGACTGAGCAATTCGAGCTCGGTGACCGCGGAGTCCGAGGTGTGGCAGCAGCCTCTGATAGCGGCCTGAGGGCTCGGCGTGACCCAGCTCGACACCAACAGGTGAAGGGGATCCGGATCCGGATACGGATCCGTCTACCTGTCGGAAAAGTTGCCTAACCATGACTGTTTCGTGACATTACGTTCCGGATGTACGAGCGGGCCGGGCGTAAAATCGGAGGCCTCGGTCGGCCAAAGAGATGGAGCAACGACCATGTTATGGATCGCGTCCTACCTCGTCGTCGCGACAGCGATAGCGATCCTTGCTCTCCTGCTCGCCGAGTGGTCCCGGTCGCCCGGCGCCCCCGCTCCGCAGCACCCCGGTGCGCTCGCCGCTCTCGCCGGATTGCTTTGGCCCGCCGTCGTCGTCGGTCTCATCCAGTGGGGTCTGATCGCGGCGCTCGCCACACCACAACGCTCCGGAAACCTCGTCCACACAGGCTTCGAGGAATTGAGGCTGACCGGCGCATCCCACTGAGCGGCGTCGGAGCTTCGACCATCGGCTCGACGATGCCGGGATGATGTTCGAGCCCTCCTGGGAATCCGTCGCCGCTCATCCGCTGCCGGACTGGTACGACGATGCCAAGCTCGGGATCTTCCTGCATTGGGGCCTTTATTCCGTGCCCGGCTGGGGGCCGCAGGTACCTGATATTCAGCAATTGTTGAGGGCCAAGGGCCCGGCGGAGATGTTGCGGTACAACCCCTATGCAGAGTGGTACCTCAACAGCAGCCGGCTCAAGGGCAGTCCGACATGGCTTCACCAGCGGGATGTCTACGGCGCGTCTGCCACATACGATGACTTCATCACGCCCTTCGACGAGGGCGCCGCCGAGGCCGATATGGACGCCATCGCCGCGGTCTGCCGGCAGGCGGGTGCGGGTTATGTGGTGCTGACCGCCAAACATCACGATGGCTTCTGCCTATGGCCCAGCACCATCCGGCATCCACGTAAGGGCCGCTACCACGCTCGCCGCGATATCGTCTGCGACCTGCGCCACGCCGTCCTCAACGCCGGCCTGCGCATGGGTCTGTACTACTCCGGTGGCTATGACTGGCCCTACAACTCCGCGCTGCTGCAGAACCCCGCCGACGCCTTCCTCGCGGTGCCGCACACCCCGGACTACGCCAGGTACGCCGCATCTCATGTTCGCGAGTTGATCAGCCGCTACCGGCCGTCGGTTCTGTGGAACGACATCTGCTGGCCGTCGGCCGCCCAGCTGCCTGCGCTGTTCGCCGATTACTACAACGCGGTGCCGGACGGCATCGTCAACGACAGGTGGATCGAGCCGCCGCAACGACGCGGGATCATCACCGACTCCCTCGCGCGGATGGGAGGGCATCTGGTGCAACGGTTCTGGTCCTACCTGCCGGATCGGTACAAGACGCTGACGTTTCCCGCCGATCAGCACTACGACATCCGCACTCCTGAATACACGCGATTCACCGAAATCCAGCAGAAGAAATGGGAGTCGACCCGCGGTGTGGGGCACTCATTCGGGGCCAACCGCAACGAAAGGCCGGAGGATTTCGTCACCTCGGCCGAACTCGTTCGTTCTTTCGCCGACATCGTCTCCAAGAACGGCAACCTCCTCATCGGAATCGGCCCCGATCCGCGCGGACGCTTTCCCGCGGAACAGCTGGTTCCGCTGCGCGGTTTGGGGGCGTGGCTACAGACCAATGGCGAGGCGGTTTACCGGACCCGCGCATGGACGATGGCGGAGGCCGCGACGACCGAGGGGACCGCGGTGCGGTTCACCCAACGTGATGGTTCGGTGTACGCGATCCTGCTGGATCTACCGGGCTGCGAGTTCGGTATCCGTGGTGTCGACGCTACCGGGGTGACCGGAGTCCGGGTGCTCGGGCTCGACGAACCGGTGGGGTGGCAGGTTGCTGACGGGATGCTGACCGTGAGCCTCCCGGACCGGATGCCGCCGGCGCCGGCGCATGTGCTTGCGTTGGGAACCGGGCTAAGGCCGGCCGTTTGAGCCAGCGCAGCCGCGCTCCGGCAGTCTGCGATGGCGGTGCCCGCAAACCGGCGGCGGCTTAGGCGGTGATGGGACTGCGGCGCGAGTTCCGATAGGGGCCGACCAGGCGGCGCGAAAAAGTGACTTCGCCGTTAATTAATTGCAGGTTCCAGGAATCCTCCCGGAGTCCCGGACGTGACGGGCACCGATGTGATGTCCGACGCAGTTGGCGGCCCAGATGTGAATTCCCGGTGACCGGCGCTCTCCGGCACGATTGTCCCGAAGTTAGCCGTTGACCAGCGGAGTCCGGGTGTGTCGTGGAAAGCTGCCAGACGCGACGACGATGCTGCTGCTGAGAGTCGGCTGAGGCAGATGAACGGTAGCCGAAATTTGGAGGAATTAGGTGTCGGTGCTGGCCGTTAGAGTCGTTGGAGCCGACAACACGTCGGATTGCGTTATTTGCTTTTAATGGTTGTGACCGGATTGAGTTCCGGCCCTATGGAGGTGTGACGAAGATGGCGAAGACGACAGGCAGCGCCGCAGTGGCCGAACGGCCAGGGGATTCGGTGTGGCTGTCGACGTTGCCGACGCCGCGGATCGCCGCCGTCAGCGGTTCGACGCGACCCTCTACCGAGCTGAACCGGGCAGTCCGCCCGGCGACCGGCGACCTGGCCGGTCTGGCCGGTGCCGTGACCGACCTCACGGTGAGCCATGACGGCCGGTATCTGGTCGCTGCCCATTTCGGCGAAGACGCCGTGTCGGTCATCGACATCGCGACGCTGACCGTCAGTTCAGTGGTCGCCGATGTCGCCGAGCCGTCGGCGGTGGCCGCCTCCGATCGCGCCTATATCCGTTCGGCCTCGATTACCGAAGACTCTGTGGTCGCCGTTGACCTCGAGACTGGTTTGCCGCTTGCCGCCCGTGAGGTCGGACTGGGCGCCCGGGGCCTGGCTGTCAGCAAATCCGGCGATCTGATCTACGTCGCGCGTTCGGCGGACGACTTGGCCGATATCGCCGTCATCGATGTGGAGAGCGGCCATATCAGCACCATCGCCGTCGCCCGCGAGGCCGGTGCCTCTATCGACACCGTGCGTGTCAACGCTGCCGGGACACGCCTGTACGCGGCGCTCACGACGTCGGACGGTGGCGCCTTGGTGGTGATCGATGTCCGGACCGGCCGCGTGCTCAGCACCATTGACGTCGGTGACTCGATCGGCGATATCGCGGTCCACTCCGACGGTCGCAGGGTTTTCGTCACCGGCTGGGATGCCGAGTCCGGAGCAGTACTGCGCATAGTCGATATCGGAGCGGGACGCGTCGTGCACACCGTCGAGACCGGTGGTGGGCTGTCGGCCCAGGTGATCGTGACCACCGGCGGCGTCTACCTCGCTGACGGCCGCGAGGTTGTCGTCGTCGATGCCGTAACGGCGCGCATCGTCGAGCGCATCGACGTCGGCCGGTCGGTTTCCTGCCTGGCGGTCAGCCGGGATGGCTCATGCCTGTACGTCGGCGATTACGAAGGTTCGATCTCGGCGCTTGACGTGCGGAGCGCCGGACTGCGCGCAGCGTCCTGACCCGGCGGCCGGTGCCGGCCGGCTAGGGCCGGCTGCAGTCCAGCGACACCGAGATGCTCTGACTGGTCACAACGGGGACCAGAAAGTTCCCTTCTGCAGTGCCCAGACCCGGGCCCACGTACGGCACCCACTGGGTCATGGTCTGCGGGTTGCGCACCCCGGTTACGAGGCACTCGGACATCGGGCCGGTGCCGATCTTGTCGATCTGCACCGTGTAGCCCTGCCGCCGTAGGTCGTCGATGGTGTCTTGGGCGGAGTTCTCGGCCATGGCCGGGCTGGCCGGACCGACCAGCACACCGATGGCAACTACGGCCACCGTCAGGGTCGTGATACCGCGCATGGCCCTCCTTATGTGCTCTGAAGGTATACCTCTGGATGTATCGCCGCCGACCGGGTGGCCGTTCCACTGTTCGGCGGGAGTGTTCGGCGGGAGTGTGAATCCCGGCCGGCAGGCGGTCCGGGAATCGCCCGAGACGGGGCGCTGCGGCGATACGATCGGGCCCACCGAGAATACGAGCCGCCAAGGAAAGGCCAAGGAAAGTGGGCCCGATGCTGAGCACCATGCAGGACTGCCCACTGACCGTCTCCGAGATCCTGCGGTATGCGGTGAACGTCCACGGCGACCGCACGGTCACCACAGCCACCGGGGAGGGCCGGTTCCGGCAGGCCACCTACGAACAGGTCGGCCGGCAAGCCGCCCGGCTGGCCAATGCTCTGCATCGGCTCGGCGTCGACGGCGACCAACGCGTGGCCACCTTCATGTGGAACAACCAGGAGCATCTGGAGGCCTACGTCGCGGTCCCGTCGATGGGTGCGGTACTGCACACCCTCAACATCCGGTTGTTCCCGGAACAAATCGAATTCGTCGCGACCGAGGCCGACGACCAAGTCGTCATCGTCGATATGTCGCTGGTGCCGATTCTCGCGCCTGTGCTGCCCCGGATGGATACAGTTCACACCGTCATCGCGGTGGGCGACGGTGACGTGGCTCCGTTGGAGGCCGCCGGCAAGCGGGTACTGCGCTACCACGACATGCTCGGCGCTGAATCCGACCAGTTCGACTGGCCCACTATCGACGAAAATTCAGCTGCGGCAATGTGTTACACCAGTGGAACCACCGGGAACCCGAAGGGTGTGGTGTACGGTCACCGGTCCAGCTACCTGCACTCCATGGCGGTATGCGGCGGCAACGGTATGGGTCTGAGCTTCGCCGACAAGGCCCTTCCGATTGTCCCGATGTTCCACGCAAACGCGTGGGGGCTGCCGTATGCCGCGCTGATGGCCGGTGCCGACCTGGTGCTGCCCGACCGGTTCATGGATGCCGCATCGTTGGTGAACCTGATCGAGACTCAGCGGCCGACGGTGGCCGGTGCGGTGCCGACCATCTGGAATGACGTGATGAATTTCCTGGACCGAAAACCGGGACATGACATTTCGTCGTTGCGTTTGGTCGCCTGTGGTGGCTCGGCCGTGCCGGTCTCCCTGATGCAGGCCTTCGAGGAACGCCACGGCGTGCAGATTCGGCAACTGTGGGGGATGACCGAGACCTCGCCGACGGCCACGTTGGCCTGGCCACCCCCGGGTACACCGGCGGAGAAGTATTGGGAGATCAGAGCCACTCAGGGCCGGCCGATGTGCGGGGTCGAGGCGCGTATCGTCGACGATGAGGGAGCGGCGCTGCCGCACGATAACGTGGCCGTCGGTGAACTTGAGGTCCGTGGCCCATGGATCACCGGCTCCTACTATCTCGACACCGACCCGTCGAAGTTCGAGTCCGGCTGGCTGCGTACCGGCGACGTCGGCCGGATTGACCGGCAGGGCTACATCACGCTGACCGACCGGGCCAAGGACGTCATCAAGTCCGGCGGCGAGTGGATCTCGTCGGTCGAACTGGAGAACGCGCTCATCGCCCATCCGTTGGTGCGGGAGGCGGCGGTGGTTGGCGTTCCCGACCAGCGTTGGCAGGAAAGACCATTGGCCGCTGTGGTGCTGCAGGACGGCGCCGAGATCTCTGCGGCCGAGCTGCGGGAGTTTCTGGCAGACAAAGTGGTGCGGTGGTGGCTTCCGGAGCGGTGGACGATGCTCGAGGAGATCCCGCGCACCAGCGTCGGCAAGTACGACAAGAAGACCATCCGGGCGCGCTACGCCGACGACGCCTACGACGTCATCACGTTGTAGCGTCGGCCCGCGGGGTACGGGGTGGCTCGCGGCTACCGTTCGGCGCGCTGGTAGGCCGTCACGACGGCCGCTCCGCCGAGGCCGATGTTGTGCTGAAGCGCCGCGGTGACATCCGGCACCTGACGCCCATCGGCCGTACCGCGCAGCTGCCAGGTGAGCTCGCTGCACTGTGCCAGACCGGTGGCGCCGAGCGGATGCCCCTTCGAGATCAGCCCGCCGGACGGATTGACCACCCAGCGGCCCCCGTAGGTGGTGTCGCCTGTATCGATCAGCGTTGGCGCCTCGCCTTCGCCGCACAGACCGAGCGCCTCGTAGAGCAGCAGTTCGTTGGCGGAGAAGCAGTCATGCAACTCGATGACTTGGAAGTCCTGGGGGCCGAGGCCGCTCTGGTGGTAAACGTTTTGGGCTGCTTGCACATTCATGTCGTGGCCGATCACATTCTTGGCCGAGCCGTCGAAGGTGGAGGCGAAGTCGGTGGTCATCGCCTGCCCAACGATCTCGACGGCCTGGCCAGCCAGCTCGTGGGCGTCGACGAACTTCTCCGAGGCGAGGACTGCCGCGGCAGAACCATCTGACGTCGGCGAGCATTGCAGCTTGGTCAACGGCTCGGAGATCATCGGTGCCGCGAGGATGTCCTCGAGGGTGTACTCGGTCTGGAATTGCGCGTAGGGGTTGTTCACCGAGTGCTTGTGGTTCTTATAGCCGATCTTGGCGAAGTGTTCCGGGGTGGCCTCGTAGGTGCGCAGGTATTCGCGGCCGGCCGCACCGAACATCCAGGGGGCCACCGGGAAGGCCAGGTCGTCGATATCGGCCAGGGCCGTGATGTGGCGGCGCAGTGGGGACTCTCGATCGTCGGCACCTCCGCCGAGCGAGCCGGGCTGCATCTTCTCGAAGCCCAGTGCCAGCACACAGTCGACCAGCCCGCCGCGGATTGTCTGTGCGGCCAGCAACAGTGCGGTGGATCCGGTCGAGCAGTTGTTGTTGACGTTGACGATCGGGATCCCGGTCATACCGAGCTCGTAGAGGGCGCGCTGGCCGCACGTCGAGTCTCCGGTGACATAGCCGACGTAACCCTGCTGGATCTCCCGATAGTCGAGACCGGCGTCGGCGAGCGCCTTGGTGCCCGACTCACGGGCCATGTCCGGGTAGTCCCATCCCTGTCGGCGCCCGGGCTTCTCGAACTTGGTCATCCCGACCCCGACGACGTACACCTTGTTCGGCACGGACGATCCTTTCCGCTTACGGCACCGCTAGTCTAGGTAGAACGCGTTCTAGTCATCTGCGGAAGGGGCTGCTGTGGCTCTTCGGGTGGTGCAGTGGGCGACTGGTTCGGTCGGGGTGGCCGCGATCAAAGCGGTGCTCGAGCATCCCGAGCTCGAGCTGGCCGGCTGCTGGGTGCACTCGAAAGCCAAGGCGGGCAAAGATGTTGGGGAGATTCTTCACACCGAAAACCTTGGGGTAACTGCCACCGACAGCGTCGAGCGGATCCTCGCGATGGACGTCGACGCTGTTGTCTACGCCCCATTGCTGCCCAACGCCGACGAGGTGTGCGCCCTGCTGCGTTCCGGTAAGAACGTGGTGAGTCCCGTCGGCTGGTTCTACCCAAGTGAGTCCGAGGCCGCGCCACTGGAAGCGGCGGCGCGGGAGGGCAACGCGACTCTGCACGGCGCCGGTATCGGGCCGGGCGCGGCCACCGAACTGTTCCCGCTGCTGTTGTCGGTGATGTCCACCGGTATCACCCACGTCCGGGCCGAGGAGTATTCCGACCTGCGCAGCTATGACGCGCCGGACGTGGTGCGCCACGTCATGGGGTTCGGCGGCGAACCTGAGACAGCACTGCGCGGGCCGATGCAGAAGCTGCTCAACGGCGGCTTCATGCAATCGGTCCGGCTGATCGTCGACCGGCTCGGATTCGCCGCCGAACCGGTCATCCGCACCAGTCAGCAGGTGGCGGTGGCGACCGCGCCGATCGAGTCGCCGATCGGAGTCATCCGGCCGGGTGCGGTAGCCGGTCGTCGGTTCTGCTGGGACGCGGTGGTCACCAACAAGATTGTCGTGCGGGTGGCGGTCAACTGGCTGATGGGGGAGGAGCACCTCGATCCGGCCTGGTCCTTCGGTCCGGCCGGTGAACGTTACGAGATCGAGGTCCGCGGTAACCCCAACACCTTTGTCACGGTGAAGGGCTGGCAGCCCGATACCGTCGAGGAGGGGCTGATCAGCAACCCGGGTATCGTCGCGACCGCCGCGCACTGTGTCAATGCCATTCCGGCCACCTGCGCGGCAGATCCGGGCATCAAGGGTTTTTTCGACCTACCGCCGCTCACCGGGCGGGCCGCCCCGCTATTCGGCCGATCGGATTAGCATCAGAAAATGACATTTCGCGTGCTGTCCACGCTGTCCCGTGGCCGGATCGGGGGCACCTGGCGTGGCGAAACGGCCGGAACCGGTGCGGACGTTGCCCGACCGCGGTCATCGCTTGGCAACTTGTCGTCCGAGAACGTGCGGGGCTGACGGCGATGTGTCGACTCTTCGGCCTGCACGCCGGTCAACGCGTGGTCACCGCGACATTCTGGTTGCTGAACGCGCCGGACAGCCTCGCCCAGCAGAGCCACCGCAACCCGGACGGCACCGGCCTGGGCGTGTTCGGCGCCGACGGTCAGCCGGAACTCCGTAAACAGCCGATGGCGGCGTGGCGTGACCGGGCCTTCCACCGCGAGGCACACGAGATGACCGGTACGACGTTTCTTGCGCACATCCGATACGCCACCACCGGGGGTCTCGAGGCGGTCAACACCCATCCTTTCCTGCAGGACTGCCGGATCTTCGCGCACAACGGCGTGGTCGAGGGCTTGGAGCTGCTTGATGACCGGCTCAAGACGCTCAGTGCCTCGGACCTCGTTCGGGGACAGACGGATTCGGAACGAGTGTTCGCCTTGATCACCGCCGCCACCCGCCTTCGTGGCGGTGACGTGACCGCCGGGATCGTTGATGCGGTCAGCTGGATTGCCGACAACCTGCCCGTCTACGCGCTCAATATCCTGTTGAGCACGGCCACCGGCATGTGGGCGCTGCGCTATCCCGACACCCATCAGCTGTACGTACTGGACCGACGGGAACCCGCGGCTTTCGACATGCGAACCCGACGGATTCGCGCCCGCTCCGATCATCTTGCGGATTCCCCGGCGGTGGTCTTCGCCAGCGAGCCGATGGACGACAATCCGGGCTGGCGGTTGCTTGATGCCGGCGAGTTGGTCCATGTCGGTGCGGACCTGGCCATCACCAGGCGGCTGGACTTCCCGCACACCCCCCGCCACCAGCTGAGCCGGGCAGAGCTCAGCCCGACCGCACAGGCGGCCCAACAGAATGAGGCCGTGAACTAGGTCGGTCTCAGCAGTCGCGATCCTCGCCCAGGCCGTCGAGAGCCCGGGTGGCCAATTCACGGCCCAGGGCGATGACTTCGGCGGCACGGTGGAAGTCCAGACTGCGGCATGCGGTGCGGGGGACCTCGATCAGCAGATCCGGCGGGTACGCCGCCATCTGGTGCCGTGCCAGTGCGGCCTGGGCGATATCGATGGCGCGCATCATCACCGCGAAACTGCCCAACTTGGGAATCCCCCTACCGGCGTCGACGAGGTCGTCGTCGGCGCCGGGGTCTTCCTCGTCGATATCGGAGATCTCGAACTGCTCGCCCGCGGTACCGAACCGGTCGAACAGGGCGGAGGTGCTGCGCAGCAGCCGGTTCAACCGTTCGCGGGTGGGTCTGGTGTCGCCGCCGATTTGATCGTCGCCGACGTCGCTGTCGGTGCCGGAAACACTGACCGCGATGGTGAGGTCGGCGTTGACAGCGGCGATCGGCGCGATCGGCAACGGGTCGAGAATGCCGCCGTCGGCCAGCAGTCTGCCGTCGAGCACATGCGGGGCGATGACACCGGGGATGGCGATCGAGGCCCGGATGGCCTCATCGACCGGGCCGCGTTGCAGCCAGACCGACTTGCCGGTGATGAGGTCGGTCGTCACCGCGGTGTACGGGATCGACAGGCTCTCGATGGTGGCCTCGCCGAGAATATCGCGCACCGTGTCGAGGATCTTCCCGGCCCGGAGCACCCCGGCCGCGCTGATCGAGGGATCCAGCAGCCTCAGCATGGCCCGCTGGGTCAGCGTCATGGTCCAGTCGGTGAACTCATCGAGGGAACCGGCGGCGAACAGCCCGCCGACCAGCGCGCCCATCGAGGATCCGGCGATACCGACGACTTCATAACCCCGATCGCTGAGCTCGTTCAGAACTCCGATATGGGCGTAGCCCCGAGCGCCGCCGCTGCCCAGGGCGAGCGCCACACGTTTGGCCATGGCTCCATTGTTGTCCGCCGGCACGGGACGCTTTCGATCGGCCCGACTACGGCCTCAGCAACCGCCGTCGGCGGCGGCCCGGACCGCGATGATCACCGCTGCCTGCTGGGCGCCGGTCAGCTCCGGCCAGGTCTTCTGAAACGCCGCGCGCCCGGTTTCGGTGGAGGCCTGCACCTCTTTGAGATACGGCTCGATCAGTGCCTGCGGGTCACCGCTACGAGCGTCCATCCACTCTCTGGCAACCATGCAGGCTTGCGCGTACTGCTCCTCGGTGGACTCGGCCGGCTCGTCGACCCGGGTGGTCACGCCGCCGGGTGACATTCCGATTTTCCCGTCGGAAGGGTCAGCGGCCGACGCGACCGGTGGGTCGTCCTGCGCCGCCTGCGGGGTGGGCGGCGCTGTTTTGACTTCGCCGCCCGCGGAACAGCCCACCAGGACCGCCGCCGCAGCGGTGCCGACGGCGACGGCGACGGCGAGCAACGATGGATCCCGACGGCAGCGGCTCATTCGGTCCAACCCTGCGTGACGATGCCGCGCAGCCGCTCGGTCTTCTCCGGCGTCCAGCCCGGCGGTTGCAGGATCGCTACCCACGCGTTGACCGCGTCTTTGACGTAATGGTGGCCGTGGCCGTCCGGCACGTCGATGGAGACCGCCATGTCGGCTGCGACCTGGAGGAAGGTCACTATCGGTATCCACCGCATGTCCGTGGAGACGTCATAGCCGCGCGGCTCGCGCAGCCAATCCGGTTCGGAGAACAGCAGATCCGGATCGAACCAGGCGATCGGGTCGGAGGCGTGCTGCAGGTAGACGATCCGCGGGTTACCCCACGGTTGATCCGGCCGGCCCAGGTTGTCGGCGCGGGCCACGAATCGGACGTTTGCGCCGTCATCGAAGATCGGCAGCCACTCCGGTGAACCTGGATCGCGGTTGGCGGTGACGTTGTCGCGCATCGTGTTCTGAAACGTCGGGCCGGAGAACAGCGCACCGTCGGTGCGCGCAATGATGTTGTTGGGGCTCAGGAACGGCGCCTCCCCGCCGAATGAGCCGAGGCTTTCGCCGAACACCACGACTTTGGGTCGCTGTGCCTCCGGTAACGCCCGCACCTCCGCGTCGACGGCCTCGAAGAGTGCTTGGCCGGCCTGCCGGGCGTTCTCCTTATCCACCAGGAAGGACAGCCAGCTCGGCAGGAACGAGTACTGCATGCTGACGATGGCGGTATCGCCGTTGTACAGGTACTCCAGCGTGTCGGCATCTGCGGCGTTGATCCACCCGGTGCCGGTGGTGGTGCCCACCGCGATCACCTTGCGCTGCAGGCCGCCGGCCCGGACCAGTTCCTGTGCCGCCAACTCGGCCGTCGCGCGTATCCCGTCGGCGGAATGCACGCCGGCATAAGCGCGGATCGGCTCCATGGCGGGGACCCCGTTGAACGCGGTCAGCTGCGCGACGGTCGGGCCGCCATCCACGAAGAGGCGGCCCTGGTGACCCAGTGAATCCCAGGACACCAGCGAATCCGGGCCACCCGAGCGCATCGGGGTCGCCGGCGCCGGATTGTCGGGGTCCATCTCGTCGTTGATCGAGGCGAAGACGTTATTGAGCACGCTCATGGTGCCGCGCACGACCACGCCGTTCAGAATGGCGATTCCGACCACCAGGGAGGCGATCGCCACCACCACGACCGAGACTCGCGGCGGAGCGACCCGACGCAGTTGGCGAACGAGAAACCGGAGCGCCCTGCCGATCAGCTGGCCGATTTCGACGAAGAGAAACAGGAATCCGACGGCAAGCAGGGCGGCCTGCGGATAGTTGAACCACCGCAGCCCCGGCACACCCATCAGCTCGCGGACGTGGTTCTGCCAGAAATGGAAGTACACGATGCCCAACGTCAAACCGACCGCCCCGACGGTGATCAGCACCGCCCACGCCCGCCTCGGCGCCGGCGGGCTGGTCTGCTGGGACTTCATGAACCGCACCAGCCACACCCCGAAGACACCGAGGCCGTAGCCGATTGCGCCGGACGCGCCGCTGACCAGACCCTGGAACAGCGGGCCCCGGGGGAGTAGCGACGGTGTCAAAGACAACAGCAGAAAGAGCAGTCCGACAGCGGTGCCGGTGAACGTGTAGCGGCGCTGCCACCAATCGCGGGCTGCCACGACCGTGGCCGGAGCCGGGTCCGTCGGGGTATCGGTATCCAGAGTGGGGACGTCGGTCACCCCGAAACCTTATCGGTGGGTGAAGTTCGGAGCCCGTTTCTCAGTGAAGGCTGCCATGCCCTCGCTCTGGTCGTCGGTGGCGAACGCGGAGTGGAAGAGCCGGCGTTCGTAGAGCAGGCCCTCGGTGAGGGTCGACTCGAATGCGCGATTGACCGCCTCTTTAGCCATTCGGGCCGCCGAGCGGGACATCGTCGAGACGGTGCCGGCCACCGCGTTGGCCTCGTCGAGCAGTTGCGCGGCCGGAACGACCCGCGACACCAGGCCGCTGCGCTCCGCTTCCGCGGCGTCGATGGTGCGTCCGGTGAGGATCAGATCCATCGCCTTGGCCTTGCCGATCGCGCGGGTGAGCCGCTGAGAGCCGCCCATACCGGGTAGCACGCCCAGCTTGATCTCGGGTTGGCCGAATTTCGCGGTGTCGGCAGCGATCAGGATGTCGCACATCATTGCCAGCTCGCAGCCTCCGCCCAGCGCGTAGCCGGCGACAGCGGCGATCATGGGCGTACGGATGGCCGCCAGCGCACCCCATGCGGCGAAGAAATCGGCCTCGAAGACCTCCGAGAACGATAGCGACGCCATTTCTTTGATGTCAGCGCCGGCGGCAAACGCCTTCTCCGAGCCGGTGATGACGATGGCGCCGATACCGGAGTCGGCATCGAGTTCGGCGGCGGCGGCCGTCACCTCCGCCATCACCTGGCTGTTGAGGGCGTTGAGCGCCTTGGGCCGGTTTAGTGTGACGGTGCCGACGCGCTCCGACCGGCTCACCAGAATCGTCTCGTATTCCACATGTCCTCCGCTCAAGGTCTACTCCTGGAAAGTCAGGTCCGGGAAAGTCAGGTCCGGATCGGCCGGGCTGAAGTAGCCCTCCACATCCTCGCGTGCCACTTGGTCAAGCGACGGTGGCGACCACCGCGGGTTGCGGTCCTTGTCCACCAGTTGGGCGCGGATGCCCTCGACGAGGTCGTGCGATCGCAGTGCTGCGCAGGACACCCGGTACTCCTGCGCCAGTGTCTCGTCGAGCCCACCGAGCGCTGCGGCCCGGCGAATGGAGGTCAGGGTGACGGCCAGCGCGATGGGGGAGCGGGTGGTGATCATCTCGGCGGCGTCGTTGGCCGGTCCTTCGCGGTGGGCGCGCAGCGCGCAGACGATGTCGGAGACGGTGTCTCCGGAATAGCACTGGTCGATCCATTCCCGCTCGGAGACCAGCTGGCTGGGAGGTGGTTCCTGTGCATGATCGGCCAGCGCCGCGTCGATACCGTCGGCGACGATCGTCGCGGTGAACGCCTCGAGGTCTTCGCTGGCAACATAGTGGTCGGCGAGACCCATCGCGATGGCGTCCGCCCCGGAGAAGGGCGCACCGGTGAGGGCGGCGTGCAGGCCCAGATTCCCGGGCGCCCGGGACAGCAGGAAAGTGCCGCCGACGTCGGGGATGAAACCGATGCCGACCTCGGGCATTGCGATCCTCGAAGTGTCGGTCACCACGCGGACACGCCCGTGGGCGCTGACACCGACCCCGCCGCCCATCACGATGCCGTCCATATACGCGATATACGGCTTCGGGTAGCGGCCGATGCGGGAGTTGAGGCGGTACTCGTCGAACCAGAACCGCCGGGCCTCGGCGCCGCCGGCTTTGGCGCTGTG
>CAZGPT010000001.1:41625-59445 GCA_964527015.1 uncultured Mycobacterium sp. | reverse complement strand
ACCGCCCGTTCGACGGTGTCCAGTTTCGTCATCGTGTGTCGCCTGCCTCGAAGTCTGCACACAGTATGAACCACACGTCGCCGCGGGTTCATCGGCGCTCCCGCAACGGCAGGGATGCTCGCGACTGGTGGACATCAATCTGGCAGCGACATTTCGTCGCCGCCAGGCCGCGCTACCCCTCGCAGCCCCCCGGACAAGCGCTTTCGCCGAACCCTCCGCCCATTTCTACGGGTTGGTCGACCTTGATGCTCGCGTTGCCCGGACTGGCACACATACGCTCCAGGCCGGTGGCGTCGACAGGCTCCCCGTCCGAGAGGAATGGGCTGTTCCCATCCTGAAGTCCCGCATTCAAGTTGCAATCCGGCTGACCGCTGCCAACTGAGTCGGCGTCGTTCGCGGTGGCGACCAGATCGGCCGCCGCGCATTGCCCCTCCGACGATTGCGACTGCACTCCCGGGCAGTCCTGGGCAGAGGCCATGGCCGGCGTCGGAGGCATCACCATCATGGCCAGGGCGAGGGCACCGGCTGAGGCAACCACTAACGTACGAGGGCAAGTTCGACAGCACCGAGATTTCATTTTGGCCTCCGGAGCCTTTCGGGCTACCTCATTCGCAGTAGCTGAATTACCACCAGCGAATGCTGGCCGACAGCGCATGCGGAGCGGAATTAATAATTACGCAAAACCACCGAGTGTCAAAAGCAGCCGTTCCACAAATTTTTATCTGGCGATCACCTCCACCTCGAGGTTCACCAGGGCAAGCGACATGCCCGGTTCGGCGCCGCCCAGAGTGGTCAGACCCAGCGTGGTCGGGATCAGCGACACTTCGAACCAGTCGTCGCCGATGGCCGACACGGTCAGTAAAACCCCGTCTACGGTGATCGAGCCCCTGGCCACCACGTAGCGGGACGGTACGGGCGGCAACGAGATCCGCACCACCTCCCAATGCTCTGATGGCGCCCGCGAGATGACCTGCCCGGTTGGGCCGACGTGGCCCTGGACGATGTGGCCGCCCAGCCTGCCGTTGACGGCGGCGGCGCGCTCCAGGTTCACCGGGCTGCCGGCCGCTAGTTCCGCAGACCGAATTGTCGCTACTCTCATCGGGCCGTCGATTCGGCGCTGTCACCGGTAGATGTCCGGAGAAAACCCCTCAGTTCGAGCAACCCTGGAGGCTGTGCCGATGACCCGACGAGATATCGACATCAGTGTGCTGAGCGTTCTTCCCGTTCGGGCTACCGAGCTCGACTCGGTCGAGGCAGTAGAGCAGTGGTTGCAGTCGGCCGGATCAGCTGAGCGAAGCCGCCAAGTAGCCGCGATGTCCAAGGACAAGCTCGCCGATTTCGTTGCGCTGCTCACGCCGGTCACGGGCCCGGAGCTCCTCGGCTCCGTCGACCCCAACCTGGCGGCGTTGGCAGTCCAATCGTCGGGCACCACCCAATCAGCCCAGTGGCTCCGCGATATCGATCCCGACCAGGGTGCGGAAATCCTTCGTAGAGTGCCACATTCCGCCCGCGAGCCGCTGCTGGCCCAGATCGATCCGCAGTATGCGGGGACGCTGATCGAAATCCTTCGCTGTCCGCCGCGATCGGTTTCCGCACACGTTCTTCCGGACGTGTTCGCCGTCGCCGCTACGATGACCGCAACGGAAGCCGAAACCGCGGTCCGATCGCAGAACACGGACATGCGAGACAGAGCCCGCGCCGATGCCTACATCTACGTCACTGATACCGGAGGACGGCTGACCGGGTTGCTGGAGTTCCAGGACCTCGTGCTCGCCGAACCGAATCAGACCGTCTCGGAGTTGATGAGCGGCGACCCGTTCTCGGTCGGTCCCCTGGTCGATGCCGAAGACGCCGCCAAAGCTCTGGTCGACCACGAACTGGCTGCCCTTCCGGTCGTGGATGACGAAAGCCGACTCCTCGGCGTCCTAACCGCGGACGGCGCCGCCGACATCCTCCAGCGCCAGGCCACCGAGGACGCCGAGCGTCAGGGCGGCTCGGAGCCACTTGAGGTTCCCTACCTTCGTGCGTCGCCGCTACGGCTGTGGCGCAAGCGCATCGTCTGGCTACTCGTGCTGTTTCTCGCCGAGGCCTACACCGGGACCGTGCTGCGCGCATTCCAGGACGAAATGGAGGCCGTCGTCGCGCTGGCTTTCTTCATCCCACTGCTCATCGGTACGGGCGGCAACACCGGTACCCAGATCACCACCACCCTGGTTCGCGCCCTGGCGACGGACGAGGTTCGACTCCGCGATCTGCCACACATCCTGTCCAAAGAATTGTCGACGGGATTCCTGGTGGCGGCGACCATGGCACTGGCGGCCCTGATCCGGTCATGGACTCTCGGCGTGGGGATGGAGGTGACCATCACGGTGTGTCTGACCGTTATCGCAATCGTCCTCTGGTCGTCGCTGGTCGCCTCGGTGCTGCCGCCCACCCTCAAGAAGCTCAAGCTGGACCCGGCGGTTGTCTCCGCTCCGATGATCGCCACGATCGTCGACGGCACCGGACTGATGATCTACTTCATGATCGCCCACCTGACTCTGCCGCAGTTGGCAGGCCTATAACCGCGTTGCCGATCAGCCTCCGGCGGTGGGTTCCGACAACCGGCGGGACTCCGGAGAAGTGGGTAAACGAACTGACCGCGCGCGCCGCGGTGCTACCGCGATTTATGTCGGATTCGGCCCATCGTCACTGCTGAGGCGGTTTCTATCGGCCAGCAAGCGTTCCACGTATTTAGCGATGACATCGACCTCGAGATTGACCATTGACGCGACCGGGGTACTCCCGAGCGTCGTCAGGGTCAGCGTGGTGGGGATCAGCGACACCTCGAACCAGTCGTCACCGAGGCCGGAGACCGTCAGCGAGATACCGTCGACGGTAATGGACCCTTTTTCCACGACGTAGCGGGAGATATTGTGCGGCAACATGATTCGAACCACCTCCCAGTTCTCGGAGGGTGTTCGGCAGATCACCGTCCCGGTGCCGTCGACGTGCCCCTGGACGATGTGGCCACCCAGGCGGCTGTCCACCAGTGCCGCCCGCTCCAGGTTGACCTTGCTGCCGGTGGCGAGCGCACCGAGACTCGACCGGTTCAGCGTCTCGGCCATCACGTCGGCAGTGAATGCTCCGCACCCTCCGTCTGTGAGTAACTCCAGCACCGTCAGACAGACTCCATTGACGGCGATGGAGTCGCCGTGGCGGGCGCCGGCGGTCACCACCGAACCGCGAATTCTGAGTCGTACCGAATCGCCGAGGTCGTCCAAGCCGACAACCTCACCGAGTTCCTCCACGATCCCGGTGAACATGCACCTAATCTAGCGGGCCGCCCGGGAGAGCCTGATCCAGCAGCTTCTCACCGTGAAACGCGGCCGCGGGGTTGTTGTTGAAGTTCCCGACCCGGCGGTAGCCGGAGGCCTCGTAGAACGCCTGGGCGTGCGGTTGTCGCGAACCGGTGTCGAGCCGGGCGACCCGGTAACCCAGCCCGCGGGCGGCATCCTCCAATGCAGCGAGCAGCACGCGGGCCACCCCGGCACGCCTGGCCGCCGGCACCACGTACATGCGTTTGATCTCGCAGGCACCATCGGGCAATCGTTTGATTCCGCCGCCGCACACCGGGGCGCCGTCTCGGTAGCCCACCAGGAACGTGCCATCCGGCGGACCGAGTTCGGCCGGGCCCGCCTTGGGCATACCGGGGGCTTCGAGATCCAGGCCCTCGTAGAGCTCACGCATCTCGGCGACCATTGCCGACACCAGGGCGGCGGCGTCACCGCTTCCCACTGCTACACGCCGGAATTCCACTTCGCCACCCACTTGATCACTCCTACCATCACTGCTTCCCATCCGGTCACTCTGGAACGAGCCGAACCGGTCCGCCCGGGCGCCGACGGTGCGATCCACTACGACTGCGACCCCCTGCGATCGACCCATTACGATGCAGCTATGTCGACGTTCCGCCGAATCTCCGTCTTGTTTGCCGCACTGCTGGCTGCCGCCCTTTTGGTATCGGGTTGCTCGAAGAAAGCAGAGGAACCCCTGCCGGATGCCGCGGGTCTGATCCAGCAGTCCATTGCCACCACCAAGACCCTCGAGAGCGCTCACCTCGAGATCGTCGTCAACGGGAAGATCGACGGACTGCCGGTGAAGACACTCTCCGGCGACCTGACCAACGTGCCGGGCGTGGCCATCAAGGGCAACTCCACGATCTCGATGGGCGGGTCGGACGTCGATATCGAACTCGTCGTACTCGAGGGCACGCTCTACGCGGCGCTGACCCCGAACAGCTGGCTGGACATGGGGCCGGCGGCTGAGGTGTACGACCCCTCGGTGATTCTCAACCCCGACACCGGGCTGGCCAACATGCTGGCCAGCGTCTCGGACGCTAAATCGGTCGGCTTCGAGACCATCGGTGGCGTCCCCACCGTGAAGATCACCGGCAAGGTCGGCCCCGAAGCCGTGAACAACCTGATCCCGCAGCTCAACGCGAAGGACCAGCTACCGGCGACGATGTGGATCGAGCAGGACGCCCCCCACCAGCTGGTACAGGCCCAGATCGACCAGAGTGAGAGCAGTAACGTGCAACTGACGCTGTCTGACTGGGATAAGCCCGTCACCGTCACCAAGCCCGCGGTCTGATGCCGGAGGCCGCGGTAACCGAGTTGACACCGGGGCAGACGTCGGGCCGCAGCCGGCGGATCGCGATCGGAGCGGGCAGCCTCGCGGTACTGCTCGGGGCGCTCGACACCTATGTCGTCATCACGATCATGGTCGACATCATGCGCGATATCGGCATCCCGATAAACAAGCTCCAGCAGGTCACGCCGATCATCACCTGGTACCTGCTCGGGTATATCGCGGCGATGCCGCTGCTGGGCCGGTTATCCGACCGGTTCGGGCGCAAGCTGGTGCTGCAGCTCAGCCTGGCGGGGTTCGCGCTCGGCTCGGTGGTGACGGCGCTGTCGGGCGACCTCACCACGATGGTGATCGGCCGGCTGATCCAGGGGATGGCCAGCGGCGCCCTGCTCCCGGTGACACTGGCGCTGGCCGCCGATCTGTGGTCCGCCCGCAACCGGGCCGCGGTTCTGGGCGGGATCGGCGCCGCCCAGGAACTGGGCAGCGTACTGGGGCCGCTCTACGGAATCGGCGTGGTGTGGCTGCTCAACACCTGGCGGGACGTGTTCTGGATCAATGTGCCGCTGAGCCTGATCGCGATGGCGCTCATCCACATCAGCCTGCCCGGCCACCAGCGCAGCTCTGAGCCCGAACGCGTTGACATCGTCGGCGGCGTCCTACTGGCGATCGCGCTCGGCCTGGCAGTCCAAGGTCTCTACAATCCCGCCCCGGACGGGAAGCAAATACTGCCCAGTTACGGCCTGCCCCTGCTGGGCGGCGCAGTGCTGGCCGGAATCGCGTTCGTGGTGTGGGAACGGTTCGCCCGCACCAGGCTGATCGAACCCGCCGGAGTACGGGCGGTGCCGTTTCTGGCCGCGCTGGGTACCTCTACCTGCGCGGGTGCCGCGTTGATGGTGACGTTGGTCAACGTCGAGCTGTTCGGGCAGGGCGTGCTCGGCAAGGATCAGGTGGGCGCGGCGTTCCTGCTGCTGCATTTCCTGGTCGCGCTACCGATCGGAGCGCTGGCCGGCGGCTGGCTGGCCATCCGGATCGGCGACCGGATCGTCGCCGTGGCCGGCATGCTGGTGGCGGCGTTCGCCTACTGGCTGGTATCGCACTGGGGCCTGGACGTCATGTCCGCCCGTCACCACATCGGGCCGGTGTCCCTACCGGCGTTCGACACCGACTTGGCGCTGGCCGGAATCGGGCTGGGCCTGGTGATCGGCCCACTCACCTCGGCCGCGCTGCGGGTGGTCCCGGCAGCCCAGCACGGCGTCGCGTCCTCGCTGGTGGTGGTGTCGCGGATGACCGGCATGCTGATCGGTGTCGCGGGCCTGACCGCCTGGGGCCTCTACCGTTTCAACCAGATCCTGGCCACATTGCCGGTCACCCAGGCCGATACCTTGGCCGCCAAGGTCGCCGGCGAGGCTCAGCGGTACCGCACCGCGTTCGCCATGCAGTACGGCTCGATCTTCTTCATCACCATGATCGTCTGCCTGGCAGGGGCGGGGATCGCACTGATGATCGGTGCGCGCGGGACCCATGCCATCGAGAACGACATGGACGAGACGAACGACGCGCATAACGCTCCATCGTGAGGTCCGTGACTCCTGTGATTGCCGTGACTTCCGTGACTTCCGTGACTTCCGTGACTTCCGTGACTTCCGTGACGTCCGTGACTTCCGTGACTTCCGTGGCACCAATTGGCGAAAGCCTTCGCCGGGCACCCCGGCAGGTCGGTAACCTCACCCTCATGCCGGGAACGACGTGCTGACCGCGGCGCTGCGCGATCTGCAGTGGCGCAAGCGCCGGTTCGTCATCGCAATCGTCGGGACCGGACTGGTCTTCGCGATGACCCTCGTCCTCACCGGATTGGCCAATGGGTTCCGGGTGGAGGCCACTCGTACGGTGGACTCCCTCGGGGTGGACGCCTACCTGGTCAAGACGGGTGCCACCGGGCCATTCCTGGGCTCCTCGGCCTTTGCCGCAACCAAACTGCAGGTTCCCGGGGTGTCGATCGCGGTGCCACTGGTCTACGGCAGCGCCACGATGCCCGACGGCGCATCGGCCCGCAGCGTCAACGTCTTCGGCGCACCCGAACGCGGTCCGGGAATGCCATCGGTGAGCGAGGGCCGGCCCCCGTCCGAGCCGCACGAGACGGCGGTCTCGAGCACGATCGGCCAGCCCATCGGCAATACCATCGAAGTCGGTTCGCGCAACCTGCAAATCGTCGGGATTGTCGACGACTCCACCGCACTGGCCGGCCAGCCGAATATCTTTCTCACCGTCACCGGGGCCCAGACGCTGTTGTTCTCCGGCCAGTCGCTGATCTCCTCGATCGGGGTGATCGACCCGCCGGAGCGGACGCCGAGCGGGTTCAAGCTGGTCAGCCGTGCCGGAGCGATCGACGATCTGCTGCGGGCGCTCAGCGGTGCACGCCAGGCGATGAGCCTGATGGCCGGCCTGCTGTGGGTGGTGGCCGCCATGATCGTCGGGTCGATGATCTACATGTCGGCGCTGGAACGAACCCGTGACTTCGCCGTGTTCAAAGCGGTCGGGGTACCGACCCGGTCAATCCTGGTCGGGCTGGCCATGCAGGCGATCATCGTCGCTGTGCTGTCCGCCATCCTCGGCGGTGCGCTGTCCATCCTGCTGGGACCGCTGTTCCCGATGCGGGTGGACGTTCCTCAAATCGCCTTCGTGCTGCTACCGGTCGTGGCGGTTACCATCGGTGTGATGGCCAGTCTCGCCGGCCTTCGCCGGGCCGTCGTCGTCGACCCGGCAGTGGCCTTCGGAGGACCCTGACTCATGGCTGACCTACGGATCAAAGACCTCGTCGTGGAGTACGCCAGCGGCCAGGAAACCGTGCGCCCGATCAACGGGCTGAGCCTGGACGTCTCGGAAGGCTCGCTGGCGATCCTGCTCGGGCCCAGCGGTTGCGGGAAGACAACCCTGCTGTCCTGCCTGGGTGGAATCCTGCACCCGACCGCGGGCCGGATCGAGTTCGGCGATATCGACCTGACCACACTGGACCCGCGGGCGCTGTCGGAATACCGGCGCAACACGGTCGGCATCGTGTTTCAGGCGTTCAATCTGGTGCCCAGCCTCACCGCGATCGAGAACGTGATGGTGCCACTGCGGGCGGCCCGGTGGTCGCGCCGAAAGGCCCACGACCGGGCCACCGAGCTCCTGGACCGGGTCGGGCTGGCCGAGCGGATACATCACCGCCCCGGCGATCTCAGCGGCGGTCAGCAGCAGCGGGTCGCCGTCGCGCGGGCCATCGCCCTGGACCCACCGTTGCTGATTGCCGACGAGCCGACCGCCCATCTCGACTACATCCAGGTCGAAGGGGTCCTACGGCTCATCCGTGAACTGGCCTCCGGGGAACGGGTGGTGGTGGTGGCGACCCATGACACCCGGATGCTGCCACTGGCCGACCGCGTGGTGGAACTGGTACCGCATCTGACGACGGCCACCCACGAGCCGGAGACGGTGACGGTGGAAGCCGGGGAAACGCTGTTTGAGCAGGGCACGATGGGTGACATGATTTACGTGGTCACCGCAGGTGAGATCGAGATCTTCCGCGAATTGCCGGGCGGCGGCGAGGAAGTGCTGAAAGTCGCGGGGGCCGGTGATTACTTCGGCGAATTCGGGCCACTGTTCGCCCTGCCGCGGACCGCCGGCGCGCGTGCTCGCACACCGGCGACGTTGACCGCCTACACCGTTCAGCAGTTCCGGGAATTGTTGGGAGCCAGTGGATCCCGGGAGATCATCGAGCACAAATCGCTGGAACAGGACGCCTAGCAGGTCAGCCGCCTGGCACCAGGCTCAGCAACAGATCCGGTCCGATGCGCTGGACCCCGTCATAGTTCCATCGCAGGGCTCCCCCGATACTGACGACACCGACATCGTCAACCGCTGTCACCGGGCCGCCGAGCAACATCGGCGCGACATAGGCCAGGATCCGGTGCACGACCCCGGCCCGCAGAAACGCCCCGGCGAGGGTGGGGCCGCCCTCGAGCAGAATGTCGGTACGTTCGGCCAGTGCCCGGATCACCTCCAGCGGGTCGCGGGTCCTGAGCAGCAGGGTGGCCGAATCACCGCTGAGGACTTTCGATTCCGGTGGGATCGCCCGATCGCCGACGACCACCCGAAGCGGCTGCTGCGGCGCCAGAGTTCGGTCCGGCAACCGCGCGGTGAGGCTCGGGTCGTCGGCGAAGACCGTCCCGGTTCCCACCACGATGGCGTCAGCAGCCGCCCGGCGCCGATGCAGGTCAGCCCGGGCCGCCGGACTGGTAATCCACTGCGACGACCCGTCGGCGGCCGCACTCCGACCATCGACGCTGGTCGCGAATTTCCAGGTGACGTGCGGCAACCCGGTGCGCTGCTTGTGCAGCCATTCACGCAGCGATCCGCCCGTCACCTCCTCGGCCTGCACGCCGCCGGTGACCGCCACTCCGGCCGCCCGCAGCCGTCCGGCACCGCCGGCCGCTATCGGGTTCGGATCGCCGACTGCGTACACGACTGCCGTGATACCCGCTGCCAGAAGCGCATCGGCGCACGGCGGGGTGCGGCCGTGGTGGTTGCAGGGCTCCAGCGTCACCACCGCGGTGCCACCGACTGCCCGCTCCCCTGCCGCCCGCAGAGCTACTACCTCGGCGTGGGCTCCCCCGGCCGGCGCGGTCGCACCGACTCCGATGACATCGCCTTCGGCGCTGATGATTACCGCACCCACCGGTGGATTGGGATAGGTGGAGCCCTTCACCGCCTCCGCTCGCTCAACGGCCAGTCGCATGGCCGCGGAAGTGTGCGCGGGGGTACCGGTCATAGGTGAAGATGCGTTGACGCTGCACCGGCCTGCCGCCGGAGCGCCTCAACGGCGGCCGCCGGATCCCCGGCGCCGTAGACCGCTGATCCCGCGACGAAACAGTCCACGCCGGCTTCAGCGGATTGTTCGATGGTGTCGGCGTTGATACCACCGTCGATCTCGATGAGGATGGTCAGCTCCCCGGAATCGACCAGTCGGCGCGCTGCGGCCACCTTCGTCAGCACCTCCGGGATGAAGCTCTGGCCACCGAAACCCGGCTCGACGGACATCACCAGGAGAGTGTCGAAATCCCGCAGGATCCCCAGATACCCCTCCAGCGCGGTGCCCGGTTTGATGGCTAGGCCCGCTTTCGCGCCCGCTGCGCGGATATCGCGGGCCACCGCGACCGGATCATCGGTGGCCTCAGCGTGAAAGGTGACATTGTAGGACCCGGCCTCGGCGTAGCCGGGGGCCCAGCGACCCGGGTCGTCGATCATCAGATGACAGTCCATCGGGATGTCGGTCGCCCTCAGCAGGCTCTCCACCACCGGCAGGCCCAGGGTCAGGTTCGGTACGAAGTGCGCGTCCATCACGTCCACGTGCAGCCAATCCGCACCCTTGACGGCGGCGGCCTCGTCGGCCAGTCGGGCGAAGTCGGCGGACAGAATCGACGGCGCGATCATCGGCCGGGTCGGTGTTGCCATGGCTGTCACTGTAAGGCCCGGTGGAACCGGTGGCGCTCACCCGTCCTTGCGAAGTACGGCGACAAACATCGCATCCGTCCCGTGCCGGTGCGGCCACAGTTGCACGAAGGGACCGGCACCAATGTTCTCGACGGGGGCGAACAGTTCCCGGGCGTCCAGTGCGGTCACCGAATGGCGTCGCATCGCATCGCTAACCACGCCGACTGTCTCGGCCAGATGCGGCGAACAGGTCGCGTAGAGCACCACGCCGCCCGGGCGAGTCAGTCGAATCGCCGACCCGAGCAGCTCACGCTGTAGTTTGCCCAGTGCCGGGACGTCCGCTGGGGTACGTCGCCATCGAGCTTCCGGGCGGCGACGCAGCGCGCCCAGTCCGGTGCAGGGCGCATCGACCAGCACGCGGTCGAAACCGGCTGCGGGCAGCGGGGGTTCGCGGCCGTCGGCCCGCAGTACCTCCACGGCCAGACCGCGGGTGTTCTGCTCAACCAGGTCGGCCCTCCGCGAGTTGGGTTCCACCGCCGTGACCGTCGCGCCCTGTTGCGCCGCGACTGCGGCAATCAACGCGGTCTTACCCCCTGGCCCGGAGCACAGATCCAGCCAACGCCCGGCGTCCTCGCCGGTGACGGGTGCCAGCACCAGCGCCCTTGCCACCAGTTGGCTGCCCTCGTCCTGGACCAGCGCCCGGGAGTCGCGAATCGGTGCCAGCCGGCCCGGGTCGCCGCCGCTCAGATACACCGCATAGGGCGAGAACCGGCCGACGGCCCCGCCGACCGCCTCGGCAAGTTCCGCGGCGGTCAACACTCCGGGCCGCGCGGCCAGGTGCACCGTCGGCCGGGCGTCGTCGGCGGCCAGGGCGGCGTCGAGTTCGCCGGCATCTGCCCCGAGGGCATCGGCGAACGCCTGGGCGATCCAGCGGGGATGTGCATGGATGAAGGCCAGGTGGCCCACCGGATCGGCAGCGGCGGGAGGGGCGAGTTCTGCGATCCAGGAACTCTCGTCGCGGCCGGCGATTTTCCGGAGCACGGCGTTGACGAATCCCGCTCGTGCGGTGTCGAACTCGACCCCGGCCTGGTCGACAGTCGTCGATACCGCGGCATGCTGGGCGACGTTGGTTCGCAACAGCTGGTAGGCACCCAGCCGGAGCAGATCCAGTAGCACCGGATCGATCTGATCGACGCCACGACCGGCTGCAGCCGCGATCACCGCGTCCAGCAGGCCGCGGCTGCGGCAGGTGCCGTAGGTCAGCTCGGTCGCGAAGGCAGCGTCCCGACCGCCGATTTCCCGCTCCACCAGCAATGCCGGCAACGCGAGGTTGGCGTAGGCGTCACGTTCGGAGACCGCACGCAGCACATCGAAGGCGGCGCGGCGGGCCGGATCCAGCCCGGCACGCTTGGGCCGGCGCGGTGGCCGGCTCGGCGGCCGCCCCGCGGAACCGGACTCTCGGCGGTCGGTCACGATGCCCGTATCCCGGCCTCGAGCCGGGCGCCGCGGGCCCAGTCCGCTGCAGCCATCGGCTTCTTTCCGGGCGGCTGCAGCATTCCGAGCACCACCGGCTGGGAACCGGTGCCGATCCGGACCCCGGAACGGTCCACCTCGATGACGCCGGGCGCCAGCATCTCACCGGTCTGCTCGAGGCTGACCGGGCCCAGCTTCATCCGCAACTCGCCGAGCATCGTCCACGCCCCCGGATCGGGGGTGACCGACCTGATTCGACGTTCGATGATCTGAGCCGGCAGATCCCACCGGATCCGGCCGTCTGCCACCGTCAGCTTCGGAGCGACGCTGACCCCCTCCGGCGACTGCGGCACAGGTGTGAGGGATCCGTCGGCGATACCGTCCACGGTGGCCTCCAGCAGGATGGCTCCCGACACGGCCAGCCGGTTCAGGAGCTCCCCCGCGGTATCGCCGGGACGGATCGCTTCGGTCACCACCCCGAACACCGGGCCCGAGTCCAGTGCCGGTTCGATCTCGAATGTCGTTGCGCCGGTAACGGTGTCGCCCGCAGCGATCGCGGCCTGTACTGGCGCAGCGCCACGCCACGCCGGTAGCAGTGAGAAATGCAGATTGATCCAGCCGTACGCGGGCAAGGCGAGCAGCTCGGGACGCAGCAGTGCCCCGTACGCCACCACGGCACAGCACTCGGGAGCCAGCGATGCCAGTTCGGCGGCGAAATCCGCGGAGTTGGGCTGGGCGGGCCGCAGCACCGGGATACCGGCGTCCGCGGCGAGTCGCGCCACCGGTGAGGGCGCCGGTTTGCCCCTCCGACCCGCGGCCGCGTCGGGGCGGGTCAGCGCAGCCACCACCTCGTGGCGCGGCGAGTCGATCAATCGTTGCAGCGAGGGAAGCGCCGGTTCGGGTGTTCCCGCGAAGATGATCCGCATCTACTTACCCGGTAGATCCGGTACCCGGTAGAACTCCCGCTCGCCGACACCGGCCATCCCCGCCACGAACATCCACGGGATGGTGTTGCGCAGCCGGTTCACCGATGCCGCGGCGTCGTTGTAGTACTGCCGGGCGAAGGCGAGCTTGTCCTCGGTGTCGGCGAGGTTCTGCTGGAGGTTCAGGAAGTTGTTCGACGAGTTCAACTGGGGGTAGACCTGCCCGAGGGCCAGCACCTGACCGACCGCGGAGTCGAACTGCCGTTCCGCCGAGGTGCGTTGCGCGACAGATCTTCCGGCGGTCGCGGCGGTCAGCGCTGTCTGCGCGTCGGCGACATGAGCGAGCACCGCCCGCTCGTGCGTCGCGAACCCCTGCACGGTGCTGACCAGACTGGGGATCAGCGAGGCGCGCCGGGTGAGTTGGACGTCGATGCCGCCGAGCGCCTCATCGGCCCGGACGTCGGCGGCGCGAAGCTTGTTGTGGCCCACGACGAAACCGATCAGCACCGCCACCGCGAGCAACAACAGCAGGATCAACACCGGGGTCACCACGAACCTCCTCCTCCACCACCGCCACCGCCACCACCGCCGCCACCGCCACCGCCGCCGCCGCTCGAAGACGAGGACTGCGATGCCGTGTACGCGCTGATCGACGATGACAATGCCGACTCGAAGCTGTCGAAACTAGCACCCTGAGCTGCCGACGAGCCCCATCCGCTGCTCGACGAACCGTGGTACCAGCCCGGCTGCGGCGGTAGCTGACCGGTTGCGGCCTGGTACTTGGCCGCCCACAGCGCGGCTGCCCCGCCGGCTACCGCGAACGGGATATAGGCGGCGTACAGGTCCTTGCGAGCCGAAAAGTCGAACCGCGATTCCGCCGAGTCGGTGGCCAGCATGCGGTGGAAGCCGCCCGCCTCCGACCACAGCTGCCGGCCGGCGGGTGTGCGCCGCAGGCCGACGCCCGGCCGCCACGCCGGCAGCGACAGCAGAAAAAACACCGCGAACGGCAGGCCCCACAGGGTTATCGGAGCGATCCACCTCACGAAGCAGGCGAAAGCGAGCACCAGGGCCACCACGTTGGCCAGCCGCAACCAGAGTTCGGCGCGCTTCTTGACCAGGAATCCTGCGTCGAGTGCCCAATGTTTGACGGCCGTCGCCAGATCCTGTTTGGCACTGTTGAGCTTGCCCCCGGCGGTCACCGACCCGTCCGCCCTGAAGGTCCGGCCCGGGGAGCGCAGATCCAGCGCCGATCCGACCGCCGCACTGACGGGGTCGACACCAGCCCACACGCCGGCGTCGCCGACCCCCTGCACGGTCCACTTCTTCGGTCCGTCCTGGCGCAGCGACAGCAGACCCCGGTCAGCCAGGTGGAACAAGGTCGCCGTCAGTCCCTGCGGTGGGACCTGTTCGGTGCGGATGTAGTGACACTGCACGGGACCCACTCCCGCCGGCGGGGCGTACTGCACCGGGAATCCCGGGGGCGCCTCCACGGTGGTGCGCCGCAATAGAAAGGCACCCAGGCCCATGGCGGCGGTCAAGCCCAGCAGTGCCGCCACCGCCGGGAACGAGCGGCCCAAAACCGGATCCCAGCGAACCGACCAGGGCACCGTTGCGCGCGGCGGGGTGGGAACGTCCACCCCCACACGGAGGGTGACCGGTGTCCGTGGCGGCAAACCGGCGGCCGACAGCCTCACTGTCTCACCGTCGACGGTCAGGGCTTCGCATGGTCGGCCGACGCCGGCGCCGACCGAGCACTGTGCACCGGGAACACCCCCGGGCAGCCGGACGGACACCTCAGCGCGGCCGATCTGATTGCTCCACCCGGGGGCGATCACGTTCCAGAGGAACGTCGACGGTGCCGCGGGGTCTCCCACATCCGACGCGAACTCCTTGCCGGCCCCTGTTTCCCCCGGGTCGAGCACTCCGGGGATCCGGTAGCTGATCCGGTAGACGTGTGTGCCGGGGGCCAGGTATCGGTCCGGATCCCCGATCTTGGCCACCAGGAAGCGCCCATTGCCCTGGCGGAGCAGGTCGTAGGGCACCGGCGCGCCGTCGAGGGAGATCTCGGTGACCTCCGGGACTTGTCGCACGTGGGCGTCATTCGGGTTGGCGGTATCCCAGAACCGGAAGATGCCGTGCCGGCCGCTGGGGAACTCGGCGGTCACCGTTTCGGTGGCCTGCATCAACCCGTCACGGTCGACGATGAACTCGGCACGCAGATTGGAGATGACGACAGGATCGGAGACCGCCGTACCCTGCGATGCGCCGGTGAACACGGCGGGCCACAGCAGTCCCGACGCGATCAGGAACAACGGGATGAGCCAGGCAACGGCGCGGCCGAACGACCTCATTGGCCCTCCCAGGTTCGTCGGGCGTTTAGCCTAGCCGTCGCGGGCGGATCAACCGATATGAAGCGGGTCGACCTGCACGCGGACCGCCTCGTGGTCGTGCCGGGCACTGCTGATCGCCGTCGCCCGGCGCAGTGCGCCGGCCAGTGCCAGACCTTCCTCGTGCCGCACCCGGATCACCATGCGGATGGCCGGTTCGTCGGCGGCGGTGGCCGGCGGTCGGCGCACCCCCGCTGGTAGCTCGACCGGCCCCAGCAGATCGGCCTCCTCAGGCAGTTCAGCCTGGTGGATGAGCGCATCGACCGCATCCGCGGCCCCGTCGATGGCGGCCATGTGCACGGCCGGTGGAAGGCCGACGGCCGCCCGGCCGGCCAGTTCCGCTTCGGCGTGACCAACCGGATCCCACTTGATCAGGGCCTGCACGGTCGGGATGGCCGATTCCGCAACCACGGCAACCACTCCGCCCTCGGCGCGGGCCTGCACCTGGGCGGCGGCGGTCATCCAGCGGCGCAGGGTGTCCTCGGCGGCGCGGAGATCCTGACGGCCCAACAGCGACCAACCGTCGAGCAGCAGGGCGGCACCATAGCCGGCCGGGGCCCGCGGCTCGGCGCCGGGCGTGGCCACGACCAGGGCAGGCCCGGGCGCAATCTCCGGGTGAACCGCGTCGCCGGCCGAGGTGATCACCGTGCTGCCCGGAAATGCCCGGCCCAACTCCTCGGCGGTACGCCGGGCGCCCACCACAACTGCCCGGATCTGCTCGGCGCCGCAGCGGCGGCAGCGCGGGGCCCCATCGATGCGCCCGCACCACCGGCAGACCGCGCCGCCGGCATCGCGGCCGGACAGCGACAGCGGCCCCATACAGTGCCGGCATCGGGCGACGGTGCGGCAGCGGCCGCACGCCACCGACGGCAGGTACCCGCGACGCGGAACCTGGACCAGCACCGGGGCTCCGCGATCCAGTGCCGACCGGGCGGCGCGCATCGCCATCGACGGGAGCCGGGCGGTCCGCGCGGCCGGATCGCGTTCCTCGGCGTACCCGTCATCCTCCACGGCGACGACCCGCGGGGCGCAGGCCCGCACCACCGGTCGCGGGGCCAGCAGATCATGTGCCCAGCCGCTGCCGACCAGGGCCTGGGCCTCTGCGGTGCGGGTGTAGCCGCCGACGATCGTGGCGCAGCGCAATTGGTGCGCGCGAAGCATTCCGACCTCCCGGGCGTGCGGGTAAGGCGCGCGGGGTTCGGCCAGCGTGTCGTCGCCGTCGTCCCAGATGATCACCAGTCCCAAACGGTCCACCGGCGCGAACACCGCGCTGCGGGTGCCGATGACCAGCCGGGCCTGCCCACGTAGCACCGAGAGCCAGCGCCGGTAGCGGGCGGATGGGCCGAGACCGGCGGCCAGCGCGACGACGACAGACTCGTCCACCAGGGCTGTCGCCGCGCGCCACAGCACATCGACATCCCGCTGGTCAGGGACGACGGCTAGAACACCATGACCGCCGCCGACCGCCGCCGCGGCCGCCTCGGCCAACCGCTCGAACCAGCGTTCGCCGGGGAGCGCCTGCCAAACCGCGCGGGCGGCACGACCGTGGCCCAACGCCTCCAGGAACTGCTCACCCCGGTTGTACCGCGCCCAACCGGTGGGGTCGACAGGTGAGAGGACCGGAAGCAAGGGGGTGTGCGACCGGCCTTTTTCCGCCCCGGCGTGCCGGGGCGGTATCGCCAAGCGCAGTACGTCCGGCCGGGTACCGGCATAGCGGGCGGCCACCGCGTCGACCAGTCGGCGGACCTCGGCGGTGAGCACGGGTTCCGCCGAGATCACCCGGTCCAGCCAGCCCAGTTGACCGACGTGATCGGTTTCGGACCGGCGTTCAAGCAGGAACCCGTCCACCAACCGGCCGTGGAAGCGCACCCGAACCCGCACGCCCGGCTGGGCGGCGTCGGACTGCTCCGCGGACACCAGATAGTCGAACTCGCGGTCCAGGTGCGGCACCGACAGCATCGGCAGCACCCGGGCGATCGGCTCGTGTTCGGCGGCGCACCGGTCCGCTGTGCTCACCTGCCTCCCGTCTGGCTTCGGTTACTGCTGCTGTCGCGCGCCACGACGTTCGGCGTCATCGAAGACTATCGACGCCGGCGGCGCTCCGGCGACGGACCGCCGGCGGGCGTGATAGGTAGATACCGCGTCCCAGGCCCCGCGGACGGCATCGCCCGCTGCGTCGTAGGTCAGCGACTTGCCCGGGGCGAAGCCGAGCGTCTGCCCAACCTCGACGGCGTCCATATTCGCCCCGAGAAAGACCCCCGAGGAAGACGAAGTCCCACAAATAGACCGTTTCCTGGTGGGCGATCGCGGCGCGCACCCCCTCGGCGGTCCATTCGGAACTGGCGTTCTCCAGTCCGTCGGTTATCACCACCACGGTCACCGTGCCGGGGCGCTCATCCTCCGGCAGCGCGGCCAGGGCCGCGCCCACCTCGGTGACGAAGCGGCCGATCGCGTCGAGCAGCGCCGTCCACCCCCGCGGTTCCAGTGTCAGTTTCGGCACGGTTTTGATCGGCCGGTTGCGGTACACGACGTCATACTCGTCATCGAACTGCGCCAACGTGACCAGCGTGGTCCCGGCCTCCCCGGCTTCTTTGGCCTCCTTGGCGATAAACGCGTCGAACCCGCCCCGCATATCGTCGGCGATGGCCTGCATCGAGCCGGAACGGTCCAGCAGGGCAGCGATCAAGGTCTTGTCTGCGTCGGTCATGGGTCCCCCCGTGGTTGATAGTTCCCGCGTTTGATAGTTCCCGCGTTTGATAGTTCCCGCGTTTGATAGTTCACCGTCGGGCAGTGCGTACGGCGCGACATTAACCCGGAGCACCGACACGCAATTGGTCCGAAGATCTCAGTCCGGTAGGCGCCCTAAGAAGAACCCCGCCTCCGGCTGACCTCCGAGGCCGGAGAACGGGGAATTACGGCGCCGTCAGCGGCGTTGAACC
>CAZGPT010000001.1:31080-41525 GCA_964527015.1 uncultured Mycobacterium sp. | reverse complement strand
CTGACCTCCGAGGCCGGAGAACGGGGAATTACGGCGCCGTCAGCGGCGTTGAACCAGGTCCGTGACCAGTAACGTTTGTCGGGCCGGTGACGACAAGGGACAATGACAGCACACCGACATCACACGTCGCAATTCTGGAGGAACGAAGACTTATGACATCCCGACGCATCGCTGGCGCCTGCACCCTCGTAGCAGGAATCGCCCTGGCTGGGCTGGGTGCGCCCGCGGCCTTAGCGGCACCAGACTGCAGCCCTGCAGCGGTGGACAGCCAGGTCTCGTCAATCACCCAACAGGCCCAGGACTACATGAACGCCCACCCGGACGGCAACAAAATGCTGATGACCGCGGCGCTGCAGCCCCAGGCCGAGGCACAGAAGACCATCTCCGACTACGCCAGCACCAACCCGCAGGAATACGCGGGCTTCAAGTCGATCCTGTCCCCGCTGGGAACGCTGCAGAGCCAGTGCGGTGTCCAGGTTGTTCCGGCCCAGTATCAGTGGGCGTTCGACCAATTCATCGGTAGCTGACACGCCGGACGGCCCAAAATCGGCTCACCGCCACCCGGCGTGAGCCGATTTTGCGCTACACCGAACTCTTCAGATCCTCAACCTTGTCCAGCCGCTCCCATGGCAGATCAAGGTCAGTGCGACCGAAGTGGCCATAGGCCGCCGTCTGCGTATAGATGGGCCGCAGCAGGTCCAGATCGCGCACGATCGCTCCCGGCCGTAGATCGAATACCGCCGTGATGGCCTTCTCGATACGGGCCGGGTCGACGGTCTCGGTGCCGAAAGTCTCCACGAACAGCCCCACCGGGGCGGCCTTGCCGATCGCATAGGCCACCTGGACCTCCACCCGCTCAGCCAGCCCCGCGGCGACGACGTTCTTGGCCACCCAGCGCATCGCGTACGCCGCCGAGCGGTCCACCTTGGACGGATCCTTCCCGGAGAACGCGCCCCCGCCGTGACGGGCCCAGCCGCCGTAGGTGTCGACGATGATCTTGCGGCCGGTGAGTCCGGCGTCGCCCATTGGGCCGCCGACGACGAACTTGCCGGTGGGGTTGACCAGCAGCCGGAAGTCGGAGACGTCGAGGCTCTCGTGGGCCAGTTCGCCGAGCACCTCGTTGACGACGTGCTTGCGAATATCGTGCGGAAGCTGTTCCTTCTCGTCGATGTTGGCCGCGTGTTGGGTGGACAACACCACGGTGTCCAGCCGGATCGGGGTGGTTCCCTCGTACTGGATGGTGACCTGGGTCTTGCCGTCCGGGCGCAGATAGCCCAACGGGCCGCGTTTACGGACCGCCGCGAGCTTGCGGGACAGGCGGTGGGCCAGCGCGATCGGAAGCGGCATCAACTCCGGTGTGTCGCGGATCGCGTAGCCGAACATCAGGCCCTGGTCACCGGCGCCCTGATGATCGAGCGGGTCGCGCTCACCGTCGACGCGGGCCTCGTAAGCCTCGTCGACACCCTGAGCGATATCCGGTGATTGCCGGCCGATCCCGATGTTCACGCCGCAGGAGGCACCGTCGAACCCCTTCTCCGACGAGTCGTAGCCGATCTCGAGAATGCACTGACGGACGGTGTCGGTGATATCTGCAAAGGCCTCTTTCGCCGTGGTCGTCACTTCACCCACGACGTGCACCTGACCGGTGGTCACCAGACTCTCCACCGCGACCCGGGACGCCGGGTCCACGGTCAGCAGGGAGTCGAGCACCGAGTCGCTGATCGCGTCGCAGATCTTGTCGGGATGTCCCTCGGTTACCGACTCGCTGGTGAACAGCCGACCGTTATCACTCACAGTGTCAATCCCCTTCGCTACCTGATATCGGGCGCTTGGCGCGCTCCCCTGCCGACCTGACTTACCGACCTGACTTACCGGCCTGCTGACCGGCCTGCTGACCGGCCTACGTGCTTACCCTGCATTGCCGCGCAGGAACGCCGCGATCGCGTCTACGATACGGCTCGCCATCAACGTCTTGGAACCGTGTTCGAGTGTCACCTCTGTACCGTCGGCGCCCAACAACCAACCGTCGTTACTGTCGACCTCGAACGCCCGCCCATCACCGACGGCGTTGACGACCAACAAATCACATGCCTTGCGCCGCAGTTTCGCCCGGGCGTGGAACAGCACGTCGCCGTTGGCATCGCCGGTCTCGGCAGCGAAACCGACGATTGCCCGCATATTGGGCAGCTGCCCGTCGGCGCGCTGACGTACCGCGCCGGCCAGCACATCCTCGGTACGGATCAGTTCCACCGAGGGCATGTCCCGCGCGTCAGTGGCCTTCTTGATCTTGCTGGTCGCCAGGTGGGCGGGCCGGAAGTCGGCCACCGCGGCCGCCATCACCAGGACGTGCGCATCCGGCGCGTGTTTGGAGACCGCCTCGTGCATCTGGGCCGCCGACGTGGCTCGCACTACCTGCACGCCCGCAGGATCGGCCAGCCCCGAGGTATTTCCGGCGACGAGGGTCACCTCGGCGCCGCGCTGAACAGCGACCCTGGCGACCGCGTACCCCTGCTTGCCTGAGCTGCGGTTGCCGATGAAGCGCACGGGGTCCAGCGCCTCGCGGGTGCCGCCGGCGGTCACCAGAACCTTCACGCCGGCCAGATCGTGGCGGAGCGCATCGGCACGCGACAGCAGCAATTCCGCGAATGTGGTGATCTCATCGGGCTCGGGCAGGCGGCCCGCACCGGTATCGGCACCGGTAAGCCGGCCGGATGCGGGTTCGAGCACCACCACACCGCGGTCGCGCAAGGTCGCCACGTTATCGACCGTGGCAGGGTGCTGCCACATCTCGGTGTGCATCGCCGGAGCGAGGAGCACCGGGCAGCGTGCCGTCAGAAGGGTGGCCGTCAGCAGATCATCCGCCCGGCCCGTGGCGGCGCGGGCGAGCAGATCTGCGGTCGCCGGCGCCACCAGGACGAGGTCGGCTTCCTGCCCCATCCGCACGTGCGGTACGTCCGGGACGTCCTCGAAAACCCCGGTCCGGACCGGATGTCCGGAAAGCGCCTCGAAGGTCGCCGCACCGACGAAGCGCAACGCGGATTCGGTGGGCACGACCCGCACCTGGTGCCCGGCTTCGCTGAGTTGACGGACCACTGAGCAGGCTTTGTAGGCGGCGATGCCGCCGGCCACACCGACGATGATCCGCTTGGGGCGCATAGCCGATCCGCGTTGGCCGCGGCTACTCGCCCTCGGTGTGCTCGAGGAGGTCGCCGTGAATCTCGCGCAGCGCGATCGACAGCGGTTTTTCCTGCATACCCGGCTCCACCAGGGGACCGACGTACTCCAGAATACCTTCGCCGAGTTGGTTGTAGTAATCGTTGATCTGGCGCGCGCGTTTCGCGGCGTAAATCACGAGAGCGTACTTACTGGAGACCCGCGCGAGCAGTTCGTCGATGGGCGGGTTGGTGATACCCAGCGGTGTGTCGTAAGCGCTGGCGGCACCGGGGGCCGGGTCGTAGTGATCCGCTGTGGTTGTCGTCACGTGGTCCTTCTCCTGACCGCCAGCTGGCAGTAAGTTTCGATTCGATGGGCCCGTTCGGGAAGTCGAGACCGACCGGCTTACGCCGACTCCGGCGTGTTTCCTAGCAGCAACGTTACCAATTCGGCGCACGCGGAATCCAATTGGCTGTTGACCACCACGACATCGAACTCATCCTGGGCGGCCAGTTCGGCCTCGGCGGTGGCCAACCTGCGCGCCATCCGCTCGGGGGATTCGGTTCCGCGTCCAGCGAGCCGCTGTCGCAGCGTCTCCCGGGTGGGGGGTGCCAGGAACACGCTCACTACGTCGGGCATGACCCGCTTGACTGAGCGGGCACCGGCGAGATCCACCTCGATCAACACCGGCCGACCGGCCTCGGCGGCCTGTCTCACTGGCTCGCCGGGAGTTCCCGAGCGATGTAGCCCGCCGTGGATCTCAGCCCACTCCAGCAACTCCCCTGCATCGACGAGTTGCTGAAACCGCTCGGGCGAGACGAAATGGTAGTCCGATCCCTCGACCTCGTCTGGACGAGGTTCGCGAGTGGTAGCCGACACACTGAAGAACATGTCGGGCACCTGCTCACGCAACCGCCGGACCACCGTCGACTTCCCGACGGCAGACGGCCCGGACAGCACAAGCACGCGTCCCCGCGTGACTCCGAGCCGGGATGAACCGCTCGCGCTGTCCGGCCCACCGCCGGAATTCATGAATGTCGTCGGACCGATTTCTGGCGGAATGGATCAGGCGAACTTTTCCAGCAGTGCCTTGCGCTGCCGGTCGCCGAGGCCCCGCAGGCGGCGGGTCGGGGCGATCTCCAATTCGGTCATGATCTCCTGCGCCTTGACCTTGCCCACCTTGGGCAGGGCTTCCAGCAGTGCCGAAACCTTCATCTTGCCGAGGACCTCGTCGGTCTCAGCATCCTTCAGCACCTGCGTGAGGTTAGTGCCGCCGCGCTTGAGCCGATCCTTCAGCTCAGCACGTATCCGACGTGCGGCGGCGGCCTTCTCCAAGGCTGCAGCGCGCTGCTCGTCGGTCAACTGGGGAAGGGCCACGGGTTCCTCCGTCTCATCACAATCATTGTTTTGCCTGGGCCGGGTACGTCAGCCAGCGACGCCGACCGTACCCACGCCGTCCGACGAAATCTAACCCGCCCCCACCCCAAAGGCGAAAACTCACCGGGCTGAGACGACGGATCGACCGGCCGGGACCGGTGTCCTGTGCGTCGAAATACCGAGCCGACAACCCGGGCAACCTTGGGACGGCGATCGTGAAATTAGCCTCTATCAGGCACTTTGATCAGCGCCGCTGACCCCGTGGGGCCAAGGCGGGGCGGAGAAGCCCGCGGTCGGCCCGGCCTGCGATGAAGGTCACGTCCGATTGCACGCTGATGGCGTGTCGCGCGTGTCGCGGGACGTCAGGCCAGATACGCGACGGCGTCTCGTAACCGTTCGCCGGCCGTGCGGATGGCGCCCGGATCCGGACCGGCCCGCAGAATCTCCCGTGACACCGCCGGCAGGAGTTGCCCCCTCTGCGCCCCACCGAGCCCGGCTAGTTCGTCCGGCCGGCCGCCCTGAGTGCCCACACCGGGCACCAGAACCGGCCCGCCGAGTTCACTGACATCGGGTACGGCACCGGTGCCATGGACCAGGGTCGCGCCGATCACCACGCCCACCGAACCCGGCTCCGGTGCGGCCGACCGGTTGACCGCCGCGGCCGCATCGACGACGGATTGGGCCACGGTGCGCCCCCCGACAAGGGCGCGTTGCACAGCGGAGCCCTCCGGATTCGAAGTGGCGGACAGCACGAACACCCCGCGACCATGTGCCGCAGCGACCTCCATCAGCGGTGCCAACGATCCGAATCCCAGATACGGCGAGGCGGTGACGGCGTCGGCCGCCAACGGCCCCTCCCCCACCCAGGCCTGGGCGTAGGCGGCCATGGTCGACCCGATATCACCGCGCTTGGCGTCGGCGAGCACCAAGACGCCCGCAGAGCGTAGGGCCGCGATCGTGCGTTCCAGCACGACGAACCCCGCCGAGCCGTAGGCCTCGAAGAAGGCAACCTGGGGTTTGACGACCGCGAACCCCGCGTAGGCCTCGACACAGATGCCGCAGAATCGGGCGAGGCCCTCGGCGGTCGCCGGCAGGTCCCAGGCAGCCAGCAGCTCCGGGTGCGGGTCGATCCCCACGCACAGCGGGCCGCGGGTCACGATCGCATCGGCCAGGCGGGTGCCGAAACTCTCCGGAGCGAGCACCTCAGGTGCCGCCCAGAGCGGCGTGAAGTTCCTGCAGCGCCCGCACCCCGATATCGCCGCGGATGACCGCCTCGATTCCCTGGACTGCCGCTGAAGCACCCTGCACGGTGGTGATGCAGGGAATATTCATTGCGACAGCGGCCGAACGGATCTCGTAGCCGTCGATCCTCGGCCCGGAATTGCCGTACGGGGTGTTGACGACCATGTTGACCTCGCCGGCGATGATGGCGTCGATCGCCGTCATCGCTGACCGTCCGCCGCCGGGGGACTCGAAGTGCTTGCGGACGATATCGCACGGAATGCCGTTGCGGCGCAGCATCTCGGCGGTACCTTCAGTGGCCAGCACGCGGAATCCCAGGTCGGCGAGGCGCTTGACCGGGAAGACCAGCGAGCGTTTGTCGCGGTTGGCCACCGAGACGAAGACCGTTCCCTCGGTGGGTAACGATCCGTAGGCCGCGGCCTGACTCTTGGCGAATGCGCTGCCGAAGTCGTGGTCGATTCCCATCACCTCACCGGTCGACTTCATCTCCGGCCCGAGCAGGGAGTCAACGCCGGAACCGTCTACCCTCCGGAATCTGCGGAACGGCAGCACCGCCTCCTTGACCGCGATGGGCGCATCGGGATGGGAGCTGGAGCCGTCCCCGGAAGCCAGCAGCAGACCCTCATGCCGCAGTTGGGAGATGCTGGCGCCCAGCATGATTCGCGCACACGCCTTGGCCAGTGGCACTGCGGTCGCTTTGGAGACGAATGGCACGGTGCGGCTGGCACGGGGGTTGGCTTCCAGGACATAGAGCACATCGTCCTTGAGGGCGTACTGGACATTCAGCAGCCCGACCACACCCACCCCGTGCGCGATCGCCTCGGTGGCACGACGCACTGCCTCGATATCGCTGCGGCCCAGGGTTACCGGCGGTAGCGCACAGGCCGAATCCCCGGAGTGGATCCCGGCCTCCTCGATGTGCTCCATCACGCCGCCGATATAGACCTCGGTGCCGTCACAGAGGGCATCGACGTCGATTTCGATGGCGTCTTCGAGGAAGCGATCGACGAGTACGGGGTGCTCCGGTGACAACTGGGTGGCCCGGGTGATGTAACCGTGCAGGGTCTGTTCGTCGTAGACGATCTCCATACCGCGTCCACCGAGCACATAGGACGGCCGGACCAGTACCGGGTAGCCGATACTCGCCGCTATCTCGCGCGCCTCCTCGAAGCTCGTCGCGGTGCCGAACTTCGGTGCGGGCAGACCGGCGTTGACCAGTACCTGGCCGAACCGGCCGCGGTCCTCGGCGAGGTCGATCGCCTCCGGCCGGGTGCCCACGATCGGCACCCCGGCGTCCTCGAGTTGGTGAGCCAACCCGAGGGGGGTTTGCCCGCCGAGTTGAACGATGGCACCCACCACGCCCGGACCGCCCTCACCGGAACGTGATTCGGCGTGAAAAACCTCCAGCACGTCTTCGAACGTCAACGGTTCGAAGTAGAGCCTGTCGGCGGTGTCGTAGTCGGTCGAGACGGTTTCGGGATTGCAGTTGATCATGACGGTCTCGAAACCCGCGCCGGTCAGGGTGGTGGCCGCGTGCACACAGCTGTAGTCGAACTCGATACCCTGCCCGATCCGGTTCGGCCCGCTGCCGAGGATGAGCACCTTGGGCTTGTCCGTCTGCGGGGCCACCTCCGTCTCGGCCGCCGGATCGAGTTCATAGGTGGAGTAGTGGTACGGGGTTTTGGCCTCGAACTCCGCCGCGCAGGTGTCGACGGTCTTGAAGACCGGGTGGACGCCGAGCCGGCGGCGCAGTCTCCGTACGCCGGCCTCGCCGGCCAACTCGGGGCGCAGCACGGCGACCTGACGGTCGGACAGTCCGTTGTGTTTTGCGCGTCGCAGCAACTGGGCGTCCAGAACCGGGGCGGCGGTCAGTTCGGCTCGAAGGGTCACCAGGCCGTGGATCTGATCCACGAACCAGGGATCGACCCCGGAGGCCGCGGCGACCCGTTCGACGCCGGCGCCCAGCCGCAACGCCAACTCGATGTCGTACAGCCGGCCCTCGGTAGGGGTGCGCAGCCGGGTCAGTACCGCTTCCACTGCGTCCACTTCGGCGGTCGCCCCACCGAGGTCCTCATCGCCACCCGTCCAGAACCCGGTCCGGGTCGTCTCCAGGGACCGCATCACCTTGCCGAGCGCCTCATTGAAGTTGCGCCCCATCGACATCGCCTCGCCGACCGACTTCATCGTCGTGGTGAGGGTCGGGTCGGCACCGGGGAACTTCTCGAAGGCGAACCGCGGCGCCTTGACCACGACATAATCCAGCGTCGGCTCGAAACAGGCCGGGGTTTGTTTGGTGATGTCGTTGAGGATCTCGTCGAGGTTGTAGCCGATGGCCAGTTTCGCGGCGATCTTGGCGATCGGGAAGCCGGTCGCCTTGGAGGCCAGCGCACTGGAGCGGGATACCCGCGGATTCATCTCGATGACGATCAGCCGGCCGTCGGCCGGATCGACCGCGAACTGAATGTTGCAGCCACCGGTGTCGACACCGACCTCGCGGAGGATCTCGATGCCCAGGTCGCGCATCACCTGATACTCACGGTCGGTGAGCGTCATCGCCGGCGCCACCGTGACCGAGTCGCCGGTGTGCACGCCCATCGGGTCGACGTTCTCGATCGAGCAGACCACGACGACGTTGTCGTTACCGTCTCGCATCAGCTCGAGCTCGTATTCCTTCCAACCGAAAATGGACTCCTCGATGAGCACGTTGGCGCTCGGGGAGGCGGCCAGCCCGTCCCCCGCCATCCGTTCGACGTCCTCGAGGGAATTCGCCATCCCGGAACCCAGCCCACCCATCGTGAACGACGGCCGGACGACCACCGGAAGGCCCAACTCATCGACCGTCGCCCGAACCTCCGTCATGGTGAAGCACACCCGGCTGCGGGCGGATTCCCCGCCGACCTTGGCGACGATGTCCTTGAACTTCTGCCGATCCTCGCCACGTTGGATGGCCTCGAAGTCCGCGCCGATCAGTTCCACCCCGTAGCGGTCCAGCACTCCACGTTCGGACAGGGCCACGGCGGTGTTCAGTGCTGTCTGGCCGCCGAGGGTGGCCAGTAGCGCGTCGATCGGTCGGCCCCGGGCAGCTTGCTGGGCGATGACCTGCTCGACGAACGCCGGCGTGATCGGCTCGATATAGGTGTAGTCGGCGTATTCCGGATCGGTCATGATGGTGGCCGGGTTGGAGTTCACCAGGCTTACCGTCAACCCCTCGGCGCGCAGGACCCGGCAGGCCTGGGTGCCCGAGTAGTCGAACTCGCAGGCCTGGCCGATGATGATCGGTCCGGAGCCGATCACCAGGACGTGGTTGAGATCGGTACGGCGTGGCATTCAGCGTTCCCCAATCTGCATCCGAGCCTGCGCATCCGCACACCGGCGGCGGTGGGTCGGCGCACTGAGGCTCACGGCGGCGGCGCCATGGGTCATCTGGAACCCTCCATCAGGTCGACGAACTGGTCGAACAGGTAGTTGGCATCGTGCGGGCCGGCCGCCGCCTCGGGGTGGTACTGCACCGAGAACGCCCTGCCGTCGACGAGGCGGACACCCTCTACCACCCCGTCATTGGCACAGGTGTGGCTGACCACAGCCCGGCCGAAGTCGGTCTCGAAGTGTTCGCCCGCCTCGCCCTCGAGTGCGAAGCCGTGGTTCTGCGCGGTGACCGCGACGCGCCCGGTGTCGTGGTCGATCACCGGAACGTTGATACCGCGGTGGCCGAACACCATCTTGTAGGTGGAGCGGCCGAGCGCCCTGCCCAGGATCTGGTTACCGAAACAGATTCCGAACAGCGGGATTCCGGCGCCGAGAACCTCTCTGGTAACTGCCACGACCCGGTCGGCGGTGGCGGGGTCGCCGGGACCGTTGGAGAGAAACACCCCATCCGGCTTCACGTCGTTGATCGCGTCGAACGTCGCCGTCGACGGCAACACATGAGTGCGGATACCGCGTTGAGCGAAGTTCCGCGGCGTATTGGTCTTGATCCCAAGATCCAGCGCGGCGACGGTGAACCGATGCGGGCCGCGCTCGTAAACGATGTAACTCTCGGGTGTGCTGACCTCACCACACAGGTCCGCACCCAGCATCGGGGGCTGGTTACGGACCCTGCTCAGCAACTCGGCCTCGTCGGCGAGCGCGGGACCGGAGAACACCCCGGCCGCCATCGAGCCCCGGGTGCGCAGGTGCCGAACGACGGCGCGGGTGTCCACCCCGGCGATGCCGACAATGCCCTGCCGGACCAGTTCGTCGTCGAGGGTTCCGGTGGAGCGCCAGTTGGATGCTCGCGGGGATGGGTCGCGGACGACGTAACCGGCGACCCAGATCCTGTCATCCCGACTTTCGGCGTCCTCCTGGTTCCATCCGGTATTGCCGATCTGCGGCGCGGTGGCGACGACGATCTGGCGGTCGTAGCTGGGATCTGTGAGGGTCTCCTGGTAACCCGACATGCCGGTGGAGAAAACCGCCTCACCGAGCGTCTGGCCGATCGCACCGAAGGCCGTCCCGATATGTACGCGCCCATCCTCCAGAACCAGAACGGCCTTCTGCTGGGTCACGCGGATTCTCCTGTCGTGTCTTGGCCCGACTCCGGGTCCGATTCCAGGTCCGATTCCAGGCCCGATTCCAGGCCCGATTCCAGGCCCGGCGACATCCAGGCGTCGTAGCCGCTGCGGCTCTCGTCGCGG
>CAZGPT010000001.1:28170-30980 GCA_964527015.1 uncultured Mycobacterium sp. | reverse complement strand
CGATTCCAGGCCCGGCGACATCCAGGCGTCGTAGCCGCTGCGGCTCTCGTCGCGGAAACCGGTGTCGATCTCGGTACCCGACGGCAATCGCCAGCGGATCACCAGAATTCGCCTCGGCGATTCGGAGCCGCGACCCGGGATCACCTTTCCTGCCAGCGCCCGCTCGGTCCGGACTCCGGTAATGGCGCTCTGCGGCATCCAGATCGGGCTGGCCCCGGACCGTTCCAGCAGAATGCCCTGCGGGTAGCGGGTGAGCACCGACTTAGACCGGTACCCGAGATCTCCCACGTTGACCCGTTCCAGCCAGTTGGGCGCCAGCGTGCTGCCCAGGTAGAGGCCCTGGGTGGGAGGGATGAGAGCGGCACCGACCAGATCTGGCATGGCCGGAAGCTCACCGACCATCTCCACCTGCCGCTGGGAGCGCTGGCGCCAGCCGCGCAGCATGGCGCGAATCGCGATACCGATTCCGATGACCACCAGCAGCCCGAAAATGTAAGTCCCGATGGCCGTCCCGGCGTTCACCGACGCACCTCCCTGTCCCGCGAGGTGATCCTGCCCCGCAGCAGAGTCGCGTCAACCGTGGCCGGCAACGTCATGGCCTCGTACGGTGTGTTCGCCGAACGGCTCGCCAAGGCAGTGCCCTCGACCGTCCAGGTGGTATCCGGATCGACGACGACCAGGTTGGCGGGCTCCCCGACCTCCAGCGGGCGCCCCTGGTCATCAAGGCCGACGATGCCGGCCGGGTTCTCGCTCATCACCCTGGCCACACCACGCCAGTCAAGTAGGCCAGGTTCCACCATGGTCGCCACCACCACCGACAGCGCGGTCTGCAGTCCGAGCATGCCGGGACGCGCGGCGGAGAATTCACAGCACTTCTCCTGCTCGGCGTGCGGGGCGTGGTCAGTCGCCACGCAGTCGATCACCCCGTCGGCCAGCGCTCGCCGCAACGTCTCGGTGTCGGCAGCCTCGCGCAGCGGCGGGTTCACCCGATCGCGACCGTCGTAACCGGCGAGCCGACTGTCATCCAGCATCAGGTGATGCGGAGTGACCTCGGCCGTGATCGAAATACCCTGCTGTTTAGCCCATTTCAGAATGCCAACCGTTCCTGCCGTGGAGGCGTGGCAGATGTGCACCCGCGCGCCGGCATCGCGGGCGAGCAGGGCGTCGCGGGCGACGATCGCTTCCTCGGCAGCCCGCGGCCACCCAGCCAGTCCGAGCCGCGCCGCGTTGACCCCCTCATGCGCCACCGCGTCGACCGTCAACCGCGGCTCCTCGGCGTGTTGAGCTATCAGAACCCCCAGTCCGGCGGAGTACTCGAGCGCCCGGCGCATCACCAGTGGATCGTGCACGCAGAGACCGTCGTCGGAGAACAACCGCACCCGGCCCGCCGCCGCGGCCATCAACCCCATCTCGGTGAGCTGAGTTCCACCCAACCCCACGGTCACCGCGCCCACCGGGTGGACGTCGACCAGTCCGACCTGCTGACCGCGCCGCCACACATGATCGGTCACCACCGGCGAGTCGGCGACGGGGTCGGTGTTGGCCATCGCAAACACCGCGGTGAATCCGCCCAAAGCGGCTGCTGCCGAACCGGTTTCGATGTCCTCCGCGTACTCGCGACCGGGTTCACGCAGGTGGGTATGCAGGTCCACCAGGCCCGGCAGCAGTACTTTCCCGGCCGCCTCGATCACCTCGCAATCGGCCGGTGCAGACAATTCCGGGCCGACTTCAGCGATCCGGCCGCCGGCGATGAACACATCCACCGCCTCGCCCTCGCCGTACAACCGGGCTCCCCTGATCAGAACAGCGGGACTCGATCCCCCGAAACTCATACGCTCACCGCCTCATCGGTGCCGACCAGCAGATGAAACAGCACCGCCATACGCACGTGTACCCCATTGGCAACCTGTTGCAGCACGGCCGACTGCGCGGAATCCGCGACCGGGAAGGAGATCTCCATACCGCGCATCATCGGGCCCGGATGCAGCACCACAGCATGGTCGGGTAGCAGCGCCTGCCGCTGCTCCGATAGGCCGTAGAGCACGGAGTACTCCCGCGGCGACGGAAAGAAACCGCCGTTCATTCGCTCCGCCTGAACGCGCAGCATCATGACCGCATCGGCGGCGGGCAGTTCCGCATCCAGATCGTGTGACACCGTGACCCCGGCCCAGCCGGCCACCCCGACCGGTAACAGGGTGGGCGGCGCGACCAGCACCACTTCGGCGCCGAGCATGCCCAGCAGAGCCACGTTGGACCGCGCCACCCGGCTGTGCAGGACATCGCCGACGATCACCACCCGGCGGCCGTCGATCCCACCGAGCCGCTGACGCACGGTCAGCGCGTCAAGCAGTGCCTGGGTCGGGTGTTCATGAGTTCCGTCACCGGCGTTGATGACGCTGGGACCGGAACCGTCCGGTTCGAGCGTCCACTCAGCCAACTGCTGGGCGGCACCCGAAGCGGGATGACGGATTATCAGCGCGTCGGCTCCGGTGGCCCGCAGTGTCAGAGCGGTATCTCGCAATGATTCGCCCTTGGACACCGAGGATCCCGATGAACTGACGTTGATCACATCGGCACTCATCCACTTTCCGGCCACCTCGAAGGACACCCGGGTGCGGGTGGAGTTTTCGTAGAACATCGTGATGATGGTGCGGCCGCGCAGCGTGGGCAGTTTCTTCACGTCACGGCCGAGCAGGGCTTGCTGGAAACGGTCCGCGTCGTCAAGGATCGCGGTGGCCTCATCGCGGGTCAGATCGGCGGCCGACAGCAGGTGCCTCATGACAGCTTTTTCTTCGCGCAAGCGCTCATCA
>CAZGPT010000001.1:0-28070 GCA_964527015.1 uncultured Mycobacterium sp. | reverse complement strand
GACCGTCCGTTCTTCGCGCAAGCGCTCATCACCGAACCGGGCCTCCGTGCGGCGCGATCCAGATACCTTCGACATCGTCGTCCTGCACGAGCCGCACTTTGACGTTCTCGGTGCGGGAGGTGGGTACGTTCTTGCCGACGTAGTCCGCGCGCAGCGGCAACTCCCGATGGCCGCGGTCAACGAGAACCGCCAGCTGGACCGCTTTCGGTCTGCCGATGTCGCGGAGCGCGTCCAGCGCCGAGCGCACCGAGCGCCCGGTGTAGAGCACGTCGTCAACGAGGATCACCAGGGCGTTGTCGATACCGTCCGCCGGAATCGAGGTCTCCCCCAGCGCGCGCGGCGGCTTGAAGTCCAGATCGTCGCGGTACAGCGTGATGTCCAAACCGCCACGCGCGACCGCGATACCCGAGAACTCCTCGATCTTGGCGGCCAGCCGGTTCGCGACGGTTACCCCGCGAGTCGGAATGCCGAGCAGGACAACGCGGGGGGAGTCCCCGGAGTCGAGGGCGGTCTTCTCGATGATCTGGTGGGCCATGCGGGAGATGGTTCGACCGACATCCGCGGGAGACATCAGTTCTCGGTCAGTGCTGCCCGCCAAGAGCCCGGACCTCCTTCTCCGCCTCTCAGGACGGTTCGTTAAAGGATGTCGATGCCGGTGAGCGTAGCACCCGACCCGGGCCGGTCGCGTAGGCCGCCGGCACCCCTGTCGTAGACTCACCGCGGTGAATCTCGCGGACAACCGGACCTCCATCGCCGAGGCTGTCGAGTCCGGACTACTAGCCGGCGCGGTGACCCTGGTCTGGTATCGCGGGGAAGTCCTGCAGGTCAACGAGATCGGCTTCGCCGACGTCGAGGCGCAGCTGCCGATGCAACGGGACACCGTCTTCCGGATCGCCTCGATGACCAAACCGGTCACGGTCGCGGCCGCGATGACCCTCATCGAGGAGGGCACCCTCACGCTGTCCGACCCGATCTGCCGATGGCTGCCCGAGATGTCGGACATGCGGGTCCTGGCGGATCCGACCGGACCGCTGACCGCCACGGTGCCGGCTCAACGGCCTATCACGGTCGAGGACCTGATGACCCACCGCAGCGGTCTGGCCTATGCGTTCTCGGTAACCGGTCCGATCAGCCGTGCCTATGCGGGGGTCTCGCTGCGCCAGGACCAGGATGACTGGCTCGCCGACGTGGCCGCCCTTCCCCTGGTCCATCAGCCTGGCGAACGGATCACCTACAGCCAGGGCACCGAAGTGCTCGGAATCGCGCTGTCGCGAATCACTGGCAAGCCGCTGCACACCGTGCTCGATGAGCGGATTCTGCAGCCGCTGGGCATGACCGACACCGGGTTCTTCATCGCCCCCGAGAAACGACCACGCGCGGCAACGATGTACCGGCTGGACCCTCAGACCGGTCTCCAGCATGACGCGATGGGCCCGGTTCCGGTGCGGGAGCCCAGATTCTGCCAGGGTGGCGCCGGGCTGGTCTCCACTGCCGACGACTATCTGCGGTTCGCCCGCATGCTGCTCGGGGGCGGCGAGGTCGACGGACTGCGGGTGCTCTCCGCCGAATCGGCCCGGCTGATGCGCACCGACCGGCTCACCGCAGAACAGAAGCAGCGACCATTCCTCGGTGCGCCGTCCTGGGTGGGACGCGGGTTCGGGCTGAACCTGTCGGTGGTAACCGACCCGTCCAGGTCGGAACGGCTGTTCGGGCCCGGCGGGCTCGGCACCTTCAGCTGGCCGGGTGCCTACGGAACCTGGTGGCAGGCTGACCCGGCCAACGAGCTGATCATGATCTACCTGATCCAGAACTACCCGGACCTGACCGCGGCCGCCGCGGCCGTCGCAGGCAACACTTCACTGGCGAAACTGCAGTCCGCGCAACCGAAGTTTGTCCGCCGTACCTACGCGGCGCTGCAGTCCTGAGCTGCGGAGCAGATCAGTCCCCTCGCACCGCGGTGAGGCACCAGGATGCGGCCGGCAGTTCATAGCCCCCGGCGCCGCGGTGGTGCTCGAGCGCCGCGACCACCCCCTCGATGACATCCCGGCGCCGGCTCTCCTCGGCCGCCAGGAACGCTCCGCCCAGCGGTCCCGCGCTCAGCACCCGCTCGGCGGCCGCGACACCGTCGGCCTCAAAGATGAACGGCGCCTCGACCGAGTCGATCTCGACGTCGGCGAATCCAGCTCCGGTCAGCAACGCGGCCAGCGCCTCGGGGTCGGCCAACGAGAACGGTCCCGGATCGCCCGGTCCTGGAAGCGGTGCCCGTTCGATGCCGAGGATCTGGGTCGCCGTCGCCGTCGTCAGCATCATCCAGGGGTTGCGGTCCAGGTGCTGCCATACCGAACCGGCCAGCCTTCCCCCCGGGCGCAGGGCGCCTAAGATATTGGCGAATGCCGCCCGCGGGTCGGCGAAGAACATCAATCCGAAGCGGGAATGTGCGGCATCGAAGGGTTCCCCGGCGCCGGCGACGGCAACCAGGTCGGCGGTGGCCACATCGGCAGCAACCGCGACACCACGCACGCCGGCCGCCGACAGACGTCGCTGCGCGGCCTCGGCCATTTCGGGCACCACGTCGACGGCTGCCACCCAGCCCTCCGGACCGACCTCTGCCCCCAGCGCCACAGCGGACAGACCGGGGCCGCAGCCCAGGTCGAGAACCCGTTCGCCAGGTTCGGCGGCCAGCGCCAGCCGCGCCGTGGTGCCGTGCCGGCCCATCGACGCATCCAGGGCTTCGGCCTGCCGGTCCCAGACGCCGGCCAGGTCAGCGAAGTGCTGACCGGTCTGAGTAGGGGTGAGATCACGCCCAGGTCGGGGTGCCGGATCGGCATCACCGGTCACTGCCGCCGTTCGGAGCGCATCGGCGGCCGCGCGGATCTGCGGAGTAACCAGCATCACCTGACCGAGTACACCGTTGACGAACCCCGGCGAATCGTCGGTGGAGAGTTCCTTGGCAAGTCGAACCGCCTCGTCGACGGCGACCGGCGCGGGCACGTCGTCGGCATGCAGCAATTCCCAGGCCGCCACCCGCAGGATGGCCCGATCCACGGCGGGTATCCGCTCCAGGGTCCAGCCCTGCAGGTGCGAACCAATCAGATCGTCGATATGAGCGGCATGTTCGGCCACCCCTCTGGCGACGTGCACGGTGTAGGAGTTGAGCCCCGACACCTCCGCGTCGGCCGCTGCGAGCGCCGCACGAGAATCGGCGATCTCGGCGGCGGACAGGCCCCGCGCTTCGGCCTCGAACAGCAGGTCGACCGCGCGTTTGCGGGCTTGATGCCGGCTTACCCGGCGGTCAGCCACGGCAGGGCGCGGCAGCCGCCGCCTCCGGCGTTGACTCAGGCACCGACTCGGCGCTAGGCATTGACCCGCCCGAGATAGCTGCCGTCGCGGGAGTCGACCTTCAGCTTGTCGCCGGTGTTGATGAACAGCGGCACTTGGATCTCCGCACCGGTTTCCAGGGTTGCCGGCTTGGTGCCGGCGTTCGAGCGGTCACCCTGCAGCCCCGGCTCGGTGCTGGACACCAGCAGTTCGACGGTGACCGGCAGTTCGAGGTAGAGCGGTGCGCTGTCGTGGAAGGCGATTTGCACCGGCATGCTCTCCAGCAGGAAGTTCGCGGCATCGCCGACCATCGACGCGGCGAGCGGGTGCTGCTCGTAGTCCTCGCTGTCCATGAACACGAAGTCGCTGCCGTCGCGGTAGAGGTAGGTGGCGTCGCGCCGGTCCACCGTCGCCGTCTCTACCTTGACCCCGGCGTTATAGGTCTTGTCGACGACTTTCCCGGTCAGCACGTTCTTCAGCTTGGTCCGGACGAAGGCCGGACCCTTACCCGGCTTGACGTGCTGGAACTCAATGATCTGCCAGAGTTGCCCGTCGATCATCAGCACCAGGCCATTTTTGAAGTCGGCAGTAGTCGCCACGGTCGGTCGTTCTCCTTCGGATCAGGTCAGAGGATGGTCAGGTCCTTGGGGAACCGGGTCAGCAACTCGGGGCCGCGGGCACCGACCACCAGGGTGTCTTCGATGCGAACGCCACCGCGGTCAGCCAGGTACACCCCGGGTTCCACGGTCACCGTCGAACCAGACCGAAGTGTACCGGCGGCCACGGAGTTTATTCCCGGCGCTTCATGGATCTGCAGCCCCACCCCGTGGCCGAGCCCGTGACCGAAGTGCTCCGCATATCCCGCATCAGCGATCACATCCCGCGCCGCGGCATCGACGGCGCAGAGCGGCGCTCCCACCGTGAGCGCCTGCACACCCGCACGCTGTGCCGCCGACACCAGATCGTAGATCTCGTGCTGCCAGGCAGCCGCCCGTCCGGCGTCGCCCAGCACGAAGGTACGGGTCATATCGGAGTGGTAGCCGCCGACCAGGGCGCCGAAGTCGATCTTCACGAAATCCCCGCGCTCCAGCACGGCGCCGGTGGGCCGGTGATGCGGCACTGCCGAGTTCGCTCCGGCGGCCACGATGGTCTCAAATGACGGACCGTCGGCACCGTGATCGAGCATTCGCGCCTCCAGGTCGCGGGCTACGGCCCGTTCGGTGCGACCGGGTTGCAGTCCACCCTCGCTGACCAGCGAGGCCAGTGCGGAGTCGGCGGCCTCGCAGGCCAGCCGCAGCAGGGCCACCTCGCCGGCGTCCTTGATCTCGCGCAAGGCCTCGACCGTGCCGGAGGCCCGCACCAGGTCCGCACCCGGATATTCGGCCAACACCCCGGAAAGGGCCTCGAATCCGTCGACCGTGACGACGTGGCTCTCGAATCCGACGCGACGTGCCCCGCCGGCCAATGCCAGCTGCCCGAGATGCCGGGAGCACGCCCGTTCAATGGCGATATGCAGGTCAGGGGCTTGTCGGGACGCTTGGGTCCGGTACCGGGAGTCGGTGGCCAGCACCGGGAGGGTGTCGTCGGCGAACACCAGCAGCGCCGCGTTGGAACCGGTGAATCCGGTCAGATAGCGGACATTGACAAGGTCACTCACCAGTAGTGCGTCCAGTCCCTCGGCGGTGAGCAGCGCCGCCAGGCGGGCGCGCCGTTGGGAATGCGTCACGAGCGGTGACGGTACTCGCTAGGCTGTGCCCCCATGACGACGTGGTTGTTTCGTGGACTGGTGTTCGGGGCAGGGATGGTGTTCGTCCGACTGCTGCAGGGCACGCTGATCAATGCCAGCCCCACCAACGCCGGGACCATCAGCCTGATTCTGGTGCTGCTGTTCGGGCTGGCGGCGGTGATCTGGGGCCTCATCGACGGGATGGCCGACGCACGAGCCAACCCCGACCCGGACCGTCGGCGCGATCTCGCCATGCGCTGGCTGGTGGGTGGATTGGTCGCGGGCGGGCTGAGCGGGCTGGTGACTTGGCTCATCTCCATCTTCGACGGCGCGATCTACGCCGACGGACTGATCCCCGAGGTCACCGTCTTTGCCTCGTTCACCGCGCTGTTGATCTTCGTGCCGGCGATCTTCGCCGTGTCGATCGGCCGGTGGCTGGTCGACCGCAGCCGACCCGATGAGGGACCCCGGCACCACTCTGGCTCCGATGTGTTCGAGTCGGTCCTGGAGGAGGGCTACGAGGATCCGGCCGCTCGGGTTGCGTCGGCCGGACGCCGAGAGGAGTCCTGGCGGCAGGAATCCCGGGAAGCGGTGCGTGAAGTCCACGAGACCGTCCAGCAGCGCAAATACGATCTCAATCGCGACACCGACGAGAAATGAAAGCCGGCCGGTACCGTCGCCAAGAGTCTCAGCGGGCCGCCGCCAGATATCGCAACGCGAGCAGATATCCCTGCGCCCCGAGTCCGACGATCACTCCCGTCGCGGTCGCGCTGAGATAGGAGTGGTGCCGGAATTCCTCACGTGCGTACACGTTGGAAAGGTGCACCTCGATCAACGGTTCCCGAAGTTCCGCGCAGGCGTCCCGCAGCGCTATCGAGGTGTGGGTCAGCGCACCGGCATTGAGGATCACCGGGTCGCCGGCATCCGCGGCGGCGTGCACCCAGGCGATCAACTGGGCTTCGCTGTCGCTCTGCCGCACAGCGGCCGACAGCCCCAGTTCGGCCGCCTCGGCCTCGATCGAGGCCACCAGATCTTCGTAGGTCGTGCTGCCGTAGACCTCAGGTTCCCGCCGGCCGAGTCGGCCTAGGTTGGGGCCGTTGAGAACCAGAACCGTCGTCACGTTTCGCTGCCCCCATCGGACTCACCCACCGGTGTTGCCACCTCCGCGTACGCCGCCGCCAGCAGTGCCGGGTCGGGACCCTCCAGCCGGCCCGGCCGGCCCACTCCATCGAGAACCACAAAACGCAACGTCCCCGCTCGGGTCTTCTTGTCCCCCGCCATGACTTTCATCAGATCGGGCAATGCGTCGGCGTCGTAGGTCACCGGCAATCCGAGGGCGGTCAGCACATCGCGGTGCCGGCGCACACCGGCCTCATCGAGCCGGCCGGCCACCCTGGCCAACTCGGCAGCGAACACCAGCCCCACCGAAACCGCCGCGCCATGGCGCCATCGGTAGCGTTCCCGCCGCTCGATGGCATGAGCGAGGGTATGGCCGTAGTTGAGGATCTCCCGCAGCGCCGACTCCTTCTCATCGGCGGCGACGACATCGGCCTTGACCTGAATGGCCCGCCTGACCAGCTCGGGCAGCGCAGGGCCGGCCGGATCGACGGCGGCCTGCGGGTCAGCCTCGATCAGATCCAGAATGGCCGGGTCGGCGATGAATCCGGCCTTGACGATCTCCGCCATGCCTGCCACCAGCTCGTTGTGGGGCAACGTTTCCAGCAGGTCGAGGTCCACCATGACGGCGGCAGGCTGATGGAACGCGCCCACCAGGTTCTTGCCGGCATCGGTGTTGATGCCGGTCTTACCACCGACCGCCGCGTCGACCATCGCCAGCAGGGTGGTCGGCACATGCACGATGTCGACACCGCGCAACCAGGTCGCCGCGGCGAAACCCGCGACATCGGTGGCGGCCCCACCCCCGAGGCTGACGATCGCATCCTTGCGGCCGACGCCAATACGCCCCAGAACCTCCCAGATGAAGGCGACGACAGGCAGGTCCTTACCGGCCTCCGCATCCGGCAGTTCGACGCGGTGCGCATCGACTCCGCTGTCCGCCAACGTTTTCCGCATCACCTCGGCGATCTCAGCCATGACCGGCTGATGCAGCAGGACGACTTTATGGCGTCGTCCCAGCACATCGCCGAGCTGTCCGAGCAGATTGCGGCCGATGATCACCGGATAGGGCGGATCGACCTCGACGTCGATGGTGATATTCCCGGTCATTTGCGGACCCCCGCCCGACGGGCCAGGGTTGCCGGTGTCACCGGCCCCGATTCGACCGGACCCGCCGACTCCGGGGGTGCCGTCGGCGCGGCAGACGGCGCGGCAGACGAATTCTGCGAAGTCCCGGGCGAACCCGCCCGGGAGGTACCGGCCGATGACCGGCGCCAGGACGATCGGCGGCGGCGCGGGGCCTGTTGTTTCGGCGGGTCATCAAGGCGCCCAACGATATTGCGAACCACTGCGCCTGGATTACGGCGATTGGTATTGATCCGGATGGTGGCGACCCGCCGGTACAGCGGCACCCGCTCGTTCATCAGTGCGCGGTACTTCTCGGCCCGGTTGGGGCCGGCAAGCAGTGGACGGACGACACTGCCGCCGGTGCGCCGAATGCCCTCGGCCGCACTGATCTCGAGGTAGACCACCGTATGTCCGGCCAGCGCGTCCCGCACTCCGGGGGTGGTGACGGCACCACCGCCCAACGAGAGGATGCCGTCGTGGCTGTCCAACGCGTCGCGGATCACCTCTTCCTCGATACGGCGGAAGCCGGATTCGCCTTCGGCGGAGAAGATCTCGGCCACGCTGCGGCCGGTGCGTTCCCCGATCGCCGTATCGGTGTCCAGCACCGTCAGCCCCATGGCTTTGGCCAGGCGCCGCCCGATGGTGGACTTCCCGGACCCGGGCAACCCGATGAGTACGGCTCTCGGCGCCATCTCCGTCACCCCGATACCCGCGGCGATTCGGACCCGAAGGCCTCCCGCTCAGCGACCTCGCGCAGATAGCCACCGATGTTGCGGCGTGTCTCGGCGAGTGAATCGCCGCCAAACTTCTCCAGCGCGGCACGGGCCAGTACCAGTGCCACCATGGCCTCGACGACGACTCCAGCAGCCGGAACAGCGCAGACATCGGAGCGCTGATGGATCGCTACCGCCTGCTCACCGGTGCCGAGGTCGACGGTGGACAGCGCGCGGGGCACCGTGGAGATCGGCTTCATCGCGGCTCGGACCCGTAACGGCTGACCGTTGGTCATTCCGCCTTCCAGTCCACCGGCGCGGTTGGTGGAGCGCACCACTCCGTTCGGACCGCCGGTGGCGCCGGCCCCGGCGCCCGGGAACATCTCGTCATGCGCACCGCTGCCGCGACGCCGGGCCGTTTCGAACCCGTCGCCGATCTCGACACCCTTGATGGCCTGTACCCCCATGACGGCGGCGGCCAGTTGGCTGTCCAGTCGGTTCTCCCCACTGACGAAGGAGCCCAGACCCACCGGCAGACCGTGCGCCACGATCTCGACCACACCGCCGAGGGTGTCACCGGCACGCTTGGCGGCCTCGATTTCGACGATCATCGACTCTTCGGCGGCGGTATCGCACGCCCGCACCGGGCTGTCGTCGATGCGGGCCAGGTCATCCGCCGTGGGCGGGGGGCCGCCGTAGGGGGTCGACGCGCCGATCGAGACGACGTGTGACAGCACCTCGACACCGAGTGCCTGACGCAGGAAGGCCCGGGCAACCGACGCTGCTGCAACCCGGGCTGCGGTCTCCCGGGCGCTGGCCCGTTCCAGCACCGGGCGGGCGTCGTCGAAGCCGAATTTGAGCATGCCCGCATAGTCGGCGTGTCCGGGGCGCGGACGAGTTAGCGGAGCGTTACGCGCCACCTCGAGGTCGGCGGCGGGGACCGGATCGGGAGCCATCACCGACTCCCACTTGGGCCATTCGGTGTTACCGATCTCAATAGCCACCGGGCCGCCGAGTGTGACACCGTGCCGGACCCCTGCCAGCACGGTCACCGCGTCTTGTTCGAACTTCATCCGGGCGCCCCGGCCGTAGCCGAGCCGACGGCGGGCCAACTGGGCCGCGATATCGGCCGAGGTTATTTCGACACCAGCCACCATGCCCTCGACCATGGCGACCAGGGCACGGCCGTGGGATTCTCCAGCGGTGGTCCAACGCAGCACCGCATCATCTTCCCATGTCGCCGCCGATGCCCCAATCCGCCGGGTTCCTGGAACGTCCGACGTCCCTAGAACACTTGCGTCCCTAGAACACCGCGGGCGCGGCGGCAAACAGGCTCGCCAGGCACATCGAGGGGCCATGCGGCACCACAGTCCCGAGCAGTCCGGTTCGGTGGCGCAGCGCCAGGACCGCGCCGCGGATGGCGGTCAGGATCGGGGCGCCCAACGCGGCCAGCAGCCAGACCGGCGCCCCCAGCGCCCCGGTCAACGCGCCAAGGCCGAGGGCCAACTTGACATCACCGCCACCCATCCCGGTCGGAGCGCCGAGGTGAACCGCCAGGTAAAGCGTCCCGAGCGCGGCGGCACCCAGCACCGCGGCGAGTCCGCGGCCGTAGCCGGCGCAGACGGTCAGGATCACCGCTGCGCCGGTCAGGGTCAGCACATTGGGCAGCCGGCGATATCGCAGATCGAGCACCGACAGCACGCCCGTCCAAACCAGCACCGCCAGACACCAAACCGTCACCATGCCCGCAAACTAGCCCAGAGCGGCCACCATCTGCTGTCGCGGCGCCGGCCGCCCTGTGAATTGTTCGACCTGGCTGAACGCCTGGTGCAACAGCATCTGCAGACCACTGATGACCTCGCCACCGGCCCCGATGACCGACAGAGCCAGCGGGGTGGGCCACGGGTCGTAGATCGCGTCCAGCAGCAGCGGCACCGCGGCGAACGCCGCGGCGTAGTCGGCCGCCGCAGCGGCGGGGATCGTGCTGATCATGACGTCGGCGCTAGCAACCACCGCGGGGAGTCGCCGGTCGGTAAGCCCGCAGAACTCGATCGGCACTCCGAGCTCCGGTTGGAGCCCGAGCAGTCGGATCGCTTTCCGGCTGTCCCGCGCGGCCACGGTGATCTCGGCGACGCCGAGGCCCGCCAGGGCGACAACGGCGGCCGGCGCGGTTCCACCGGAGCCCAACACGATTGCCCGCCGCAGATCGCGGCGGTGTCCCAACGCCCCGGAGACCCCGTCGATATCGGTGTTGTCGGCCCGCCAGCCCGATCCGGTTCGCACCAGGGTGTTGGCCGAACCGACGAGTTCGGCCCGCGCAGTTCGGTCGTCGGCGAATTCCAGGGCGGCGAACTTACCCGGCATGGTGACCGACAGGCCCACCCACTCCGGACCGAGAGCACCGACCACCGACGGTAGTTCGTCGTCGGTGCACTCGATTCGGTCGTAGGTCCAGTCGTCGAGGCCCAGCGCCCGGTAGGCGGCCAGGTGCAATTGCGGCGACCGGGAATGCGCGACGGGCGAGCCGAGCACGGCGGCTTTGCGGGCCGTCACCGGTGCCTACCGCCCGGAATCGAGGAAACCGCTGTTCAGCGCTTGCTCTCGATTGGCCAGATGCTCCTGGTAGTCGCTGGTGAACAAGGTGGTGCCGTCGGAGTCGATCGTCACGAAGTACAGCCAGTCCCCCGGTTCGGGTTTCTCGGCGGCGGTCAGGGCCTCGGCCCCGGGCGAGCAGATCGGCGTCGCCGGCAGACCCGGCATGGCATAGGTGTTCCAGGAGGTCTCGGTGGCCCGGTCCTGATCGGTGGTTGCGACCTCCTGACGGTCCAGCGGATAGTTGACCGTCGAGTCGAACTCAAGCCAGTTGTAATCGCTGGCCAGCCGGTTGTAGATGACCCGGGCCACCTTGGCGAAATCTGCGGGCTGAGCCTCCTTCTGAACCAGTGACCCCACGATCAGCACCTCGTAGGGAGAGATGTTCAATCCGTTGGCGGCGTCGACGATGCCACCCTTGAGGTAGCCCTCAGCGCTCTGGCCGACCAGTTTCGCGAGAATGTCCCTGGCCGAGGCCGACGGATCGATATTCCAGGTGCCCGGGGCGATCAGCCCCTCCAGCCGGCGGTGGCTGCTGCCGACGGCGCCGGCACCCTCGCGGGCCCACTCCGGCACATTCAGCGATTCCAGGGTGCCCTCTTCCGCGGCGGCCTTCAGGTCCGCCGCTGACACGCACGTCTCGGTTCCGTTGAGGTTCACGCAGCTGGCATCAGAGATGAGCGAGAAGATACCGGGATTCACAACATCGGAGCCGACCGCGGAAATGTCGTCGAGCTGTTTGCCCTCCGGGATGACGAGTCTGCCGACCCGGGCCGCCGGATCGAGCAGTTTCTCGACCGCGGCATCGGCCGGGAGTTCGGTGCGCAGTTTGTAGAAGCCGGGCTGGATTGCAGCGAATCCGGCATTGCCCGAGGCAGCGGAGATGAACTTCCCGACATCGGAGATGACACCCTGGTCCAGCAGATTTTGGGCGATCACCGATCCGGAGTCACCGGGGTGGATCTCGATGACGATATCGTCCTTGCCCTCGCCGGTGAAGTCGCTGAGCAGCCCGGACCCGCCGAATAACTTCAGTCCGAGCAGAATCGCACCCAGCGCGGCGGCCACCAGCAGGGCCACCAATAGCCGCTTGGGGCCCCGCCCACGGCGCGGGCCCGAGCCGTGGCCGCGGCTGGACCGGGGCCTGCCCACCGCTGCCGGCGCGGCGCGGTCCGATGGTGCGTCCTGCGGCTCGTGCGGCATGGTCACCGTTGTTCTTTCGCTGTCGTCTTCGACGTCGTCTCCAACGTCGTGGCCGCGTTGCGGCGTTGGTCGAGCCAGCCCTGCAGAATTGCCACGGCGGCGGCCTGGTCGATCACTGCCCGCTGCTCGCGCGCCCGTACCCCGGCCTCCCGGAGAGAACGCGTGGCGCTGACAGTAGTCAATCGCTCGTCGGTGAGGCGGACCGGTACCGAACCGATCCGCCCGGCGAGTGCGGTGGCTACCGCGGCCGCATCGTCGGCCGATGCCCCGGCTCGATCCGCCAGGGTGAGCGGCAACCCGACGACGATTTCGACGATGTCCATCTCGGTGACCAGCCTCTGGAGTCGCCGTAGGTGGCCACCACCACGGTCGCGGCGAACCGTCTCCACCGGGGTGGCGAGAATGCCGTCAGGGTCGCTGGCCGCCACCCCGATCCGGACGGTGCCGACGTCGATCCCAAGTCGGCGCCCCCGGCCAGGGTCATCGGCTCCCGGCCGATCGGGCGTGCGGTTGGCAGACACCGGACGGCCTCAGTCCCGAACCAATTCCGCGCGGACCGCTGCCAGCGCCGCATCGATGCCGGCGGGATCCTTGCCGGAACCCTGGGCGAGGTCCGGTTTACCGCCTCCCCGGCCACCTACCGCGGTCGCCACCGCGCCGACGAGGTCGTTGGCCCTGATCCCGGCATCCTGAGCGGACTGGTTGGCGGCCACCACGAACGGCACTCCGCCCTCGGCCCCCTCGGCGAGCAGCACCACCACGGCCGGGTCGGAACCGAACCGAGCGCGAATGTCACCGACCAGAGAACGCAGGTCCGCGGCGGTCATCCCGGCCGCCATTCGCTGGGCCACAAGACGGACCTTACCCACCTGCTCGGCAGCATTGGCCGCGTTCCCGGCGGCGGCGCGCGCGGTGGACAGCCGCATCCGTTCGACTTCCTTCTCCGCCGTTTTCAGTCGTTCGACAAGGGTGGCGACCCGCGCCGGGACCTCTTCGGAGGGAACTTTCAACGATGAGGCCAGGCCGGCCATCAGCGCGCGTTCCTTCGCCAGGTACCGGAACGAGTCCAGACCGACGTAGGCCTCGACCCGGCGCACCCCGGAGCCGACCGAGGACTCGCCGAGGACAGTCACCGGACCGACCTGCGCGGAGTTGTGGACGTGGGTACCGCCGCACAACTCCAGCGAGAACGGCCCGCCTATTTCCACGACCCGCACCTCGTCCGGGTACTGCTCACCGAACAGGGCCATCGCGCCCATCGCCTTGGCGTTGTCGATCCCGGTGAGGAAGGTGTTGACCGGGAAGTCCGATTCGACGGCCGCGTTGGCAATCTCCTGGACCTCGGAGTTCTGCGCCTCGGTCAACGGCCCCTGCCAGTTGAAGTCGAATCTGAGATATCCGGGCCGGTTGAGCGAACCGGCCTGAACCGCGTTAGGCCCGAGGACTTGTCGCAGCGCCCCGTGCACCAGATGGGTCCCGGAGTGCCCCTGGGTGGCACCGCGACGCCATATCGGATCGACGGCGGCGGTGACGGTGTCACCCTCTACGAACTCACCCGATTCGACGTTGACCCGGTGCACCCATAACGTCCTGGCGATCTTCTGCACATCCGTGACGGCCGCCTTCGCCGACGCGCCGGCCCCGGTGCCGGTGATCTGACCGGCGTCCGCAATCTGTCCGCCTGACTCGGCGTAGAGCGGCGTCCGATCGAGCACGATCTCAACCCGCTCCGGGGTGGCGGTCTCCGAATGTACTCGCGGCCGGTGGGCCACCACGGGCACCCGTTTCCCGTCGACGAAGATCCCCAGGATCCGGGCCGCCGAACTCATCTCGTCGAAGCCGGTGAACTCGGTCGGGCCGGCGTCGACGAGTTCACGGAAAGCCGAGAGGTCCGCGTGGGCGTGTTTCCGCGCGGCGGCATCGGCCTTGGCGCGCCGGCGTTGCTCCGCCATCAACTCCCGGAAACCCAACTCATCGACCTGCAGCCCGGCCTCAGCAGCCATCTCGAGAGTCAACTCGATCGGGAAGCCATAGGTGTCATGCAGGGTGAATGCCTGCGCGCCGGGCAGTTCGGTCCGGCCGGCGGACTTGGTGGCCGCGGCGGCGTCCTCGAACAGCTTCGAGCCCGACGCCAGGGTTCGGTTGAACGCGGTTTCTTCAGCAACCGCGATGCGGTTGATCCGGTCGAAGTCGGTGATCAGCTCCGGGTAGGACGGCCCCATCGCGTCGCGGACGGTGACCATCAACTCCCCGACGATGGGGTGGTCGATGCCGAGAAGCTTGGCCGCGCGGATGATCCGGCGCAGTAACCGGCGCAGCACGTAGCCCCGGCCTTCGTTGGAAGGGGTCGCCCCGTCGGCGATGATGATGGCCGCCGTGCGGCTGTGGTCGGCAATGACGCGATAACGCACGTCATCGGGCGCGCTGCCCTGGCCGTATCCGCGCGGTGCGTGCCCGGCGACGGTGTCGATCACCGGACGCAGCAGGTCGGTCTCGTAGACATTGTCGACCCCCTGCAACAGGCAGGCGATGCGTTCGATCCCCATTCCGGTGTCGATATTCTTGCGCGGCAGCGGGCCGAGGATCTCGAAGTCGTCCTTGCTGGTGCCGTCACCGCGCTCGTTCTGCATGAAGACCAGGTTCCAGATCTCGATATAGCGATCCTCGTTGGCCTCCGGGCCGCCCTCGACGCCGTACTCCGGACCGCGGTCGTAGTAGATCTCCGAACACGGCCCGCACGGACCTGGGATACCCATCGACCAGTAGTTGTCGGCCATCCCGCGGCGTTGGATGCGCTCGGGCGGCAGTCCGGCGACCTCCTGCCACAGCCGTACGGCCTCGTCGTCGTCGTAGAACACGGTGGCCCAAAGCCGCTCGGGATCCATGCCGTACCCGCCACCGGAAACCGGATTGGTCAGCAGCGTCCAGGCGAGCTCAATCGCACGGCGCTTGAAATAGTCGCCGAAGGAGAAGTTGCCGGCCATCTGGAAGAAGGTGTTGTGCCGGGTGGTGATGCCGACCTCGTCGATATCCGGCGTGCGAATGCACTTCTGGATGCTGGTGGCGGTGGCGGTGGACGGTGTGCGCTGGCCCAGGAAGTAGGGAACGAACTGAACCATTCCGGCATTGACGAACAGCAGATTCGGATCGTCGAGGATCACCGAGGCGCTCGGCACCTCCGCATGGCCGGCATTGACGAAGTGGTCGATGAACCGCTTCCTGATCTCGTGTGTCTGCACGGGTGGGGGTGTCCTTGCGTTTCGGGTCCGACGTTTCTGGTCCGACGTGGTCCGGTCGCGGCGTTTCGCGGGGTCGGCCCTGCCTGCCCAGAGCGCCGACGACGTCACATTACCGGTCGGGCGATCGATGCCCGCTCAGCTCAGCCGCGCAGGAAACTGAGCCGGACCGAGCGCGACGGGTTGTCCCGGTTGAGATCGACCAGCACCACGCTCTGCCACGTGCCCAGCAGTGGATCGCCGCCGGCTACCGGAATGGTCACCGACGGCGACACGATGGCCGGCAGCACATGGTCGGCGCCGTGACCGGGCGAACCGTGGGCGTGGCGGTACCGGTCATCCCTGGGAAACAGCCGTTCCAACGCATCGAGCAGGTCGGAATCCGAGCCCGCGCCGGTCTCGATGATCGCCACACCGGCGGTGGCATGCGGCACGAAGACGTTGCACAGCCCGTCCCCGCGACGTCCGCAGAACTGACGCACCTGGGCGGAGAGGTCGACGATGCGACGCCGCGAGGTGTCGACGTCGAGTACATCGCTGTCCATGGGACGAGCCTACGGACGGTGCCCGACGAACCCGATCGGCCGGGCCCGGAGTTCACCGGACTCGGCGGATGATGGCCCGCAGCTTGTCGAGTCGGCCGCCGGCCTCCCGCTCGGCGCCGTGACCGGATGGCCGGTAATAGTCCGTGCCGACCAGCCCGTCGGGTGGATATTGTTGCGGCACAACGCCGTCGGGATCATCGTGGGGATACCGGTACCCCTTGGCGTGGCCCAGCTTCACCGCCCCCGAGTAGTGACCGTCGCGCAGATGTGCCGGCACCGGTCCCGCTTTACCCGCCCGGATATCGGTCATGGCTGCCGCCAGCGCAGTAGTCACGGCGTTGGACTTGGGCGCACCCGCCAGGTGCACCGTGGCGTGCGCGAGGGTCAGTTGGGCTTCGGGCATCCCGATCAACGCGACCGTCTGAGCGGCGGCGACAGCGGTCAGCAAAGCGGTGGGATCGGCCATCCCGATGTCCTCGCTGGCGAGGATCACCAATCGGCGGGCCACGAACCGCGGGTCTTCCCCGGCCACCAGCATCCGGGCCAGATAGTGCAATGCCGCATCGACGTCGGATCCACGAATCGACTTGATGAAGGCGCTGATGACGTCGTAATGCTGGTCGCCGTCGCGGTCGTAGCGCACCGCCGCCCGATCAACTGACTGCTCGACGACTTCCAAAGTCACCTCGCCACCGGAGCCTGCGGCGGTCTCGGCGGCCACCTCCAGCGCGGTCAGCGCCCGGCGGGCGTCCCCGGCCGAAAGCTCGACCAGCAACTCGATCGCCTCCGCCTCGATCGGAACCGCACCGCCCAGCCCCCGCGGGTCGCTCACCGCACGATCGATGACCGCGCGAACATCGTCGGCTCCCAGCGGCTGCAGCTGCAGGATCAGCGAGCGCGACAGTAGCGGGGCCACCACCGAAAACGACGGGTTCTCGGTGGTCGCGGCGACAAGCAGCACCACCCGGTTCTCTACCGCGGCCAGCAGGGCATCCTGCTGGGTCTTGGAGAACCGGTGCACCTCGTCGATGAACAGCACGGTCTGCTCGCCGTGCACGGCGGCGCGTCGGGCGCTGTCAATGACGGCGCGCACCTCTTTGACACCCGAGCTGAGCGCGGACATCGCCTCGAAGCGCCGGCCGGTGGCCCGGGAGATCAACGACGCCAGCGTGGTTTTCCCGGTTCCGGGCGGCCCGTACAGGATTACCGACGCCGCACCAGAACCCTCCACCAGCCGGCGCATCGGCGAACCGATGCGCAGCAGGTGCTCCTGTCCGACCACCTCGTCCAGGGTGGCCGGTCGCATCCGCACGGCCAGCGGCGACGAGGCGGTGACGGCGACCGGTGCCGCGCCGGTTTCCGTGTCAGGACCCATGCCGGGCAGGTCGAAGAGGCTGTCGGGCACGCACTCAGGCTAACGACGAGCCCGGTCGGGGCGGTCCGGCACAGTCACCCGATGGTTCCGGTCAGCCCGAAGTCCTCAAGCGCCGACGCAACGATCCCGACGAGTTGGTCCCGAGTGGTCGATCCATCGGCATTGCAGAATCCGATGCTGATGAAAAACTTTCCGGATACCCGGCCGGTCACCACCGGGAAGAACGTCCCACCGAAACGGTGCAGGTGGCCGCGGGTGATGCGTTCAGCCATCCGGATCGCGAAGTCATCGGCATCGGTGCCGTCGGGGCGATTGACTGCCGGGTCCAGGACGCCGAGGTTGGAGCACCCGATCACGGCCGTTCCCCCGACCACGCCTTCGAGCCGGCGAGCCAGCGCCCGGGGAACCAGCGGAGTCAGTGGTAGCGGGGCGACCAGTTCGTTGCGGGCCTCGGCCAGGGTTGACAGGGCACTCTTCAACCCGGCACGCAGCCCGGTCAGGTCGTCGCGGACCGTTTCGGGATCGACGGTCACCCGCACGCCCGTCAATGCGTTTCCGCGGGTGTCACCGTCGATGCGTTCGTTGACCGGTACCGACAGGGTGACCGTGCCGTCCGGTGACACCCAGCCCAGCCGCAGGCCCAGCCTCGCCGAGAATCCCAGCGCCAGCGCTGTGCTGCTGCCTCCGAGGTCGGCGGCCCGTCCGTCCCACTCCTGGAGATCCAACCGGACGGTGACCGAGGGCAGCGTCACGTCCCGGTCGGCGACGTCCCCGGCGGGCCCCGGGCCGGGCGCGGCCGAGGCCACCTCCAGACCGCTGCCGCGCGCGAGTCGCGCGGCCGCCACGGCAGCTTTCGCCATCTGCGGGATGTCGTGGACAAACCGGCGCGAATCCTCCCGCAACGCCCGACCTGCGGTTCGCGCCCGGGCCGGCGGGTAGCCCAGGTCACGGGTCACTCCGTTGGCGGCGTCGGCAACGGCGAGCGCCAGGCCGACACCGTCAGCGATGGTGTGGGACGCCACCAGCGTCACGACCGATCCGCCGTCGGTCAGCGGTTGGACCGCCAACCGCCACGACGGTCCGTATTCGGGGTCGACCGGCAGCGCGGCCTGCTCGTCCAGCCATGTCGTGATCTCGCCGAGTGGCCGGGCCTGGGCGGCCACCTCGATGTCGGCGGGGCCGTTCCAGTCGATCCAGTGGTGCCTGCCGAACGGCAGCGGCGACCGTTCGATGCGGCGGCCCAGCAGTCCATGACCAAGCCTGCGGTGGAATCCGCGTAACGCCTCGAGGTCGACACCGTCGCGGAAGGTCCAGGTGAACTGGATGAGCGGTCCGTGCCCGAGCGCGCGCAACCCCAGAAACGACGCCTGGTCGATGAAATCGAGGGTGTTGTCCACGGGGGTCATGGTAGGTGCCGACGAATCAGGTCCCGGGTTTGGAATCCATTCCCGACTCCTTGCGCTGTTGCGGGGTGATCGGCGCCGGGGCGTCGGTCAGGGGGTCCACCCCGCCACCGGACTTCGGGAAGGCGATCACATCGCGGATGGAGTCCGCACCGAACAGCAGCGCGGTGATCCGGTCCCAGCCGAACGCGATCCCGCCGTGCGGCGGCGCCCCGAAGATGAACGCCTCCAGGAGGAACCCGAACTTCTCCTGCGCCTCGCCGGAGCCGATGCCCATCACCGCGAACACCCGTTCCTGCACGTCGCGCCGGTGGATACGGATCGAGCCGCCGCCGATCTCGTGGCCGTTGCAGACGATGTCGTAGGCGTCGGCGAGTACGGCACCGGGATCGGTCCCGATGGCGTCGAGATGCTCCGGCTTGGGCGAGGTGAAGGCGTGGTGCACCGCAGTCCAGGCACCGGTTCCGACGGCGACGTCACCGGCGGCGGTGGCGTCGCCGGCCGGCTCGAACAACGGCGGGTCGACGATCCACACGAACGCCCACGCGCGGGGGTCGATCATGTCCAGCCGCAGGGCGATCTCTCCGCGGGCGGCACCCAACAGGGCCCGCGACGTCTTGGCGGGACCCGCCGAGAAGAACACGCAGTCGCCGGGTTCGGCGCCCACCTGAGCGGCCAGTCCGGCCCGTTCGGCCTCGGACAGGTTCTTGGCCACCGGACCGCTTAACGTCCCGTCCTCGCCGATCAGGACATAGGCCAGGCCTTTGTGGCCGCGCTGTTTGGCCCACTCCTGCCAACCGTCGAGGGTTCGGCGCGGCTGCGAAGCGCCGCCGGGCATCACCACGGCACCCACGTAGGGGGCCTGGAACACCCGGAACGGTGTCTCGGCAAAATACTCGGTGCACTCCACGAGTTCGAGACCGAAGCGCAGATCCGGCTTGTCCGAGCCGAACCGGCGCATGGCCTCGGCGTAGGTCATGCGCGGGATCGGCCTCGGCAGTTGATACCCGGTCAGCGCCCAGAGCGCAGCCAGGACCTCCTCGGCGACGGCAATGACATCGTCGGCGTCGACGAAACTCATCTCCACATCCAGCTGGGTGAACTCGGGCTGGCGATCTGCACGGAAGTCCTCGTCCCGGTAGCACCGGGCAATCTGGTAATAGCGCTCCATGCCGCCGACCATCAGCAGCTGTTTGAACAGCTGTGGGCTCTGCGGCAACGCGTAGAACGACCCGGGCTGCAGCCGCGCTGGCACCAGGAAATCGCGCGCACCCTCCGGGGTGGACCGGGTCAACGTCGGCGTCTCGATCTCAACGAAGTCGTGGCCGGCCAGCACCGAACGGGCGGCAGCGTTGACCTGCGACCGCAGCCGTAGCGCGTCGCCGGTGCCGCCCTCGCGGCGCATATCCAGATAGCGGTGTCGCAGGCGGGCCTCCTCGCCAGCGGGCTCGTCGAGCTGGAACGGTAGCGGTGCGCTCTCCCCCAGGACCGTCAGCGCCGTCGCGTTGACCTCGACATGACCGGTCGGAATGTCGGGGTTGGCGTTACCGTCCGGACGGATCTCGACCACGCCTTCGACGGCGATGCAGAATTCGGCCCGGAGCCGGTGCGCGGCCTCGAGCACGTCACCATCACGGAACACCACCTGGGCCACGCCCGGGCGGTTGTCCGGGTCGCCGGCGGCATGATCACGCAGGTCAACGAAAATGACGCCGCCGTGGTCGCGGCGACGCGCCACCCAACCCGCCAGGATGACCTTCTGCCCGGCGTCGGAGGCCCTCAACGAGCCGGCGGCATGACTGCGAAGCACACGATCTCCCTGGATCTGGGGTGGATTCTCAACTGACTGTCGAGTGCCGAGTCTATGAGGTGAACATCGCGGCTTCGGCCGGGCCACCGGATGGTGGGGCTGTGGCAAACTGATTGCGGCATTCGCCCGGCAGCACGGGTCAGATCCCTAGGAGCAAAGATGACCTTCAACGAGGGCATGCGGATCGACACCAGCACGACCTCCACCGGGGGCGGCGGGCGCGGTATCGCCATCGGAGGCGGTGTCGGCGGCCTGGCGATCGTGCTTCTGGCGCTGTTCTTGGGTGTGGATCCGGGCCCGGTGCTCCAACAGCAGGCCGGTCCTTCCCAGGAGCAATCCGGCTACGACCTCTCCAAGTGCAAGACCGGGGCGGATGCCAACCGGTATGTCGAGTGCCGCGTGGTCGCCACCGGCAATTCGGTGGATGCGGTGTGGGGCAATCTGCTGCGCGGCTACCAGCGACCGAATATGAAGCTGTTCAAGGGGCAGATTCAGACCGGCTGCGGTCCGGCGGACAGCAGTGTCGGCCCGTTCTACTGCCCGGCCGACAAAACGGCTTACTTCGACACCGATTTCTTCGAGGTCCTCAAGACCCAGTTCGGGTCCAGCGGTGGGCCATTGGCCGAGGAGTACGTGGTGGCCCACGAGTACGGCCATCATGTGCAGAACCTGACAGGCGACCTCGGCCGGGCCCGGCAAGGCGCGCAGGGAGCCACGGGTAACGGGGTCCGCTCCGAGTTGCAGGCTGACTGCTACGCCGGGGTCTGGGCGCACTACGCGGCGATCACCAAACAGCCGGGGACCGACGTCACCTACCTGCAGCCGCTGAGCGATCGGGATATCGCCGACGCGCTCTCGGCGGCGTCATCCGTCGGCGATGACCGGATACAGGCGGAGACCACCGGTCGGGTTAACCCGGAGAGCTGGACTCACGGGTCCTCCGAACAGCGCCAGAAGTGGTTCACCGTCGGATACCAGACCGGTGATCCGGATCAGTGCAACACCTTCAACGCCACCACCCTGGGCTGACCCCGCCGGCCGATGACCTGACCGGGGGCCTCACCAGGGGCCTCACCAGGGGCGGAGCGCGCACTGCACTCCACTGCCGCCCTGCTGGGAGACGACGGTCTGACCGTCGACGGCGATCTCGCAGCGGAACTCGGGATTCACCCGCAGGCCACCGCTGGCGCTGACGAAAGCCCACTCGGTGGGATCGTCGAGTGTGGTCTGAAAGGTCCACGGCGCCCCGGGGCCCACCGTCGTACGGTCCATCGGCATGTATTCGGGGTCGTTCGCCGCCGACTGTTCGGGCGGGTCCGCGGTGACGTAGTAAATATTGGCCGTGAGGTCGCTGGTTGTGGTCACCGTGTAGGTCACCTGGCTGGCTCCCCCGGCTTGGTCACCACCCGGGGCGGTATCGACGGTCTCAGCCTCAGGGGTCTGAGCCCCGGTGGGCTCGGTGGGCTCGGTGGTCGCGGGCTCGGTGGTCGCGGGCTCGGCGGTCGCGGGCTCGGCGGTCGCGGGCTCGGGGGTTGTCGGCTCGGGGGTTGTCGGCTCGGTGGTTGTCGGCTCGGTGGTTGTCGGCTCGGCCCCGGCCAGCGGTGCGGCCCCGATACCGGCGGCGAGCAGAGCGGCAGCCGTGCCCACTGCAGTGAGATATCGCATACCGGCCATATCGGTAGGGCTCGACCAGTCGTTACCGACGGATGTCAGCCCGCCGCCCGCAGCGCGCCGGAGGTCCAGGGCTCCGGACCGGCCGCGTCACGCATCAGTGCGAACAATTCGACGGCCGACTCGACGGCGTGGTCGACGAAGTCGGCCAGGGCCGCGCCATCGGCGGGCCGACGGGTCAGTCCGGCGTCAACACCTACCAGCGCCGGATCGCAGGAGTTGTGCACCGTCGCGCGCACCCCAGGATCACCGGAATTCCACCGCGCGGCGACCGTAGCCAGCCGGTCCCGCCGATCGGCGGGATAGAACCGGTCCGGGCTGATGTGAACCCGGACCGCGTCGCGGCCGGGTCCGCACACTTGGAGGTGAATATCGAGACGGCCGGACTGTTGCGGCCGGAAACCGCGGGACGGGCAATCCATCAGGTAGAAAAACTCATCGTCATGGTGGCCACGGAAATACCGCACGCCCCTGCTGCGCAGGTAATCCTCGAGCAGTTCCCTCATGGTTAGTTCAACGTGGAAACGTCACCGGCGGGTTCCCCCGGCGGGCTGAGAATACTCTGAGGCTCGGGCCGCCGGACCGGCCGGGCAGTCACGACAGGCGCGATAGCAATACAGCGACGACCGACTCGATGTCGATGTCGACTTGTGCACCGTTAGCCAGATCCTTGACCCCGATGGTGCCGGCGTCGATATCACGGTCCCCGGCGACGAGGGCGATCCGCGCACCGGACCGGTCAGCGGCCCGCATGGCGCCTTTGATCCCGCGATCACCGTAGGCCAGATCCACTCGGACCCCGGCGGCCCTCAGAACCGATGCGAGCCGGGCCAGTTCAATCTTGGCCCGCCCGCCCAGCGGCACACCGAACACATCGCACCGGCTGGGCTCCCCCACCCTCCGGCCTTCGGCGCGCAACGCAAGCATGGTCCGGTCCACCCCGAGCCCAAATCCGATACCGGAGAGGTCCTGACCGCCCAACTGCGCCATCAGGCCGTCATAGCGGCCGCCGCCGCCGATCCCGGACTGCGCCCCCAAACCATCGTGGACGAACTCGAAGGTGGTCTTGGTGTAGTAATCCAGGCCTCGTACGAGCCGTGGGCTGATGGCGTACGGAACCCCCAAAGCGTCCAAGTGTGCCAGCACCGTGTCGAAGTGCTGCCTAGCCGGACCCGACAAGTGGTCAAGCATCACCGGGGCGTCCGCGGTCAACGCCTTGACGTGCGGGCGCTTGTCATCGAGAACCCGGAGCGGGTTGAGCGCGGCGCGTTGCCGGGTGGCCTCATCGAGGTCCAGTCCGAACAGATAATTCTGCAACAACTCCCGGTACTGCGATCGGCATGTGTCGTCACCGAGCGACGTGATCTCCAACCGGAATCCGTCCAACCCCAGGCTGCGGAATCCGGCATCGGCGATGGCGATCACCTCGGCATCAAGCGCCGGGTCGTCGACGCCGATCGCCTCGACGCCGACCTGCTGGAGCTGACGGTAGCGGCCGGCCTGAGGCCGCTCGTAACGGAAAAACGGCCCCGCGTAGCACAGCTTGACCGGTAGGGCTCCCCGGTCGAGGCCGTGCTCGATCACCGCCCTCATCACCCCGGCGGTCCCCTCCGGACGCAAGGTGACCGACCGGTCGCCCCGGTCGGCGAAGCTGTACATCTCCTTCGAGACCACATCGGTCGACTCCCCGACCCCGCGCGCGAACAGCGCGGTGTCCTCGAAGATCGGCAACTCGATATCGCCGTAGCCGGCGCCCCGGGCGGCGGCGAGTAATCCGTCACGCACCGTGACGAATTCCGCTGACTCGGGCGGCAGGTAGTCCGGCACCCCCTTCGGGGCCTGAAAATGGCTCACAGGGTGGTGATCCCCTGCAGGAAGGGGTTCGTGCGCCGTTCGTCGCCGATGGTCGTGGTCTCGCCGTGGCCGGGCAGCACCCGGGTGCGATCGTCCAGGACCAGCAGTTTGGTCACAATGGACTCGAGCAGGTCACGTCCGCTTCCACCCGGCAGGTCGGTACGCCCCACGGACTGCCTGAACAGGGTGTCACCGGTGAACGCGAGCCCGCTGTCCGGACCGGCCACCCGGAAGACCACCGATCCCCGGGTGTGACCCGGAGTGTGGGCGACCGTGACCGCCAGTCCGTCGAATTCAAGCACCGCTCCGTCCCGGTCGAGATCGATGACCTGCCGGGGTTCCCGGAACAGTGCACCCAACATCACCTGGCCGATGCGCGGGCCGAAACCCCTGATCGGGTCGGTGAGCATGAACCGGTCCGCCGGGTGGATGTAGGCGGGGCAGCCGTAGGTGTCGGCGACCTTCTGCGCAGACCAGATGTGGTCGATGTGGCCATGGGTGAGCAGGACCGCCGCCGGGGTCAGCCGGTTCTCGTCGAGAATCCGGCGCAGCGGTGCCAGCGCGCGCTGACCGGGATCGACGATGATCGCGTCGGAACCGGCGCAGGGCGCCAGGACGTAGCAGTTACAGGCCAACATGCCGGCCGGGAACCCGGTGAGCAACACGGTGACAAGTCTCGCACCCGACACTTCGGGTGGGCCGTCAGCCCCGCCGGCGGCCTCGGCTGGCACACTCATCGGCGCGATTGCACTATCTACCTGACAACGGAGGACCCCGCGGTGCCCACGAACGCACAACGACGCGAGACGGCCAAACGCAAGCTTGAGCGGCAACTGGAGCGCCGTGCCCAGCGGGCCAAACGACAGCGCATCCTGACGGTGGTGGGCGCCATGGTGGCCCTGGCCGTCGGTGCCGCGTTGATCGCCACTTTTGTTCTCCAGGGCGGAAAGGACGCGTCAACCACCGCCTCCTCCACCACCACGGCACCCGCGGCACCCGCCGCGCCCGCGACGGCGGCCGAGCGCGGCGGCGAGAACCAACTTCCGGTGTTCACCGCACCTGCCGACCTGGGCGCCAATTGCCAGTACCCGGCCGCCCAGAAGGCTAGCAAGCAGGTGGACGCGCCGAACTCCGGCAAGGTGCCGACCGATCCCCCCACGATCAGCGTCAGCATGTCAACCGATCAGGGCAACATCGGGCTGTTGCTCAACAATGCCGAGGCGCCCTGCACGGTCAACAGCTTCGCCAGCCTGGCGCAGAAAGGGTTCTTCGACGACACCGTCTGCCACCGGTTGACCACCGCCGAGTCACTCGGCGTGCTGCAGTGCGGCGACCCAAGCGGAACCGGCTCCGGCGGACCCGGCTATCGATTCGCCAACGAGTACCCGACCAACCAGTACCCCGAGAATGACCCCGCCCTCCAGGACACGGTGCTCTACCCACGCGGCACCCTGGCGATGGCCAACTCCGGCCCGGACACCAACGGCAGCCAGTTCTTCCTGGTGTACAAGGACTCCGAACTGGCGCCGAACTACACTGTGTTCGGCACGATCGACGCGACCGGACTGGCCACCCTGGACAAGATCGCCGAGGCCGGAGTCGCCGGCGGCGGCAAGGATGGCAAACCGGCCACCGAGGTACGGGTAAAGTCAATCCTGCTCGACTGATCGCAAGATCGGCAGGTCTTTTCGGCTGGTCAGCCCAATCCGGCGGCCGTCCGTGCCGTGATGCCCGGATGCAGAACTGCGACCGGACAATCCGCGTGAGCGAGCACCTTCTGTGTGACTGAGCCCATCACCAGTTCGGTGAACCCGCCGGATCCCCGGCTGCCCACCACCAACAGCTCCGCTCCGGCGGCCTCGGCGAGCAGTACCTCGGCGGGGCGCCCGGTGCCCTCGACGAACGAGACCGGCACATCCGGAAACGACGCCGCGGTGACGATCACCGGGGAGTGGAATGCGCTGGTATCGGAACCGGGGACCGCATTCTCGGGGTCGATCTCCTCGCTCTGCGGCTTACCGCGACCGGGCTCCACGGTGACCGCGACGACCCCGGTTCCGAGGGCCGCTGCATGCCGGAAGGCGAACGCCGCCGCCCGGTTCGAACCCCGTGACCCGTCGTAGCCCAAGACCACCTGACCGGGGTTGCCGCCCTTGCCGCCCTCGCCGCCTTCGCCGCGCACGGCGGGCACACCCTCCGTCTCGGAATGCACCACCACGACAGGACATTTCGCGTACGGCGCTACATGCATCGTGGTCGAACCCAGAAGCAGCCCGCGGAAGCCTTCCACCCCCCGGGGCCCCAGCACCAGCAGTTCGGCGGTCTCGCCGAACGCCAGCAGCGAGCGCACCGGCGAATTGGGCATCTGTAATGCCCGGACTTGCAGGCCGGGTTCGACCGACCGCACCAGTTCGACCGCCTCGCCGAGCACACCGGTCGGTTCGGCGAACAACACCGGCACCGCATCCCCGGCGTCATCGGGCACCGCGTGCAGCACCGTCAGCGGCAGCTGATAAGCCACGGCGGTCCGGGCCGCCCACCGCAGTGCGGCCCGGCCGTTCTCAGATCCATCCGCTCCGACGACGATTCCGCTGCCGGCGGCCTCGAGTTGATCGATCATGGCGGTGTTCCTCCGGGGCGGTCGGGTGGTGCGGATCGGATGTCGACAGTCTCGTTTTGTAACAAGCACATCAAACACCCAACAGGTCTCGGTGTCAGGGCTACCGTCCTTCCCAGTAGATCGCATCGAGCACACCGGCCCGGGGGCATCATGAACCAGCAGCACGGCCTGCAACACGCTCCCGAAGCCGATCTGAAAGACAAGGGTCTATCCCGCAATTCCGTCGGTGTGCTCGGCAGCGTCGTTCTCGGAATATCCTCGGTCGCACCGGCCTACGTGCTCACCGCGACCATCGGGATTCTGGTCACCCAGGCCGGAACCAAGATGGCGGTGGTGATCATCGCCGGCTTCCTGCCGATGTTCTTCGCCGCCTACGCCTACCGGGAATTCAACAAGGTTGCCCCGGACTGCGGTACCTCCTTCACCTGGACGACCAAAGCGTTCGGCCCATACGTAGGTTGGCTCGGTGGGTGGGCAGCGATCCTGGCCACCGCCATCGTGCTGTCGAACCTGGCCGGCGTCGCGGTCGAGTTCTTCTACCAGTTTCTCGGCGACCTGACCGGCAGCAGGTGGATCGGTGAGCTGTGGAATCAGCCGTGGATCAACGTCGCGACCTGTCTGGGGTTCCTGACGCTGGCAACCTGGGTCGCATACCGGGGTATCACCACCACCGAGCGGGTCCAGTTCGTCCTGGTCGGGTTTCAGTTGGCGCTGTTGCTGATCTTCGCGGTGCTGGCGATCGCCAAGTCCGGAAGCGCGCCGACCGGGCTGGCCTTCGACTGGGACTGGTTCAGCCCCGCGGGAATGACCCTGTCGGCGTTCATCGCTGGTCTGTCCGGGTCGATTTTCGCGTTCTGGGGCTGGGACACCTGTCTGACGGTCAACGAGGAATCCAAGGGTGCCGAAAAGACACCTGGCCGGGCCGCGCTGTTGACGGTGCTGTCCATTCTGCTGACCTACCTCCTGGTGGCGACCGCCACACAGATGTACGCCGGGGTGGGTACTGAGGGCGTCGGGCTGGGCAATGAGGCCAACGCCGCCAACGTATTCGGCGAACTGGCCGAGCCGGTGCTGGGACACCCCTGGCATCTGTTGTTGTATCTGGCGGTCCTGGCGTCGAGCACCGCCAGCCTGATCACCACATTCCTGCCGTCCTCGCGCACCATGCTCGGGATGGCGACCTACAAGGCGCTGCCCGCCCGGTTCGCCTCGATCCACCCCCGGTACCTCACGCCGTCCTATGCGACCGTGGTGGCCGGGACGGTGGCCGGGGCTTTCTATGCGGTGATGCACATCCTGAGCAACAATGCGCTCACCGACACCATTTACGCCCTCGGCATCATGATCTGCTTCTACTACGGGTTGACGGCCTTCGGGTGCGTGTGGTTTTTCCGGCGGGAAGCCTTCGTCGACGTTTCCAGCTTCGTGTTCAAGCTGCTGTTTCCACTGCTCGGCGGCCTGGGCCTGTTCATCGTGTTCATCATCACGCTTCGCGACAGCGCCTCACCCGACTACGGAAGCGGCGCCAGCCTTTTCGGCGTCGGCCTGGTGCTCATCCTAGGCCTGGGCCTCATCATCGCCGGTGGGGTGCTGATGTTGGTTTGGCGGGCGAAGGCACCGGAGTTCTTCCGGGGTGAGACGCTTCGCACAGACACCCCGGCACTCATTCTCGACTGAGGTTCAACGCCGGACCGCCGCTCGACTACGACGTGAACCCCGACGTGAACCCTTATGCGCCTTGGCGTTCGGGCGCGCCTGCG